>CAZIMB010000009.1:35887-40777 GCA_964540275.1 uncultured Nitrospirota bacterium | reverse complement strand
AAGATGAAGAATATAGCACTAAAGGGTAAAGATGCAATGCACATTACAGTGGATGAGTTAAATAAATTTGCTGAAACAGTGATTAAATCCTCTGAAAAGGTAGAAATGCTCGGTCAGAAATCCAAGGAGATAAATAATGTAATTGCCTTAATTAAGGAGATAGCAGACCAGACCAATCTTCTTGCCCTGAATGCGGCTATAGAGGCAGCCCGTGCTGGCGAGCAAGGGAGGGGTTTTGCTGTGGTTGCTGATAATGTTAGAGAACTTGCAGAAAAGACAGCCCTTGCCACAGATGATATTGCCAGAACAGTAAAGACAATGCAGAATGAGGCGATGGAATCAGTAAAGCTTATGAAAGAGGAGAGGGAATCTATCCAAAAGGTGCTTGATAATGTTAAAAACACATTGGTATCAATAGATGAGATGGTTAAACATGTTGAAGAGGTAACAGATATGGTTCAGAGGATAGCTGCAGCAACAGAAGAGCAGTCTGCAGCAACAGATGAGGTCTCACACAACATGGAAAATATCTCAGAGATTACAAAGCAATTGAGCAGTTCAATGCTTGAGATAAAGAGGTCTGCGGAGGACCTCTCCAGACTTGCTACTGAGTTGAATTCAACAGTAGGTTGGTTTAAGGTATAAATTTAGCCTTAATCCTTGATTAGCAAGGCAGAGGTATGGTGTCAAAGCCTTTAAGGTTTTTTAAGTTTTTCTACCACACCTCCTTTGCATATTGAAATGTTTCTTTACTGATTATAGTTTAGGCAATAGACATAAATAGATTTAGGAGCGATTATGGTAAAGGTTTTAATAGTTGATGATTCAGCGTTTATGAGAAATGCATTAAGCAGTATGCTTTCCTCAGACCCTGAAATCCACATCATTGGCAAGGCAAGGGATGGTATTGAGGCGATTGAACTTGTAGAAAAATTAAGACCTGATATTGTGACAATGGATGTTGAGATGCCGAGGATGGATGGCATTACAGCGCTTAAACACATTATGGAAAGGAATCCGGTCCCTGTTATAATGGTCAGTTCCTTGACCACAGATGGTGCAAAGGTTACCCTTGATGCCCTTGACCTGGGAGCCGTAGATTTTATTCCTAAAAACCTCTCGGACCTCTCAATTAATATTGTGAAGATCAAGGATATATTGATTGATAAGATAAAGCTGATAGCCCGAAAAGGCATAGTTAAGAGGCGCATCAGACCAGCAGTAACGTCAAAGGCTGTAGAGATTCCAAAAACAATTCCTGTAAGGACAACTGGTGAAAGGAGGATAAATCTTGTGGCTATAGGTTCATCTACTGGAGGTCCAAAGGCGCTTCAGGAGATAATTCCAAAATTGCCGAAGGATTTCCCAGCACCTATTGTAATAGCCCAGCATATGCCTCCAACCTTTACAGGTCCTTTTGCTGAAAGGCTTAATAAAATGAGCCAGATTACTGTAAAAGAGGCAGAGGAAGGGGAGAATATTAAAAATGGTGTTGCCTATGTGGCGCCTGGAAGGGGACATATGAGGCTAAAAAGGGTAAGGGGTATAGAGACGATTATAGCCATATCAGAGGAGAAAGAGGAATTTATTTACCGCCCCTCTGTTGATGCATTACTGTTTTCTGTAGCAGAATTTTTTCCTGGCAGGGCCCTTGGAATAATACTTACAGGGATGGGCAATGATGGTTTAAAGGGACTTACTGCCCTAAAAAGGACAAACGGAAGGGTATTTGCCCAGAATGAAGAAACCTGTGTTGTCTATGGAATGCCAAAGGCGGTTGTAGATGCTGGTATAGCGGACAAGGTATTATCCCTGGAAGAGATAGCAGGAGAGATTATAAATGCTGTATGATTGCATGGAGATGCATAACTAAAGTTTTTGATTAAAATTACGATTTCAATATTATAAGGAGGGGAATTATGCTAAAAAATGTATCAATTAAGAAACTATTTCTTTTTCAGGTTGTGGGATTAGTTGTTTTGACTATCATTACAGCAGGTATTTTTTATTATATGAATAATAAAATATCTGTTTTAGATGAGAAACAGGCAGAAGATGTAAAATTACATTCTTTATTGAGCTTAAGATTTATTGATCATCTTTATTGGATTTCTGCATTAAAAGACCATATATATGAAGGTAAGAATTTTGATAAGTCTATTGATCCTACTAAGTGTGAATTTGGAAAATGGTATTATTCACACAAGCCAACGGACCCAGAAGAGAAGAAGATATATGATCCAATAGAATTGGCCCATAGAAGGTTTCATGAAAGCGCAAAAGATATACTTAATACCAATGATATTTCTAAAAAGAAGGAAATTTTTCTGACAATTACAGAACCTTTATTAGGTGAACTAAAAGGACACCTAACAAACTACCAGGCATATTTAGATAAAAAAATAGAAAAAGGATACGAGCTAATGAATAAAATAACGGGAATGGCTAACATATTTGTCCTGTCCCTGTTAGGCTTCCTTTGTGTCAGCAATATAGGGATGTTCTTTGTTATGAAAAAGAAGCTCTTTCAGCCGCTAAATAAATTTGCAGGCACCTTGGATTTGGTCTCAAGGGGTGATTTAACAGCTAATATAGATTTTTCGTCAAGGGATGAGATAGGCAGTATTGCTGAAAAACTTAGGGAAATGACAGAAAACCTGAAGGATATGATAAAACAGATAGCAGGTAATACACAGCAGGTGTCTTCAGCTTCTGAAGAACTCTCTTCAACAGCTTTGCAGTTAAGCAAAAATGCAAGTGGGCAATCCCAGCAGACAGAGCAGGTTGCAGCAGCTATGGCTGAGATGTCTCAGACTATAATGGATGTGGCAAAGAATGCCTCAGATACTGCAGAGATATCAAAGGAGGCAGCAAATATTGCTAAAAAGGGCAAAGAGGCAGTTGAAAAGACAGTTCATAGCATACAAAAGATTGCAGATACAGTGAAAAGCGCTGCAAATACTATAGAAGAACTCGGCAAGAATTCTAATGAGATAGGGAATATAATAAGGGTGATTGATGATATTGCAGACCAGACTAATCTACTTGCACTGAATGCCGCGATAGAGGCTGCAAGGGCAGGTGAGCAGGGAAGAGGATTTGCTGTGGTTGCTGATGAGGTTAGAAAGCTTGCCGAAAGAACAGGCAAGGCAACAAAGGAGATAGCAGCAATGATAAAGAAGATACAGGAAGATACATCAAGGTCAGTAGATTCAATGAATATAGGGGTGGCTGAAGTAGAAAGCGGTGTAAATATTGCGAGTGAGGCAACATCTTCCCTTGATATGATAGTAGAGTCTTCATCAAGAAGCCTTGATATGGTTCAGAGGATAGCAGCAGCAACAGAAGAGCAGTCAGCAGCATCAGAACAGGTGTCGCACAATATAGAAAGCATATTAGGCATTACAAAGATGACATCAGAGGCAACTGAACAGATAGCACAGGCATCATCAGAGCTTGCAAGGCTTGCCTCAGAGCTTCAGAGAAGGATAGATATGTTTAAGTATAATTAAGATTGGAGGTATGTCAATGGAACAACAGGTGATAACCTTTAAACTTGGTGATGAGGAGTATGCTGTGGATATACTTTCTGTACAGGAGATTAATCGAATGACAGAGATTACAAAGGTGCCTAAATCACCTGACTTTATAGAGGGTGTAATAAATCTGAGGGGTAAGGTCATACCTGTAGTAAATCTAAGAAAGAGGTTTGGTCTGGAATATAAAGGGCTTGATAGGAACTCACGGATTGTGGTGCTCACAATTAATGGAATTATGATAGGTGCAGTCGTTGATTCTGTTTCTGAGGTGATGAGGATACCATCTGAGGCAATTGAGCCACCACCTGCAGCCGCCAAAATGGGCGTAGAATTTATAAGAGGTATAGGAAAGCTAAAGGATAGGTTGATCATGCTCCTTGATACAGATAGATTATTGTCAAAGGAGAATCTGGCATTATTGACATAGAAAAGGGTTAATTTTTTTCATTTGACAAATAGACTTGAAACATGTCAATTATCGCATGGCAACCCAAAGATAGAGAATTATCTTATTTGCAAAGGAGCAAAATGTTATAATAAAGCTAAAATGAATGAAAGATATGTTAAAGATTTTATTGCCCGATTAAGCGATCTCTCCACCATCCCTGATATGCTCGGAAAGATCATCTGCATTATAAGGGATGAAAACTCTTCCCCACAAGACCTTTATACTCTCATCTCCCATGATCAATCACTCGCTGAAAGGGTGGTTAGGATCGCAAACTCTGCAATATTTGGACATTCTGGAGAGGTCAAAGAGATAAGGCAGGCAATTATGTTTCTTGGATATGAGAGGATAAAGTCTATAGCTATGGGTATGAGCATCATGGAGATATTCCCATCCAGAAATTCATTTAATTTAAAAAGGCTCTGGATTCATAGCTATGAGGTTGCTTTTATTTCAGCTATGCTCTCAGAAATCACACCAATTTCCTCACCTTCAGAGACCTTTCTCGCAGGACTACTACATGATATAGGGAGGATAATCCTTTACAAGATTGACCCTAAAAGGTTTCTTGAGATAAAGACCACTGATGATATGTTTGATAGGGAGATAGAGCTTTTTGGCTGTACACACATGGATGCAGGTTCATGGTTTGCTGAAGGCAGGGGATTACCTGAAGAGATTGTCTATTCAATAAGGTATCATCATAAGCCATCTCTTGCAGATAAATTTAGAGATATTGTTTCTATTGTATCTCTTGCCGAGGCCCTCTCTCGGGTCTTTAGCCCAAAGATAGAGGATGATGGAATATGGTCTAATGAACACAGTGCTATACTTCTTGAGTATTCATTAAAGGATGATCATTTAAATAATATTAAACAACAGCTTGATGCAGCAAAACCTGAT
>CAZIMB010000009.1:32046-35787 GCA_964540275.1 uncultured Nitrospirota bacterium | reverse complement strand
TTTTAGTTCCTAAGAGTAAAAAGTATGTCTATAGAACCAATAAAAAACATTTTTGCACCCCCAACTGTAAAAAAGGAAGAAAATTCCCTTCCAAAGAAAAGACCACGACCTCTAAAAAAAGAGGAAAAAAAGGAATCTGGCAAGATAGATATAAGGGCTTAAAGATGATTAAGAGACTGTTAAAATCAGGTAACTCCGATAAGATTGAAAAGGGAAAAGAGCTTTTAGCAGTAGAGTTGTCAGAGGTCAAAGAGATTGCTGAGATGATATTTGAGAGGATTGACAAAAGAATGGATGACCTAAAAAAGTTGGAGGCATCATTAGATGAAAAGATATTAATACTTGAGAGATTAATAGAAAGAGCAGAAAATATAAGACCATCCATTGAGAAAGATTTACGGCATAATGAGATTATAGCCCTCAGGAAAAGGGGTCTAAAAATTGACGAAATATCTGATATTCTTGACATGCCTGTGGGAGAGGTAGAACTTATCCTAAATCTTTACTCTACAAAATCATAGGCAAAAATTTTCCCTTAAGGGAAAATTTTTCACATCCTTAACTTCTAACGCCTTTATTTTTATTCCCTCTTTTATAAAATTTATAAAATATAGCCTATGCAAAATATGGCTTAATTATTATAAAGTACAAAAATTCCGTTCTGGCATTAAATTTGCTCTCTAAATTGTCATGTATAAAGGAATTTATATAGCCCTATCTGGCTCTGTATTAAAACATCAACAGATGGAAGTCATTTCTCAAAACATAGCTAATGCAGACACAATAGGATACAAAAAGGATTCAGTCTCCTTTAAGGATTACCTTGTATCTGCTGATGCAATTAACAATCAAGATGGAAGGATTATGACTACCTTAGCTACTGTGAAAACAGACTTTTCAGCAGGAAATATTATTAAAACAGGCAGGGCTCTTGATATAGCTGTTGACGGCAGAGGATTTATCGCCTTAGAGGGAAATAATTATACAAGAAAGGGCATTTTGAAAAGGGATTCAGAAGGGTATCTTGCTCTTCAAAATGGGATGAGGGTGCTTGGCAGTAATGGCCCGATAAAGTTGTCTGAAGGGAATATAGAAATAGACGAGAAAGGGAATATTAGTGTAAGGGGGGTAAAGGTTGATTCTATAAGGATAGTTGATTTTGAAACAGAGGATCTTCAAAGAGTTGGTGATGGGATATTCTTTACAAATGCTAATGCTATTGAAACAGATGCAACTATAATGCAGGGTTATCTTGAGACATCAAATGTGAATTTAATACAGGAAATGGTAAAGATGATGGAGGCATGGAGGGAATTTGAGGCCTTTCAGAAGGTGATCCAGGGCTTTGATGAGGCAACTTCAAAGGTAACAAATGAGATGGGGAGGTTATAAATATGGGAAAGATATTCTACAGAATAAACTTAATGTATCTCGGGATTAAAAAAAAGTTAGAGGATAGATTTGTAAGATTTCTTTTTAAAATTTAGTTATCTGGAGGTATTCATGATAAGGTCAATCTTTATAGCAGCAACAGGCATGGAGGCTCAAAAGATTAATATTGATGTTATTGCAAACAATCTTGCTAATGTCAATACGATAGGATATAAAAAGAGCAGGGCAGATTTTCAGGAGATGATCTATCAAAATGTAAGGACGCCAGGTGCTTTGTCTGCAGAGGGTGCCCAGATACCATCCGGCATTCAGATAGGTCTTGGAGTAAGACCAGTAGCTGTTCAGAAGATATTTCATCAAGGCGACTTTGTGCATACAGGCAATAATCTTGACCTTGTTATTGAGGGTGATGGTTTTTTTCAGATAATGACACCAGATGGTACCATAGCCTATACGAGGGCAGGTGCCTTTAAATTAGATAGCGAAGGAAGGATAGTTAACTCAGATGGCTATGCATTAGAGCCAGCTATAACTATTCCAGCCAATACAATGCATATTACAATTGGATCTGATGGAAGGGTATCTGTTCTTCAGCCTGGAAGTGCTATACCTACGGAGATAGGGCAGATAGAGATTGCAAGGTTTATAAATCCTGGAGGTCTTAAGGCAATAGGCAAAAATCTTTATATTCCTACTGCCTCATCAGGAGAGCCAGTAACAGGCAATCCATCTTCTGATGGACTTGGTAGCATTGCACAGGGATTTATTGAGATGTCTAATGTAAATGTGGTTGAAGAGATGGTTAACATGATTATCAGCCAGAGGGCATATGAGATTGCCTCAAAGGCTGTACAGGCATCTGATGAGATGCTTCAGAATGTTAATAACTTAAGGAGATAAAAAGGCATCAATATTTCAAGGAGTGTAAAATGAATATGTACAAGATAAAAAAGGGTGAATACAAAAAATTTATGATTTTTACTTTCTTGTCCTTGTTTTTTTTGATGCTTATTCCCTTTAAGTCCTTTGGGGACAACAGATTAATTGAAAATGCCATAAGGGAGCATATAAAGGATAATTATCCATGGGCAGATATTGAGGTTAACGACCTTATCCTTGAAAGGGATGTATACAATGAGATTCCAGAAAAAATTATTGTAGAAAGGGGATTGCCAGGCAGGACAATTTTTCTTATTGAGTTCAAGAACGGAAAAAAGATAAAGGCAAATGCAAACATAAAGGCCTTTGATTGGGTTGTAATGAGCAGAAGGTCACAGAGAAAGGGTTATATTATTCAGAAGGAAGATGTATATATTACACTGATGGAATTGTCAAGGATTCCAAAGGGGGCATTAAGGAATGCATCTGATGTAATAGGGATGCCTCTGTCAAGGTCAATTGTTTCTAATACACCTCTCCTTGATAATATGGTTGATAGACTGCCTATGGTAAAGAAGGGACAAAGGGTAGTACTTTTGGTAGAATCCCCAGATTTCAACATAACTACCCTTGGTGAGATAAAGGAAAACAGCTATATTGGAAATTATGTAAAGGTTGTAAATCTCTCATCAAAGAAGATTTTAATAGGCAGATTGGTAGATGAAAATACTGTAAAGGTGGATTTTTAGATGAAAAAAATGTTTGTTTTTTTTCTCTCAATCCTTATAGTCTTTTTTTTATCCTCATGTGTTACAACACCTGTTCTTCCTCCTGAACCACCAAAATATATTTATAGGGAAGAAAAAATTCCCCAGACTACAGCTAACTCCTTATGGCGTGATGGTGCGAGCCTATTTGAGGACTCAAAGGCAAGGAGGCTCAATGACCTTGTTACTATACAAGTTGTTGAAAATATAATAGGTTCAGGAGGTGCAGACACAAATGCAGGTAGGGAATCATCCCTTGATGCAGGTGTCACAACATTCTTTGGAGCTCCTCTTAATCTTAATCTGGATAATTTCTTTGGCAAAGGCAATACCATTACCCCTAATGTAAAGGGTTCAGCAAAAAGTGATTTCAAAGGCTCTGGTGAGACTAATAGATCTGGAAGGATTGTGGGCACTATAACTGCCAAGGTAGTTGAGGTAATGCCAAATGGAAACCTTGTGTTAGAGTCAAGAAAGGAGATTGTAATTAATAATGAAAAACAGATCCTTGTCCTTAGAGGTATGGCAAGACCTGATGATATATCGCCTAATAATACTATATTAAGCAGTATGGTAGCTGATGCCCAGATATATTTTGTTGGGGATGGCATTATTCAGGACAAACAGAGCCCTGGCTGGCTTGTTAGATTTATTGATAGGGTATGGCCGTTTTAAAGGCAGTAACGAGTAACGAGTGACGAGT
>CAZIMB010000009.1:0-31946 GCA_964540275.1 uncultured Nitrospirota bacterium | reverse complement strand
ACGAGTAACGAGTGACGAGTTATGAAAGGACATCATAAATTAGGGGTCTGGAAAAGGTCTATTAACATGGTAACAGAGATATATAAGATTACAGAAAAATTTCCCAAGAATGAATTATATGGACTATCTCAACAGATGAGGCGGTGTGCAGTTTCTATCCCGAGTAATATAGCAGAGGGCGCAGCAAGAAATACCTCTAAAGAATTTGTACAATTTTTGTCAGTATCACAGGGGTCTGCGGCAGAACTTGAAACACAACTAATTATTGCAAAAAAATCTTGGATATATACAGATATTGATAATAGCCTTAATGAGCTTGATGAGATTTCCAAAATGCTATTAGGACTTATTAAGGTCTTAAAAAATAAGGAGTTTTCAAAATGAACATTACTCGTAACTTATTATTGCTTGTTACTAGTTACTTGTTACTTGTTACCGCCGTTTATGCTGAGCGCATAAAGGATATTGCAAGTTTTGAGGGTGCAAGGGAAAATCAGCTTATTGGATATGGACTCGTTGTTGGTCTTGATGGTACTGGAGATAAAGGGCTTGCCACAATGCAGAGCATAGTAAATATGCTACGTAAGATGGGATTAAGCGTAAAACCTGAGGATATAAAGGCCAAAAATACTGCTGCTGTTATAGTTACTGCCACCTTGCCACCCTTCCCAAAACCAGGCACAAGGATTGATGCGTTGGTATCTACTATAGGAGATGCTAAAAGCCTTCAAGGAGGCACACTTTTGATGACACCTCTAAAAGGACCTGATGGAAATGTTTATGCTATAGCACAGGGAGCTGTTTCAATAGGTGGATTTATTGGAGGAGGTGGAGGTACAACTGTACAGAAAAATCACTCAACAGCTGGAAAGGTGCCTAATGGAGTTATAGTGGAAAAGGACCTGCCTTTTACTATTGGCAATGGAAGTGATATGAGGATATTTTTACATAGAGCTGATTTTGCGACTGCCGCAGAGATAGCAAAAAAGATAAATGAGACATTAGGGTCAAATTATGCAATTGCCTTAGATTCATCATCTGTAAATCTAAGGATACCTAATGAATATAAAAATAATATTGTAGAGTTGATAACACTTATAGAAGGTATTGATGTGCCTGTTGATGTGAATGCAAGGGTGGTGATAAACGAGAGGACAGGCACTGTTGTTATAGGCGATAAAGTGAAGATCTCTCCTGTGGCAATTGCCCATGGTAACTTAACAATAGAGATCAAGACCGAATATAAGGTCTCACAGCCGCCGCCATTTGCACCAAAGGGTGCAGAGACAGTAGTTGTACCAGATACAGAGGTTCAGGTAAAGGAGGAAAAGGTCTCCCTTTCAGAGGTCTCAGGGGCTACACTTGGAGAGGTTGTCAGGGCATTAAATGCCCTTGGGGTTACCCCTCGTGACCTTATATCAATATTACAGGCATTAAAGAGAGCAGGCGCTTTAAGGGCAGAGTTGGAGATAATATAGGTTTAATATAGAGGAAAAGGTATAATGAAAGAGATAATCACAATTAATTCATCAGGCATAAACCCCTATAAAAATCTTCAGGAACTAAAAGATAGGAAAGATCCTGATTCCATAAAGTTTGTTGCAAAGGAGTTAGAGGCTGTTTTTGCATATGAGATGATTAAGGCAATGAGACAGACAACAGAGACATTTTCAAAGGGTGGGTTTTCAATAAATTCTTATATGACCATGTTTGATATGGAGATTGCGCGGCTTTTTGCAGAAAGGGGACTTGGATTACAGGAGACCCTAATAAGGGAATTAAACAACAGGATTAATAAAACAGAAAGGAAAGTCAAGACAGTAGATGACTTGCAAAATATTAATAGGGCACTGGAAAAAGTAGAATCAGAGGATATTATAAAACCCTTACTGCCTGCTAATGGCACAATAAGTTCATATTTTGGTATGCGGGAACATCCTATCCTCGGTGAAAGGAGATTTCATTACGGTATTGACATAGCTGCACCTGAAGGAACAGAAATATTTGCTATAAGGAAAGGAAAGGTTATTTTTAGCGGTGAAAGGGAGGGCTATGGCAATATAGTTATAATTGATCATGGTGATGGTTTAGAAAGTAGATATGCCCATAATAAGGTCAATCTTGTAAGTGAAGGCGACATAGTAGAGGAAAATACCATTATAGCTAAGGTTGGAAGCACAGGGACATCAACTGGTCCCCATCTGCATTTTGAGATAAGATATAATGGAGAGCCTACTAATCCGATGAACTTTTTGGCAAAAAGATGATATTAAAGATATTGATAAAAATTTACGATAAAGAAATATAAAGATTATTTAAGGAGGATTAAATATTATGAAGATTCATGGAAACAAACCACCTGATGGGATTGAGAGAGGTCATAGCACAAAGAAGACCGAAGGCATTGAGGGTATTGAGGGTAAGGAAAAAATAGCGACTGTTCAAAGGTCAAATTCAACAGACAAAATAAGCATATCTGCAAAGGGAAAGGAGCTTGCAGAATTAGTAGCTGCTACAAAGGAATTACCTGATATAAGGGTAGAGAAGGTAGAGGCTATTAAAAAGGCAATCCAATCAGGTAATTATAATTTAGACCCATTAAGGATAGCAGAGAAGATCTTGAGTGAAAGATGAAAGGTTTAGAAGATATTAAATATATCCTAAATGAACAGATAAATGGATATTCTCTCCTTTTAGAGAAACTAAGGAAAGAAAAGGAGTGTCTTATTAGTCTTGATACCTATGAAATAGAGAATTTGGCAAAAGAGAAGGATATAATTATCCTTAAATTAAGACTCCTTGAGGAGGAAAGGATAAGAATTACAAATAGACTTAAGATAGAGAATAATTTAATTGATGATATAAGCCTTCAGGGATTAAGTGAAATAACAGGAGATGAATTTTTCCAAAAGGCGAGACTAAAGCTTATCTCACTTTGTCAGGCCATATCAGAAATAAATGAGTTTAACAGAATCTTAATTGACCGCTCTATGAGCCTTATAAAAAATGCGGTCGCCACACTCGGGGCATTAGGTGTAAACATGCCTTTGAAAAATAACAGTTCTTTTTTATCCAAGGAGGTCTGATTGTCTCTATTTGGCTTATTTAATATTGGCAAGTCAGCGATGTTTGCAAGCCGTGCAGCATTATCTGTTGTAGGCCACAATATAGCTAATGTAAATACGCCGGGCTATAACAAACAGGATATTGTCCTTAATACGGCAAATCCTGTTGATATTGGAAGTGGGTATCTTGGGACAGGTGTTAATATAGCTGCCATTAGGAGAAATTATGACAGATTTATAATGAATCAGCTTATTGGACAGCATCAGAATACAGGTCGTTCTTATGCATTAAATAGGTCATTAAGCCAGATAGAGCAGATCTTTAATGAGGTAAAAGAAACAGGTTTAGCATCATCTATTACTGATTATTTTAAGGCATGGCAGGAGGTTTCAGTAAATCCTGACAGCCGTACACACAGGATAGTATTGCTAAACAAGGCAAACTCCCTTGTGCATTTAGCAAAAAGGTTTGAAAATGAGATATCAGAAAATCTAAAAAATATAGATGAGACAATAGAAGACATAGTCAACCGTATTAATAAATTAGCATCAGACATAGCATCACTTAATAAGAGTATTGTATATCTTGAGGCAGGTTCAGAAATAAAAAAGGCAAATGACCTAAGGGACCAGAGGGATAATCTTTTAAATGAGCTTTCAAGCCTTGCAGAGGTATCTTCTTATGAGGACAAAAATGGTGCCCTGGTGGTGGTAATGGGTATGAAAAACCTTGTTAATGCTGAAAATACTAATCTACTAACTACAAGATTGAATGAAGAGGGGCATAGGGACATATATCTTGATGGAGCCAATATTACAGACAGAATCACCAAAGGCCAAATTGGCGGTTTTATAGATGTTAGAAATGACATAGAGTCAAATATCCTAACCAAATTTAGAAGGTTGATCGCATCTATTTCAAAAGAGGTGAACCTCATTCATAGAACAGGCTATGGGCTTGATGCATCTACAGGCAATGACTTCTTTAATCACCTACAACTTACAACAAAGGTCCTATCATTAGGTGCTAACATGACAGCCTCGATAAGAGACCTATCCCAACTAACACTTGATGAATATGAGATACGTTTTGATGCAAGCAATAATTATAATGTGTACAATATTCAGACAGGAAATATTGTTGCCTCTGGTTCATACATATCAGGAGATATAATCTCCTTTGAAGGAATAGATGTTATCATTACAGGCACTGTTTCATCCTCTGATAGATTTATAATCTCTCCATTGAAAGATGCAATCAGAAACTTTGGTCTGGCTATCTCAGACATAGAAAAGATAGCAGCCTCATCATCTGATATAACATTACCAGGTGATAATACCAATGCGATTGCCATATCAGAGATCTTTGAGAAATCCATAGAAAACCTAGGGGAAAGGACCTTTATGGATTATTATAGGGGATTAATTTCAGATATAGGTATAATGAGTAGAACCGCATCTGACTCCCTTAGATTTGATGAAAATATGTTAAGGGAGATCCAAAATTGGCGCGAGTCTGTTTCTGGGGTATCCCTTGATGAAGAGGCAGCTAATCTGATCCGATACCAAAGGTCTTTTGAGGCAGCAGCAAGGATGATTAGGGTAACAGATGAATTAATGGAGGTAATACTAAATCTATGAGAATTACCTCCTTCATGATATTTGATCAACTTACAAGGTCTTTACAGAGAAATCTTGAAAAGACATCGGTAGCTAATGCCAAATTAGCCTCACAAAAAAAGATGGACAAGCCCTCAGATGATGTTATAGCTGTTATGAGGGCAATGGATTATAAGTTAAATATTAACTTTAACGAACAGTATAAAAGAAATATCAATGAAGGTATTAATCAGCTTGAATTCACCGAAAAGATTATGAACTCTGTATCAGAATCATTAATGAGGGCAAAGGAGTTAGCATTGTCAGCTGCATCAGATGCCCTTAATGAAAATGATAGAATGACTATTGCTAAAGAGATAGCTCATATAAGAGATCACCTACTTAATCTCTCAAATACAAGATTTAGAGGTAGATATATTTTCTCTGGTTTTAAAACAGAAACACCATCCTTTGATTCTACAACATTTGTCTATAATGGGGATAATGGAAAGATTAATATCCCTATTGATAAGGGCACATCTGTACCTATTAATGTACTAGGAAGTGAGGCATTTACCTACGGAGGGATATCATTTGCTAAGATATTGGATGATATTCGTGTTGCCCTTGAGTCAAATGATAAAGCTGTAATAATATCTTCTCTTTCCTATCTTGATAATGCGATAAATCAGGTTATTGATGTTACAACTGATATCGGGGCAAGGCTTAATCGTCTTGATGACCAGCTAAGCAGGCTTGATGACAGCACTATAAGCTTTAAGTCATTACTATCTGAAACAGAGGATATCGATCTTACAGAGGTGGTGTCAGAGATTGTAAGGGCTCAGACTGCCCTTGAATCCCTAAGGGCATCATCTGCAAGGATATTATCCCAGTCCTTAATGGATTTTTTGAAATAGAATAATCTCATAAAATCCCGATTTGTATTTGGAGATAGGATGCTCGTTTTGACAAGGAAGTCAGATGAATCAATTAGGCTTGGAGAGGACATAAAAATCACTGTATTAGAGATAAGGGGTAACCAGGTAAAACTGGGAATAGATGCCCCATCTGGTGTAATGATATATAGGGAAGAGTTATATGAAAGAATAAGGTCAGAAAATATATCCGCATCAAGGGTCTCTTTGGAAGATTTCTTAAAGATAAAAGAGGGTCTCAAGTAAATGGAAACACTAAGTTTTGAAACAACCCGATTTGGTACCCTTGAGGTTAGAAAAGATAGGATTATATATTTTGATGCAGGCATACCCGGCTTTACCTATGCAAAAAGATATATTCTTATAGATTATAAGGATACAGAGATCAAATGGCTTCAATCCATTGATGATCCTGACCTTGCCTTTATAGTTACTGATGCCCATCTCTTTAATCCTGAATATTCAGTAAAGATTGATGATGCCACAAGAAGGTTTCTTGAACTAAATGATGATAAGGACTTAGTTATTTTACTGATCTTAAGGATAGAAAATAACAAGATAATACCTAATCTATATGGCCCGCTTCTTATAAATGCCTCTACTATGAAGGGTATGCAGATCCTATTGGATAACTTAGAAAAAAACAGGGCATGAATATCTCTTCAATTAAATCAGATAATGTCATCACATTAATATCCCCATCTCTTAAATCTATTTCACTGAAGGTAAATGAGATTGTGAATGCTGAGGTATTGGAGGTGATGGATTCAGGAAGGATATCTCTGAGATTAAAGACAGGTAATGAACAGAGGGGTTTTATCATTTTAGCTAAGACAGAGATACCTCTTTCAAAGGGTGATAATTTATTTTTAAGGGTAATGGATGTAAGGGATGTAATTACCCTTCAGTTTGCTGGATTTGCGCGGCAAGGTAATATGGACGCAACAAATAATATTAGTGCAAAGATTTATAATATGCTTTCTGAACTTGCTGACTCCCGATTAAGGACTGATGAAATTATATCAATAAAAAAAATCTTAAGCTCCTTGCCAGAGGCTATAAAAAAAGCCATCACGGAATTAAAGGGAATAGATAGAATATTAACAGAGATAGAAAATATTAACCAGAAGATACTTAAAGACAGTATTGAGAACTCTGGTGTATTATTTGAAACGAGACTAAAACTTTTAAGATCAGGAGATCAAAAAATTATAGAACAAATTGTGATGTCTGACCTGAAGGGTTTGCTTCTAAAAATCAAGGATAAATTAAATGATGAAAGTATCTTAAAAAATATTCAATTATCTGAGTTTGGGCTTACAGAGATTAAAAATTCTTTAAACAGACTGATAAAGAATATAGAATTTTTTCAGTTTAATTCCCTATTAAACGATGTTTTATATACATTTCTTCCTCTTTCATGGCAGGCTTTGATAGACGGAGAAATTCTCTTTAGAAAAAATATTGATAACAAGGGTGGGTCTTTTACATGTGAAATCCGACTGGATCTTGAATCAATGGGCAAACTTTCTGTATTAGTTACTTTATTTGGCAAGGACTTTTATATTACCTTTAATGTAGAAAAAACAGAGACAATTTCCCTGCTTATTTCGAATAAGGGTCTCCTTGAGGAAAGGTTTACCGCTGCAGGTCTAAAACTCAATGCCATAAACATAAGTCAGAAAAAATGGATAGATTTCGGTCCAACAATAAAAGGTGATCTTAATATTATTGTTTAAGCAGGCTTACAATTATTTGGGGTTAAAATGAAAGAACCTATAAAAAAAGCTGCTGCATTAAGATATGATCAGAAAAGGGATTCTGCCCCGAGGCTTGTGGCAAAGGGATCTGGCTCGGTAGCAGAGAAGATATTAGAGATTGCAAAAACCCATGGCATTCCTATCCATGAAGATAAGGCACTGATAGAGGCAATTTCTGCACTTGACCTTTATCAGGAGATACCCCCTGAATTGTATAAGGCAGTTGCAGAGATACTTGTTTTCCTTTATTCCCTAAATAAAAGAACAGGCTAAAATCTTACCTCAGGAACTGTCTTCTCTACCTCAGGGATATCATAATATTCTGCCTCCTCTATCCCTGCCAAAGAGGAAAAGAATCTCCCAAAAACAGTCCTTCTATATGTATTGAGAGACTGAACAGCCTCATTGTATCTCTTTCTCTCAACAGCTATCCTGTTCTCTGTCCCTTCAAGGCTATCCTGAAGCTTCAAAAAGTTTTCATTTGCCTTTAGCTGGGGATATGCCTCTTTTAATAAGAGGAGCCTTGATAAGGCATTTTCTAATCCATAGGATGCATCTATCTTCTCCTTTGGGGTATTTGCCTGAAAATACCTTGTCCTTGCCTCTGCAATATTCTCAAATATCTCCCTTTCATGCTTTGCATATCCCTTAACTGTCTCTACTAGATTTGGGATTAGGTCATATCTCCTCTTTAATTGATTTTCTACCTGTGCCCACTGTGCCTTTACCTGTTCATCCAATGATATTACCTTGTTATACTGACCAATTCCCCATCCAATTAAGATTATAGAAGCTAATACAATAATGCCAAGGATCGATAACAAGATCCTCAATCCGTTACTCATAAAATACCCCCTTCAAAGCCTTTTTATATTTAAAATCTTACCACCGACCTGATGCGCCTCCACCTCCAAAGCCACCACCACCACCAAATGAACCAAATCCACCCCCACTGAATCCACCTCCGCTTGACCAGCCACCCCTTCTACCTGATGATGAACTTAACAGCAAAAGGAGTAGTAATCTTGGGTGTCTGATAAAGAGATATGCAATTATGAGGAATCCTATAATCGCTATTATAGCATCAATAAAACCTGGCTCTCCTTCAGGCATTTTATAATCATTATTTTTTTCCTTTGAAATCCCTATTATCTCTATACCTTCAGATGATTCTATTACCTTAATTATCTCAATAACAGCATTTAAAATGCCTGTGCTGTAGTCACCCTTTCTAAAAAAAGGGACGAGATGTTCCCTTCCTATGCTTCCAACCAAACTGTCGGGCAATAGGGGCTCTAATCCATAACCTATCTCAAACCGATATTTTCTATCATCAAGGGCTATAAGTATTAATACGCCATTGTCCTTTCCCTTCTGACCAAGTCCCCATTTTTCTGCTATCCTGATAGAGGCGCTTTCTATATCTTCTCCATCAAGGCTATTAACTGTTAAAACCGCAATCTGTGCGGTGGTTTTCTGTTCCACTTCCCTAAGGTAAACATTTAGTCTTTCCTCTATATCTGTTCTTATTATCCCTGCAAGATCTACTACATAATTAGGGGGATATGGTGGTGGTTCAGGGGTTATGGCAAAGGCAGAGACATAGAAGTGTAATAGGAATAATAGGACTAAAAATCCCTTAAGTGGTTTAGCCATATTATTAGCTTTCCTGAAGCTTATCTACTATATTTGCTATCTTTTCAAAGGCAATGCAATATTCATCAAAGATCTGATTTATCTCTCTGATAGAGGGTTTAAGCATCCTGTTTTTTAGAAGTAACAGCCTTTCAAATATGTCAGATTGTATAGTAGCAATCCCTTGAATCTCTTTAATTACCATAGATCTTAAAATAGGAGGTTTCATATCTAATAAAAAAAGGATAGCCCTGAAAAAGGGAAAACAGCCCGTAAAGGATTTTATTATCATAGAGGTTATTAGTTCCCTATCACCAGATGAAGAGATATAGCCCTGCCTTAGTCCTATTATCTTTGCCTTTGCCTCACGCTCACATTGAAGCCTTAGATATCTCTTGTTAATCTCCAAACCACTTAATATATCTAAACCTAAAATGGTTTGGTGTATAAGCCTAAAATCATGAAACTCTATAGGAAAGACATCAAGGGAGTTTATTATATACTGGGGGGTCATTACTAATGGTGCAGCAATCCTTTTTTTCCTGTATTTATCACCAAGAGAGGAAAGAAACCTTATAAAATCGTGATTTATCTCGTTTAAGATGATTATTGAGTTAATATCTGAGGCCCTTTCGTTGAAATCAGGTGTTATAGCACTTCCAACAATATGAATAGAGTGAATAATTTGGGAATGAACCTTTAGGATTTCATTATAAAAGGGTATTATTTTATCAACAATTATAGGAGGTACCTTGCCCAGATCCAATCCCTGCATAATAGATTATAGCATAAACCAATTTAGATAATTTAACGACAAGGCATAGAAAAATGATTTTTACAGATATTGGTGGCTGAAACAAGATATTGTTTATAATAATGCTATGGCTAATCCCTTTGAGGCTATTATGCTTTTATGTTTTGGTGTAGCATGGCCCTTTTCTATCTATAAATCCATAAGATATAGAAAGGTTGAGGGTAAAAGTCTTATATTTATGATAATAGTTCTCCTTGGTTATATCTCGGGTATTCTTCATAAGGTATTCTATAATTATGACAAGGTAATATTCCTTTATATCCTTAATAGTCTGATGGTTTCTATTGATATTCTTTTGTATTTAGTCCTTAAAAGAAGGGGATAATATTGCAACATTTCAGATGATAGATATAGTGTATCTTAGTGGTAAATATAATGTTATTGTCTAATCTGAATTGGCTTTTGTAATCTTTTGCCGATAGGCATTCTCTTAATATCTACCCCCGGAAGCCTCCAGAATTTGTTGAAATATTCCTCCCCTTTTAAGGTAAGAACAAATTCATCCCAATTCTTTAAAAGCCTTTCTCTATTAAATATAAAATTCTCTTTATAATAGTCCGCATATTCATAAAATTCTGTCATTACTAAAGCGCATACAGGGCAGACCTCAGCACAGTAGCCACAATAAATGCACCTTAGTGCCTCTATCTCATATGTCTTAAGTATCCTTTTCCCATCAATATATTCATAGGCTATATTTATACACTGAGACGGACATATGATAGAGCATTTTAAACAGACCACACACTTTTCCCTTCCTGTATTAGGATCTCTCACAAAGGCGTGCCTTCCTCTGAAACCAGAAAAAGGATCCCTCTTTTCTTCAGGATACTGCCTAGTAACAGCGGGGCTAAACATTGACCTTAATGTCAAAGCCATGCCCTTTATTATCTCAAGAAGGAAGATCTTCTTCAGGAGTTCCTTTGCCCTCATCTGTCACACTCCCCTAGGACAACATCTATTGTCCCGATATTGGCTATAACATCTGCAATTAGACTGCCTTCACAGAGTTTAGGCAATACAGATACATGGACAAAGGATGGTGCCCTTATCTTCATTCTGTAAGGCTTACCAGTCCCATCACTGACAATATAAAAACCAAGCTCACCCTTTGGCGCTTCTACTGCTGAATATATTTCACCCTTTGGGGCAACATCCTCATATTTATCAGAAAGGCATATAAATGCATGGCTAAGGGACATTTCAGGCACTATTTTTTTACAACCTATTGCCAACATGTCTATTTCTAATGCATCTTCCGCAAGGATTGGACCGTCAGGCAACCTTTCTATACATTGCCTGATAATTTTATTCGATTGTCTTAATTCCTCCATCCTACATTTATATCTATCATATACATCACCATTTTTACCGACAGGTACATCAAATTCTATCTCTGAGTAGGCATCATAGGGTGCAAATTTTCTAACATCATATGCCACTCCCGAGCCTCTTAGGGTCGGACCTGTTAATCCCCAATTTATAGCATCTTCAGCACTTATAACACCAATGCCCTTTGTCCTTTGGAGCCATATCCTGTTTTGATCTAATAGGGTCTCGTATTCCTCTATCCTCTTTGGAAACTCCTCTGTAAACTTGTAGAGACTATCAAGAAATTTCTTACTAACATCACATCTTACCCCTCCTATCCTTGGATAGCTAACAGTAAGTCTTGCACCTATAGTCATTTCAAAGAGATCAAGAAGATGTTCCCTTTCCCTAAATGAATAGAGAAATACTGTCATGGCTCCTATGTCTAATGCATGGGTTCCAAGCCAGATAATGTGGCTGCTTATCCTTGTCATCTCGGACATAATTGTCCTAATGAATTTTGCCCTCTTTGGAGGTATTATGCCAAAAAGCCTTTCAACTGCAATACAATACCCCACATTATTTGCCATGCTTGATATATAATCAAGCCTATCAGTAAGGGGAAGGGCAGATGTGTATGTCCTGTTCTCAGCGAGTTTCTCTGTCCCTCTGTGAAGATAGCCTATATGGGGCGTGCATTTGACTACTGTCTCACCATCAAGATCAAGGACAAGCCTCAATACACCATGTGTAGAAGGGTGCTGGGGCCCCATGCTTAAGGTGAGATCTTTTGTCTTAAGTTTCTTTGATAAAGGGGGCATCTTTTATTGAATCCTTAGTAAATTTATTAATATAAGGCACCAAATTCAGCTATCTCCTTTGCAAACCTTTCCCTCTTTAGTTGGGATGCCTCCTCTGCGGAAACCCATCTAAGGGATTTACCTGTGCATTTTGTGACACAGGCGGGTTTTAATCCCCTATCAATCCTACTTCTACAATAATCGCATTTTATAACTGTTCCTGTTTCTGGATTCCATTGTGGCACCCCCCATGGACATGCTGTAATACAGGACTTGCACCCAACGCATAGGGACTGCTCAACAAACACAATGCCGTCTTTTGGTCTCTTTTGCATAGCATTTGTAGGACAGGCAGACACACACCAGGGCCTTTCGCAATGAAGGCATGGCATAAAGATAAATTGTTGTCTTGGTATACCACCTATTAGCTTAGGTCCAACAGGTATAATCCTGCAAAGTCTCGGACCAACAGGTACATTGTTCCATGTCTTGCAATGGACCTCACAGGCATAACAACCTATGCATCTTTTCTGATCCTGGTATATGTAATATATGCTCATTGTTTAATTCCTCCTTAAGCCCTTTTGACCTTTACAATACACTCAAGAAATGCGACGCCTCCTCCAACAGGATCTGTTTTTTCGAGCAATCCTGTCTCTAATTTAGTATCCCGAAGCCCCTTTTTATAGGACCTTGTCTTAAGGGGTATCTCGCTACCAAATCCATGAACCATAAAAACAGCCTCTGGATGTATAAAAGGGGTCACATAGGCCCTAATCTTTCCGCTATAACTGTCTGAAGATACCTCTACTAAATCCCCATTCTTGATGCCCAAATCATCAGCCTCATCTTTATTTATCCATAAGACATTCTCTGGCATAAGCTCATTAAGATAAATATTATTCTGGGACTGTGCATGTGTATGGACCGGAGCCCTTCCAAATACCAGCCTAAAACTCCCTTTTTCAGGCTTATCTGGACTTACGTATGGCTTAAAGGATTCAAACCCCTTCTCTTTAAGTGTTTCCGAGACAAACTCTATTTTGCCGGAGGGTGTTTTGAATTTTAGGTTGTTTCTATCCATCAGAATTGGGTCCTTTGAAAGGCTTATAAGGCCCTTTGAATAAAAATCTTCTATCTTATAGCCTGTACCTTGAAGCTGGTAATTCCATATATCCTCTATTGTCTTATAGGGAAAGTATTGTCCCACACCCATTTTATCAGCAAGGAGTGTAAAAATCTCCCAAGCTGGCTTGCTATCATATCTCGGTTTTATCGCCTGCCTTCTCATCAAAAATGCAGGTTTAGGCCCTGTCTGGGTTGCTAAGATATTTGACCTTTCAAGATAGGTAGATTCTGGAAGGATAACATCTGAATACCATCCTGTCTCGCTGTAATTAACATCTATAGATACAATAAGGTCAAGATTATCGAGGATCCTTTTTTGTTCCTCTGGATCAGGTAGAGATGCCATAGGGTCATAACGATAGGCAATCAATCCCTTTATTGGATAGGGTATGCCTGTTTTTATAACCCTATAAAGATTAACGATATGTCCAGTGCCGAGGGGTTTATCAACAAGGTCAGCATCAAATATCTTTCCCTCTACAGGAGGGATATTAGCACCAAGGGAATTTAAGCCCTTCTTTCCCGCGTCCTTTGGACCCTTTGCAATAATTAACCCCCCTTTTGTCTCTATGCTACCCATCAATGCATTTAGTATATAGGCTGAACGGCTATGATAAAAGGAATCCCTATATCTTGCAAGCATCCAACCGCCGTGAAATATCACCCTTGGCTTATCTTTGCTGACCTCTCTTGCAAGATTAATTATATCTGAAGCAGAAATCCCTGTCTCATTTTCAGCCCATTCTGGCGTATATGGTGTAATAAATCCTTCAAGTTCTGTTAACCCAACAACATATTTATTAACAAAATCCTTGTCATAAAGCCTTTCCCTTAATATCACATTAATCAAGGCTAAATTTAGAGCATAGTCTGTACCAGGCCTTATCATGAAAAATCTATCAGCCTTTGAGGCTGTAACAGTTGCCCTCACATCTATATAGGTCAGTTTTGCCCCTGCATCTAAGGCATCAAGGATGCTGTTTACCTCTTTGACCATCAAGGATTCAAAGACATTCCTTCCATAAAGGACTATATGTTTTGTATTAGGCCAGTCATATATCATCTCTGTTCTGCCATAACCAAAGAGTGTCTGGCATGCCATATTTGTATTTTTTGCACACGTATCATCATGGTCAAGATAATTAGGAGAGCCAATGGCTTTAACAAAACTCTTAGTAAGATCCGTAAAAGGACCACCTCTGTCAGCAAGGGCTATAGCTGTTTTCCCATATCTTTCGGATATTTCCTTTAATTTATCTGATACATAGTCCAGGGCCTCATCCCATGTGGCCTTTCTCCACTGACCAGAACCCCTTGGACCTGTCCTTATTAATGGATGTTGGGGACGCTCTGAGTCATATTCAAAGGCAAGCCCTGCAGAGCCTTTTGCGCATAGGCTACCTTCTAATCCTGGTACATGGGGATTGCCCTCGATCCATTTAATAACCCCATCTTCTACCTCCACCATTATAGGACAACGCACTGCACACATCCCACATAAACTGTATATGGTATCAGCCATCTTAATCCTCCTGAGATTATACTAAAAATCAAGGAATAAATTATTGCATGAGGTCATTTAGATTAAAATGTGCCAACTGCCTTTGCAGCCTCCCTCATAACATTATATTCCTTATCAGAGGTCTCAACAAATCCCTCTATTCTTGCAGGACCTAAAACAGATATCGCCTTTAAATCACCAGGCTTAAGCTTTAGGAGGGCTGCCTTTATCTTTGAGGTTAAAGTAGGATCTAATTTCTTAGCAGTCATTATAGGCCAGTTGGGTATTGGGTCGCTTACCCCAAGTCTACGAAATTTATCGCCACCTACCTTTAGCTTTTCAACATCATCATCTCTTACAAAGCCAGCATCTGCCTTTCCTGCTAATACTGCCTCTGCTACAGGGTCACGCTTTTTCTCAAATATAATCTTAACATCATCCTTTTTTATCCCCGCTTTTTGTAGCATAAGCATTTGCACAAGATAGGCTCCTGCTGAGCCAGGGTCAGTAGCTGCGATTGTTTTGCCTTTTAAATCAGCTATGCTCTTAATAGGACTGTCTTTTTTCACAATAATAGTTCCATCAAATTTCCTACCGCTTTCAGGCTCTGATGCTATTGCGAGGGGTTCAGCATCCTTAACAGCCTTTTTAACAAGCACATATAGATATGGATTTGTGTAGGCAATATCATATTTTCCCTCTATAGCCTCTTTCTTCCATGTATCAAAGTCCTTTGGAATTATAAGGTCAACCTTCATTCCCAATTCCTTTTCTAAATACTGAGCCAAGGGAGTGAACCCATCTCTCATTTCCTTCTCTGTAAGCCTTGGTAGTAAACCAAATTTCAGTTCAGCAGAGAAAGCACTAAATGGAAAAGCTATTAATATAGCTAAAACTAATAGTAAAAAAATACCCCTTTTCATCTTTCTCCTCCTTTTTGTTTTTTTTGTTTATTTTGGGGTTGGTATTACCCCAAGAAGCATAAGAGCTAATATTGATAATCCAGCTACAGCAATCCTCTTTAGAATAATAGGACTAACCTTTTGGGCGATTTTGGGTCCCAGTGTCCCACCAATGATAGCACCTATTGCCATTATCCCAAAAAGTAAGAAATCCACATTTCCAAAACCTATCACCCTTGATGTAGCCATTGATGTATTAAAGAATATTGCTAACAGAGAACTTCCTACAACCACATACATGGGCAAACCCATTATTACAGTCATCAGGGGTACCATAAATGGACCACCACCAAAGCCAAACATACTTGACATTATGGCTATCAAAAAACCACCAGTACAACCCACAAACATATTTGCCTTAAATTCCTGTCCCCAGAATTCTATTTTCATAAAAATCCTCCTTATTTATTTTTTCTCTGCCTTTTTTAGCGCAGCTTCCTCTGCCCTTTTCTTAAACTCCTTTAATATCGCCTGATCCTTTTTACTCTTTGATATATATCCAGGGGTTGTCTGCCAGAACATAATACCTGCAAGGATTAGAAGTACCCAACCAAAAAGGAATTTATACTGCTCAAGTGTTATCATCTCTGTTAGCTTTGGACCAATAAATCCCCCCAATGCCATTGCCAAACCTACTGATACACCAAGTTTCCAGTTTATAAACCTTATCCTTGTATAGTTGATGATTCCAGTTGCCTGACTAAAGAGAACAGAAGGTAATACAGAGCCTGCAACTACTGCATGGGGTATGCCATAGATGAATATTAAGAGGGGGTTAAGTATAAAACCACCACCAGCACCAAAACTTACACCAAATGTACATACTGCCACAGCTAAAAGAAAGGGACCGATAATATTAATACTCTGACCTGCCCGCGCAAAATACACCTTTCCAAATGGTAGGTCATGTCTGAATGTAATGGGTTCACTTACCAGGTCCTTACTAACAGCAGCAATCACAGAATATGAACCGCTCGGTGCATTTTCAGGCAACCTATATTCTGCTTCATATGTTCCATCTTCATTTATCCTAATTGTTGGACTGAACATCCTCTCAGGCCATCTAAATCTTGTTTTCATCAGTGGCATAGAATTTCTTCTATTACCCTTTTCATCTAAGGGGTCTAATTTTTCACCACGAGATCCTAATATAGTAGCCATTATAGATGCCTGCCATCTTTCAACCTTTGCCTTTGCAGGGGTTATATATGCTGCATCAGCGCCAGTTGTTGTAAGCATCCTGCTTACGCTCCAATCCTTATCCTTTGCCTTCTCAATATTGTAGGCCTCTTCTAACTCCTTTGGCATCAATATCATATATAAGGCAGGTATGTCCTTTGATAAATAAAATATATAAGGGATCTTGCCTGTGTCCGGATCCCTCTTTGAGTCAAGACGGCTTACCTGCACCTTTTTCTCTGATGCTATCTCTATATAAACGGGTCTGCCAGGCGGTGCTGTTCCCCTTATCTTAATCACCTCACCTCCTTTGTATTCCTCTTTATCTATAGAAACCGTTACATTATGCATCGTTTCTTTAGTTTGCGCAAATATTGATCCCATTGGTAGTAAAAGTAAGGCTAAAACAATCAAAAACCTTATCATAAATTCCCTCCTTATTTATCTGACGATTAATACAGAGCAAGATGCATTGGCAGCAACCCTTGAGGATACACTTCCTAAGAGGGTCCTCTCTGTTGCATCCTTTCCAGTAGAACCTATAACTATCAGATCCATGTCATTAGACTTTGCATAATCAACTATTTTATCTGCTGGATTGCCCTCAAGCATAACAGTCTCTGCATCAATGTCCTTTTCTCTTAAAATATCCTTTATTCCATCCAATATACCTTCAACCTCTGCCTTATAAAGGTTTCTTATTGTCTCACAATCGGTGCCAATCTCTGTGAAACAAAGGTTTGGGATAACAGACACAATAGTGAGATTGCTGCCAAATTTCTGTGATATAGTAATAGCCTCAAACATCGCCCTGTCAGCAGCGTCAGAGCCGTCATGGGCAGCTAATATCTTTTTCATAGCCCCTCCTTTCATGTATATTCAAGGATAAAAAGGGCAATTTATATGCCAATTATTCGAGGGGATTTAGGCTTAAAAAACAATAGGTTAATGGGATGGGTATAAGTCATATTGTCCCAAATAGGACAAGGCTTAAATATATTGTCCCAAATAGGACAATATGGGGTTTTATAAATACATTTCTCTAATTATTATTTAGAAATATTCCGTGGTTTTTCATCTTTGTCCTTAGTTGTTTTCTAGATAGTCCTAATATCTGTGCAGCCTTTGTCTGATTCCAATTAGTTTTCTCTAATGCCCTTAGGATAAGCATTTTTTCTGTCTCTATGAGATTTAGCCCTTCAGTCCTAACAGAAGTTCCTTGTAATTCCCTGATGACCTTTGGTAAATATTGCAATGTAATTGTATCTGATGGACATAAAACAACAGCCCTTTCTATATAGTTTTCCAATTCCCTTACATTTCCTGGCCAACTGTATTCCATAAATGCCCTCATTACCTCTGTATCAATACTGGTTATGACCTTATTATTTGCGGAGCTAAATTTATTAAGGAAATGCCTTGCCAAAAGGGGGATATCCTCCCTTCTTTCCCTTAAGGGAGGGATATGAATTGTTACTACATTTAGCCTATAAAATAGATCCTCTCTAAAGGTTCCCTTTTTTATCTCTGCTTCTAAATCCCTATTTGTTGCTGCTATAATCCTTATATCAACCTTGATCCTTTTTTTACCACCAACCCTCAATATCTCCCTTTCCTGTAAAAACCTCAAAAACTTCTTCTGAATGTTTATTGGCAATTCCCCTATCTCATCAAGAAAGAGTGTCCCATTATTGGCAAGCTCAATCTGACCTATTTTTTGCTCATAGGCTCCTGTAAATGCCCCCCTTTCATAACCAAATAGTTCACTTTCAAGTAATTCCTCTGGCAATGAGGCACAATCAATAGGGATAAATGGTCCATTTGATCTAAGGGACTCATAATGTATAGCCTTTGCTACAAGTTCCTTCCCTGTCCCACTTTCACCAGTGATGAGTATATTTGAGTTACTCTTTGAGACTGTTACTATTAGATTAAAAACCTCTTGCATTAAGGGACTTTTACCAATGATATTCTTAAAGCTATGTCTCTCTTTAAGCTGGGATTTCAGTAAAATATTTTCCCTTAATAAAAGATGTTTTTCTACTGCTGTTCTGATGATAGTTAATAATTCATCAGGATTTACTGGCTTTGTAAGGTAATTAAAGGCTCCCTTTTTCATAGCCTCAACAGCCTTTTCAATTGTCCCGAAGGCAGTAAGCACAATTACTGGAGTCTGATACCCCCTCTTATTAAGTTCATCAAGAAAATCAGCACCATTCATTCCGGGTAATTTGTAGTCCAATATTATTGTGTCAGGTAAGATAGAGCTAATCCTTTCTAACCCTTCCTCAGCTGTAGTGGCTGAAAAAACATCATACCCATGTTTTTTAAGGATCTCTGATAATACCTTAATTGTATTTATCTCATCATCAATAAGTAATATTGTTCCCCTTTCCCCCATTATTAGTCCCTATTTTGTGAGTGGTAAGGTTATTATGAATTCTGTGCCAATTCCCTCATCGCTTTTTACGATTATATTACCCTTATGTTCATGAATAATCCTCTCTACACAGGAAAGACCAAGCCCGGTACCTCTTATTTTTGTTGTGAAAAATGGTTTAAATATATTGGAGATTATCTCCTTGCTAATTCCAACACCTGTATCAGAAATAGTAATCCTTATCCCTGAATCAACCCTGTTTGTAGTTATCTTTATTGTATCACCCACTTTTGTAGCATCTAATGCATTTACTATAATATTTAGTATTGCCTGTTTTAATTGTTGAGGGTCAAACTTAAAATTAGGGATAGCCTCATCAAGGGATACTAAAATCTCAATGTTATTTTCTGTTGCCTCGTGTCTTACTAAATCAACGGTATCTTTTATCAATCTATTGATGTCAGCAAGCTGTAGATTGATAGGTATAGGCCGCGCAAATCTTAAAAAACTTGAGACAATCTCGTTAAGCCTTTTCGTTTCATCCTCTATTATAGATAAGAATTCATTTAAGACCTCTCCCCTAACATTCTCCTTTAGGTAAGAAACAGCACTTCTAATGGAATTCAAGGGATTTTTGATCTCATGGGCAACTGTCAAAGACATCTCCCCTAAAACAGATAACCTTTCAAGCCTTATCTTCTCTTTATTAGTTTCTTCAAGTTTTTTCATCCCTTCCTTAAGGGAATTAATCATATGATTAAATCCCTCTATAAGTTCACCAATCTCATCACCACATGACCTTTTATAGACCTCGCATTTTCTGCATAGGTATATCTTTTCTTGAGGAGTCCTCTGTATAGTATCAAAACAAATAGTGTCATGAATGGTCCAGCACCTAACCTTTCCAAAGGAGGGGCACTCCTTTTTTGTGCAATTAAGTATATCAACACACTTTACAAGATATTTATTAGGTATTTCTGCATCGAGGCTTCCCTGTTGAACCAATTCCATCTGGCTCTTCAACTTCTTCATTGGTTTTGTTAATTTCCTTGCCAAAACAAAAGATCCCAAGATACCAATAATCATAACAATACCTGATATCAAGAGGATATTCCTCTTCAATCCCTCAAGACTATTCTCTACAAAAATATCTATATCCTCTTTAGAAAAGCCAACTATAAAAACGGCTAAGATGTCCCTTCCACTCATTATAGGTAGATATACCTCTTTGATACCTTTATCACCAGTATCCCTTATATAATCTTTGCCAGTACTGAAGACAAAATCAGCATAATCCCTAATATCCGGTGAAATGGTCTGGCCTAATAATCTTCTATCTGTATGGGCTACAATTTTTCTATCAGTGTCATATATGCCTGAATATAAAAAGCCGGGGATGTCAGAAATTCTTCTGACTATCTCATCAAGCCTTAAGGGATCTTTTATTAATAGGGGCTCAATAGCCTCCTTTGAAAGGTTTTTCCCAACTATAATATGACCCCTTTCTAATTCTGCCTTTAGTACCCCTCTCTGGTTTGCCACAATATAGAGATTGATTATTGCCATAATGAATAGAATAAGGAGACATACAGATATAGAAAACTTCTGCACAAGACTGAATCTTCTGATGAGATTTTTAAGGCTATAAAACATAATTAATATTGTTTCAGCATCTCAAATTCTGATTCATCTGCTTTCTTAAATCCCTTTATATTAGCTGAGTTAAGGATATCCCTATCATTTAACTCAATTAATATTCTTTTTACCTCCTTTGATAAAGGGGATTCTATTTCCCTTACAGCAGCAAAGGGCCAATTAGGAAGGGGTGTTGTCTTTACAATGACCCTGATCATGTTCATATCTACTATATCCTTTGCTACTGTAAGGGCTGACTCCCTAACAAAACCTGCGTCGGCCTCTCCCCTATAGACCCCGATTATTACATTCTCCTGTCTTTTTGCATCAATAAGTTTCATATCCCTTTGTGTATCGATTCCCATCTGTTTTAAATAAAGATGCTGGGAGAGAAAACCACCAGCAGACTTAAATGATGTAATCAAGACCCTTTTATTCCTTAAATCCCTTGCACCTCTGATAGGACTATCCTGCCTTGTAATAATCACCCCTCTGAACTCATCTCTACCCCCTTCATTATCCTTATCAATGGTTGTTACAAGTGGTTTTATATCTGTCTCCTTATCTATTAGGGCAAATATGTAGGGATTTTGGTATGAAAAATCAACATCCCTCCTTTTTACTATGTTCATAAAGTCATCAAAGTCCTTAGGTATAAGGAGTTTAAATTCATAGCCCGTTTTTTTTGAAAGATATCTCATTAAGGGATCGTATCTATTATAAAGTGTGATGGCTGAATAAAGTGGAAGGATTGCAACCTTTATTGTCTTAGGTCCATACTCAATGTAGTCTCTGCCTGTTAGGTTTTTAATCATTATCCTTACAATATCAAAATCCCTGTCATCAGCAGTAACCAAGCTATCAATTTCAGGGTCTAATTTAGACAATATCTCCTTGTCCTTTAGTAAGATAAGGGCATTAAGTATCTCATCTCTTATCTCCTTTGATAGGACATTAGAGGCACAAAAAACAAAGGAATTGATTGCCTCTGATTCCTTTATGATCTTAAGCCCATCGGATAAATATTTCTTTGCTATTCCCTTACTTATAGCACCTACATCATGATATCCGACCAGTACAGAAAGGGCAACCCTGTCCTCTTTTTCTAAAAAATCTACCCTAACAAAATCATTTAATGAAAGGTTAACATCCCTTATCATGGATAAGGGTACAAGATAGCTAAAGGATGACCTTGTATTTCCGAGGGCAAGCCTCTTACCTTTTAAATCAGCAACCTTATCTATATTACTATTATCTTTAACGACAAGCACGCTTCTTTCAGTGCTGCCATTAGTCCCTATTGGTTTGACAAGGGGGATCAGCCTGTTTTTATATTTTGCCCTTATTTCACAGTAGGTCATAGGATCAAGAAATGCCATATGCACACTGCCCTTTTCTATATCAGTGATAGCATCCTCATAACTCCTTGAGATCTTTAAAAGGATGGGTCTTTTAATTTTATCCTCAAGATAGTATTTTAGAGGCAGGAATCTCTCATAAATATCTCCTGGAGACTGTGTTGGTAGGATTAGGATGGTAATTGGTGATGCCTCTTTATAATCCCTTTTGGGATCTTCCTTTTTATTCAGGCTTGGGTTATTCTGGGATGAACATGAATAAAGGAATATTAATAAAAACAAAAAGGGTATTAAATAAATTCTCTTCATAGGGATAAATGTTTTTATAATTGCCCTTTAAACCCTTTTATTAAATCTAATGCCTCATCCTCATTATGAAGGGCTATGTCTTTAAGCTCTTTAAATTTTTTCTTTGTTTTTTTGTCTTTATCTGCTATGTATTTCTCAATAATCTTTAGCTCCCTATTTATCCTCTTTGAGAGGTTCGTGTATTTATTATACTTCTTTTCCTCAACCTTTATTGCAAAATCCCCTAATATCTTCCACTTATCCCTAAAGAAAATCCATGATGCAAAGTCCTCTAATTTATAACCCTCTAATAACTGGATAGGTGTGGTATTTTTAAGATCAACGACCCTTATTCCCTCTTTGTCCGATATTATTTTATAACTGCCTTTAAAGGGCTCTGCACCCTGGTCATCCCTGAATTCCCAAGAGGAATTAATAACCTGTTTATCCCTATGGCAGCTTTCACAGTCCCTTGCCTTTCCAAGGGGATGGGATATCTGCTCTATCTGAAACCATAGGAGATGTTTGTTGTTTCTTGAGATATTATCCTTTGGGTTATGAGGGAGGCTGAATGTACCAACTATATAATAGGCATCCCTTGTTTCACCATTGGGCCACCTAAACATTATCTTTTCAGAGGGCATTACATCCTCTTTGATATTACCAACGCTATGGGGCCATATCTTAACAGGTATCCATTTACCCTTCTGATCCCTTATAAGCAGGGGAGGTCCCTGAAATCCATAATAGAGGGCATATTTCTTAAAGGGATTTTTTTCACCTGCAACCATTCCAGGACCCCATACAGTCAACTGATATCCCCTTGCTTCATTTATATGGCATGAGGTGCATTCAAGATTTTTATGGATACTCCTTGAATGGGCCTCTTCAATCTCTATATGACAGTCCTGACAGTTTGCCTTTCTCTGCATATCACCCATACCCTTTAATCCGGTGGTGTGACAATCGACACAATGGATATCCTTTTTATAATGAACATCTGCCTTCATCCCACGGGGGATTGAGTAATCCCCTCCAATATAAGTCTCTCCCCTTCTGCTTTGCATAGCACCTGGATGGCAGATAGTTGTTCCCCTGCCATAACCAGCACAGCTAATTGAGGTGGGAATACTAATGAAATGGTGTACACCCTTTTCCTTGCTTGGTGCATAATGGCAATCAAGACAACCCGTATGGCATACATTGCAGAATTTTTGTTTTGCTATAGCCTGGGAATTAGTAAGCTCTATGTTAAGCTCCCTTTGAATATCTTCGGTGTTTTTAAAGGAAAAACCAGCTCCTTTTAAAACCTCCTTTGGAGGTAGGTCAGCAAAGGAGGGTCCACAATTGTGGGGACCATATGGCTTTAGCCATGTCCTCATAGTCCTTTGCCTGAGGTTTGTCCCCATTATTGTTGTTTTAAACTGCCTTAGTTCCTCAGGGTGGCATCCTGATTTACCGCAGGTCTTTTTTGCGATTTTAGGATCAAAATTAAATGACTCAGGATTTCTATCATGCCAAAGGACATTTCTTATTTTTGGATGGGGGATTAATTTGCCCTCAGAGGATATTTTGGGGATTAATAGATTTATTTCATCATCACCTCTTGGTAGGAGTTGTTCAGGATATATATCCTTTCTCTTAAGTAAATTCCCACTGTAGTCTACTAAAAGGACAGATAACATCCCTTTATGTGCCCTGTCAGGATCCTTTGCCCTGCCATTTCCAAGATGGCATTCATGGCACATAACATTTGGGTGTTTTGTCTCCCTTTCAACCATCTCTTTTGTCATATAAAACTGGGGATAGCCTAATTTTGACATCTTTTCTTTGTCCGAGTGGCAATTTATACATTCCTCGCTTGAATCCATCCAAGCCCTATAGCCAAGGACAGTGGTGACAAATAAAAATTGGATTATAAATAGGGCAACGGTCTTTTTATTAATGTATTCGCTTATTGTGCCGATTTTCATAGGAGATCAACCATTATTTGTAAGGATAAAATATAAGGGCCCTTATGCATGATTAAAAATTAAGGCAAGGCTGATTAGAGTTTTTAACAGCCTATTATTAAATCAAATCTCCCTTTTAAGAAGCTCAATAGCGCTTCTGTAAATGCCCTGTGCATCAAGGCCATTAAGAGATCTCAATATTTTCTGGGAGCCATGTTCAACAAACCTATCATTTATTCCTATTATCTTTACCATGACATCTGTTATTCCAGCCATGCTTAGACATTCAAGCACTGAAGAGCCAAAACCACCTGCTATTACATTCTCCTCAACAGTGAGTATCTTTTTACAACCCTTAGAAAGGGAGATAATCCTTTCATTGTCTAAGGGCTTGATAAATCTGGCATTTATAACAGTAGGATTGTACCCCTCTTTTTTAAGCAAATCTGAAGCCTCTAATGAGGGGTATACAGTATTACCAATAGCTATAATGGCAATGTCATCTCCCTCTACTAAGACCTCTGACTTTCCTATTTCTATGTCTGAATAATTATCAGATACATTATTTATGATAGCCTTGCCCCTTGGATATCTTATTGCCACAGGGGAATTCTGTTTTAATGCAAATGTAAGCATCCTTTTAAATTCATCACCATCTTTAGGAGACATAAAGATTATATTTGGTATATGTCTTAAAAAGGATATATCAAACAATCCCTGATGTGTTGCCCCATCTTCTCCAACTATACCAGCCCTATCTATGGCAAGGATCACGGGGAGATTCTGCAGGCATACATCATGGACAATTTGATCATAGGCCCTCTGTAAAAATGTTGAATAAATTGCAACAACAGGTCTTAATCCCTGGGTAGCAAGACCTGCAGCAAAGGTTACTGCATGTGACTCGGCAATACCTACATCATAAAACCTATCTGGAAATCTCTTATAGAAAGGGGTTAGTCCTGTACCATCTGTCATTGCAGCTGTAATTGCCACAACCCTACTGTCTCTCTCCGCAATTTCTGTAAGATAAAACCCAAATATTTCGCTGTATGTAAGTCCTGAATCCTTTGCTTCTACTTCAGGTTTTGAAGGGCATTTGTCCTTTAGAGTAAAACCTATGTCATGGGTATTCTTTTTTATTCCCCTATCAGCCTCAAAGGGTCCTACACCATGATATATACAGGGGTCATCTTCAGAATACTTATAGCCCTTACCTTTCTTTGTTACTATATGTATTAATGTTGGCTCCTTGGCATCTTTAATGCTTTTAAAGGTCTCTATTAATAGGGTCATATCATGACCATCAATAGGGCCGAGATAATTAAATCCTAAATCCTCAAATAATCCCCCGGGCAGGAAGAATCCCTTCATACTACCCTCTGCCCTTTCTGCAATCTTTACAACCTTTTCTCCTATCTTTGGAATCCCTTCCAGAATAGCCTTTGTCTCTTTTTTAAATCTCCTATAAAATGAGCCTGTCAGAATCTTATTTAGATAATTTGATAGGGCCCCCACATTTGGTGATATAGACATCTCATTGTCATTAAGCACTACAATAAGGTCTTTCCTTAGATGACCTGAATGATTTAGCCCCTCAAATGCAAGCCCACAGGTCATTGCTCCATCACCAATTACAGCTATAACCTTATTATCCTGATCCTTGGTGAGTATGTCCCTCGCTACCAATATCCCAAGGGCAGCTGATATGGAGGTAGATGAGTGGCCTGTACCAAAGACATCATGGGGGCTTTCTAAGATCCTTGGAAATCCCGATATACCACCATACATCCTGAGGGTATGGAAGACCTCATAGCGTCCTGTCAGTAATTTATGGCAATAGGATTGGTGGCCCACATCCCAGATAATCTTGTCAATAGGGGAATCAAATACATAATGAAGTGCAATTGTTAATTCTACAACCCCAAGATTAGATGCAAGATGCCCACCGTTTAGGGAGACCCTTTCTATAATTATATTTCTTAGTTCCTCTGAAAGGGATTTTAGCTCATCTATTTTTAGGGATTTAATATCCTTGGGTGATCTGATTTGTCTAATTAACATATATGGTTTTTTACTGTATTTTTTATAAATCAGTAAAGATAAATAAGAAAATCATGGGTAACGAACTGCTTCCTTTGATCCCTATTTTTAAATTATAAAATTATAGACCTAAAATAATCTATTGTCTTTAATAATCCCTCTTCTATGCCTGTTGTGGGGTTCCAATTGAGCATCTTTTTTGCAAGGGTTATATCAGGCATTCTTTGCATAGGATCATCTTGGGGCAATGGGGTAAAGATTATTTTAGACCTTGAACCTGTTAATCGGATAATCATCTCAGCTAATTCGAGAATAGTTATCTCAACTGGATTGCCTAAATTAACAGGTCCTGTAAAGTCATCAGGGCTATTCATGAGCTTGATAAGTCCATCTATTAAATCATCAATATAACAAAAGCTCCTTGTCTGTAAACCCTTTCCATAGACAGTAATATCCTCTCCCTTTAATGCCTGAACGATGAAATTGCTAACAACCCTTCCATCATTTGGGTGCATCCTCGGTCCATAGGTATTAAAGATCCTTGCGACCTTAATTCTTAATTTATGTTGTCTGTGATAATCAAAAAATAGTGTTTCTGCACACCTCTTACCCTCATCATAACATGCCCTCGGACCAATTGGATTTACATTGCCCCAATATGTCTCGGGCTGTGGATGTATTTTTGGATCACCATAAACCTCAGATGTGGATGCCAAAAGGATCTTTATTTTCAGTCTCTTTGCAAGCCCGAGCATATTGATGCTTCCATGAACAGCGGTCTTTGTTGTCTGAACAGGGTCAAACTGATAATGAACTGGTGAGGCAGGACATGCAAGGTTGTATATCTCGTCAACCTCTACATATAAAGGAAAGCATATATCATGTCTTATTATTTCAAAATAGGGATTCTTCAGTAGATGTAATATATTATCCTTACGACCAGTATAAAAGTTATCTACACAGAGAACCTCATTGCCATCTTGCAGGAGTCTTTCACATAGGTGAGAACCTATAAAACCAGCTCCACCTGTAACAAGTATCCTCTTTCCAGAGCGATGCCTCTTCAAATTAATCTCCTTTTATGCCCTAATTAATGATTAACTTTTTCTTTCCCCAAGATATCGGGCTATACCTCTGAGAGGTTCTGCCTTATAATCAAATATATCTAATGCAGAGATAGCCCTATCAATTAATTCCCTCGCCCTTTTCTTAGAATTATCAATGCCATATAGTCTAGGATAGGTCATTTTTTTCCTCCTTTCATCGGAGCCCTTTGATTTTCCGAGGACCTCTGTCTCTCCTTCAATATCAAGGATATCATCAATAATCTGGAATGCGAGGCCTATATTCTCACCATATGTAGATAGGGACTCCAGATGTTCATCATCACAACCTGCCAGTATACCACCTATCCTTACTGATGCTGTTATAAGGGCTGATGTCTTGTGCATATGAATAAAGGAAAGGGTATCCTCATCGGGCTCTGAGTTTTCTGATAAAAGGTCCTGTGCCTGTCCAGCAACCATCCCATTAATACCTGATGCAAAGGCAATATCGTTAATGACCTTTATTATTGATAGGGGATTATAATTTTTAGAAAACCTATTCTGATCGGATAATAAAAAAAATGCCTCTGTTAATAGACCATCTCCTGCCAGGATAGCCATGCCCTCTCCAAAGACCCTATGATTTGTAGGCTTTCCCCTTCTTAAATCATCATTATCCATTGCTGGAAGGTCATCATGTATTAGGGAGTATGTATGTATGAATTCAAGTGCGCATGCCTGTGGTATTATCTCTTGAGAATCGCCACCACATGCCTCATAGGATGCTAAACATAAGATAGGTCTTATCCTTTTCCCTCCAGCAGTTAGGGAATAGGACATGGAATCAAAGAGTATCTTTGGTCTTGAGTTTGGTAAAAAATAGGATTTAAGAAATCTATCTACAATCGCCTTTTTTTCTTCAAGATAGTGTTTTATATCCACTTAAAAGGACCCCTCATTCCCACTCAATAGTGCCTGGTGGTTTTGATGTAATATCATAAACAACCCTGTTTATACCCTTTACCTCATTTATTATCCTATTTGATATCCTTCCCATCACATCATAGGGTATTTTTGCCCAATCTGCTGTCATTCCGTCAACACTTGTAACAGCCCTTAAGGCAATAACATTCTCATAGGTCCTTTCATCCCCCATTACCCCAACGCTTTTTGTTGGTAATAAAACAGCAAAGGCCTGCCATAGGTCTCTATAAAGCCCTGCCCTTTTGATCTCCTCAAGCACTATTGTATCGGCCCTTCGGAGTATCTCAATCCTATCCTTTCTTACATCGCCTATGCATCTTATTGCAAGCCCTGGGCCTGGAAAGGGATGTCTATAAATTATCTCATCAGGCATACCTAATTCCTTACCGAGCAATCTAACCTCATCCTTAAAAAGCTCCCTTAATGGCTCAATAAGCTTTAATTTCATCCTTTTCAGGAGACCACCAACATTATGATGGCTCTTGATTACAGCAGAGGGACCTTTAAAGGATGTGCTCTCTATGACATCAGGATAAAGGGTTCCCTGGGCGAGAAATCCTATATCCCTTTTACTCCTTTTTAATTTCATTGCCTCTTCTTCAAAGACCTTAATGAATTCATTTCCTATAATCTTCCTTTTTCTCTCTGGGTCCTTTACCCCTTTAAGCCTTTTCAGAAACCTTTCAGAGGCATCTACACATCTAATATTCATATGGAAATTCCTTCTAAGGGTATACTCAACCTTTTCAGCCTCATTAGCCCTTAAAAGCCCATTGTCCACAAAGATGCAGGTTAGGGCATCTCCTATTGCCTCATGAACCAATACCGCTGTAACAGCCGAATCAACACCACCACTTATCCCACATATGACGCCTTTGTCTGCTACCTTTTGCCTAATCTCCTCTTTAGCTGTCTTGATAAATGATTTCATTGTCCATGAGGGTTTACATCCGCATATGTTATATACAAAATTTTGGAGTATCTTGGCACCATTTTGGGTGTGGGCCACCTCTGGGTGAAATTGTAGGGCATAGAACCTTTTTCCCCTGTTTGCCATTGCAGCTATAGGGGAGTTATTAGTATGGGCTATGGAATAAAAACCCTTTGGGAGTTTTTCAATCCTATCTCCATGGGACATCCAGACAATATTAGTATCAGGGATATCCTTTAATAGGTCAGAGTTATCATCAATAAAGAGCTCTGCCATGCCATATTCCCTTTTTTGTGCCTTTGCAACCCTTCCATTGAAGGTATGTGCCATTAATTGCATACCATAGCAGATGCCAAGAATAGGTATATCAAGATCAAACACCTCTCTGTCTGGAAAGGGGGCGCCTTTATCATATACGCTTGAGGGGCTACCTGAAAGTATAATACCCTTTGGTGCAAACTCCCTTATCCTCTCAATAGGTGCGTTAAAGGGGAAGATCTCTGAATAGACCCTGCCTTCCCTGATCCTTCTTGCTATAAGTTGGGTATATTGGGACCCAAAGTCTAAGACCAATATCTTGTCATTCATTGCTCTATCCTATAGTTTGGTGCCTCTTTTGTTATGATTACATCATGGACATGGCTTTCCCTTAATCCTGCATTAGTGATTCTGATAAACCTTGCCTTTTTCCTTAACTCCTCAAGATTTCTGCATCCGCAATAGCCCATACCAGAACGAACTCCTCCAATAAGCTGATGTATGCTATTGGCTAAAGGTCCTTTATATGGTACCCTTCCCTCTACCCCTTCTGGCACAAGCTTTTCTTTCTCAACCCCTTGCTGGCCATATCTATCCCTTGCCCCTTGTTCCATAGCTCCTAATGAACCCATGCCCCTATAAACCTTATAGCTTCTACCTTGATAAAGAAAGATCTCCCCTGGTGCCTCATCTGTTCCAGCAAAGAGACTACCTATCATTACACAATGGGCACCTGAGGCAAGGGCCTTTACAATATCACCTGAATATTTGATACCCCCATCTGCAATCAAAGGGATATTAGCCTTTGAAGAGACCTCATAACAATTTTTTATAGCAGTAAGCTGGGGCACACCAGCACCAGCTACTATCCTTGTAGTGCATATGGAGCCGGGGCCTATACCTACCTTTATTGCATCAGCACCTTCATCTATAAGGTCCTTTGCTGCTTCTGATGTGGCAATATTTCCAGCAATCACATCTACATCAAATGCCCTTTTTATCTCCCTTAATGTATTAATTACTGCCTTTGAATGTCCATGGGCTGTATCAATAGCAATTACATCAACCCCTGCCTTTACAAGGAGTTCTACCCTATACAAGGCCTCCTCACCTACCCCTACAGCTGCACCTACACGAAGTCTTCCGAGTTTATCCTTACAGGCATTTGGATATTTCTTTCTCTTTTCAATATCCTTTATTGTAATGAGACCCTTTAGATTAAAATCATCATCAACTATAGGAAGCTTCTCTATCTTATATTCATGCAAGATCCTTTTTGCCTTCTCAAGGGTAGTGCCTACAGGTGCAGTAATAAGCCTTTCCTTGGTCATAACCTCTGAAACCTTTTTCTTAAAATTAGTCTCAAATCTTAAATCCCTATTTGTTAAGATCCCCACAAGCTTTCCATTTCGTGTTACTGGGACACCTGATATCTTATACCTCTCCATTAGGCTAAGGGCCTCAGAGATCAGGGCATCAGGCGAGATAGTGACAGGATCAACTATCATCCCACTCTCTGATTTCTTTACCTTATCAACTTCCAATGCCTGCCTTTGGGGAGACATTGCCCTATGGATAATGCCAAGACCTCCCTCCCTTGCAATAGCTATGGCAAGATTTGCCTCTGTAACAGTATCCATTGCAGAGCTTATAATAGGGATGTTAAGTTTTATATTTCTTGTAAGATTTGTGCTTACATCTACATCCCTCGGTAGGATGTCAGATTTAGCAGGCACTAATAGGACATCATCAAATGTGAGACCTAATGGTAAATTATCATCAAGCATAATATAACCCCTTAATAGATTTTAAAAGAAAATTATAGCATTTTTTTTAAAAATTAAAGAAATCCCTTTTGTAATAAATCAAGAATATCTTGATGTGTTTTAATATCACACCTGTTGCATGATTGCTACAGAAGTCTATGGAAATCCTTAAGAAGGTATTTGTTTTTGTTAGTTTTTTTACGATGGCATGTATATTGCTTTTTAATTAATGGTTTCATGTTCTTTGAAATTTAACAGAAATTTAACCATTTTTTTTCTTGACAAAATAGGGCCATAATGGTATAAATTAGCATCTACTTATTAAGACAGTTGAGGATTCTGTGAGCGAGGTATTTACAAAAAGAGATGCTGAAGGGTTCAAAGAGGAAATAAAAAAATATGTTGGAGAGGTCATTGAAGAAAACAGAAGAGAGTTTCAGAGATACATCGGCATTGTATCTGAAGACTTTCAGCATAAACTAAATATTGTTATTGATGGACAGATTGATATAAAAAGGGATGTAGAAAAGCTGAAGGAAGATGTAGAAGGCTTAAAGGAAGATGTAAAAGGCTTAAAGAAAGATGTAGAAGGCTTAAAGGAAGATGTAAAAGG
>CAZIMB010000008.1:0-44978 GCA_964540275.1 uncultured Nitrospirota bacterium | reverse complement strand
AAAGACAGGATAAATATCTATAACCCCTTCCAAGTTTTCAATCTCTTTCATCCTATTAATAAGTAACTTTATATCATCGCAATCCAAACTTAAAATAATTCTATCTTTTTCTATCAAATAAATGCTTATATTTTGCATGGATTTAAATATCTCAATATTTTTAGCATAATAATCTCCCTTAACTCTTACAATTATGCCTAAAAAATCAATAGTCATAACACTTTATTCAATATCGCTTCCTTCAAGACTAAAATAAGCAAGGTAAACATTTCTAACATTATCTATGAATTTGAGGGAATCAAGAATTTGTCTTACCTCCTTGGCGGTCTCTCTTTCTATAAGAAATACTATTCTGTCATCCTTTATTTCTTTAACCTCTACATTATTTATATTTAATTCAGAAACTATCCCTTGTACATCTTCTAAGCTGTTTGCCTCTATAAAGCCACTTGCAACTATCATTTCACTCCTCCCTTGATATATAAGGATCTATCCCTTTCACCTATTTCTAATAGAAATCTTTATAAGTTTACCTCTCGTCTCACATCCCTCCACACAACGTCCACAATAAATGCAGTTTGTATCCCTTAAGCCCGGCATGTCAATATTCCTGGCAATCTCTACATTCATGTAACACATCTGGTTGCACAGATTGCACTCACCGCACTCACCTTCCATAAACTTTAGTTTAAGGAGGCTTACTTTGTTAAAAAGCCCGTAGCTCTTTCCCACAGGGCATAAGACTCTGCACCACAAGCGCGGATAAATATATTCAAGAACAAGCAGTATCAATATTCCCGAGAGAGAATAAATAAACACAACAGGCTCAAAGGGCAAATCAAGGGCTATAAAAACACCACCTGTCATTGCTCTGAAAAAGTTTGTGAGATGGGAAATGTAGTTTGTAAAAAATGGGATCTCAATCAAAGCAGAAACAATAAGCAAAAGCGCTGCAACAATATAGCCAGGCCTTGCCGATATTTTTCCTGCTCTCTTGCCTGATGCCCCTTGCCTATCACCCCTAATCTTACTAACCATCTCGAAAAGAAAATCCATGGGACATACCCATCCGCAGAATGCCCTGCCAAATATAAGATAAATCGCTATAATAGGGAGAACCGCCCAGAGTGCCGTTATTGTAAAATCCCTTGAGGCAATAAGGCTTTCTAAATAGGCAAAGACATCAATGAGCTTTACAAACCATATAGCAAGTGAACCAGTCAGTCCACCAACAAGAACCTTTATTTTTAGAAATTGGAGGGAAAATAGTAAAATTATCCCGAGCAGGACAAAACGCCTGAGCCTTGATAATGGCAATTTCGGTTTTTCTTCTGGCTTCTGACTGTTTTTATCTATACTCACGTTCTACAAGCCTTCCCCTCGCCATTATCTGTGGCAAATTCTGCCCATAAATAATGTTATATCTTTCCTCGTGAGACATTGATAAAAGCCTTTTAAATTCATTTATATAGTTTGATTTTACCCTTTCATACTGTGATTCAGTTACCACCTTTATTGCAGAACCCCCAAGGGGGCAGTATTTAACGCATAAACCGCAGCCTACACATTTTTCATTTATATAAGGTTGATTGCCCCACTCTCCGCTATAAAAATCAAACACATGTGCTCCGAGGGGACATGCCTTACTGCATGAAAGGCATACATCACCATTCCAGCCGAAGCATAAGTCAAAATCGATGAGTGCCATTCCCATGGTTACCTTTTCCTTATCTATCTTTTTCAAAGCTCCTGTAGGACAGTGTCTTGGACATTCCATGCAAAGGCCACATGGAAAATCCCTCATGTCTTTTATATAAGGCGTTCCAAAATTCCTGATGTCTTTAAGTCCTGCAATAGCTATAGCATCATACTTCATCACATGACATACATTTACACAAACACCACAGCTTATGCATTTAGAACGAAATTGCCTTTCTGGCAATGCACCAGGGGGTCTTATTATGCCGCCAACATCTATATCTGGAAGAGGGCCTACAAATTCCTCTTTTGCCCCAAAGGCGTGTCTTTCAAAAAAAGACAACTCTATGCCTGATAATACAGCAACTCCTGTTATCACCGATGTTTTAAGGAGATCTCTTCGTGTAAAATTCATATTCTATAATGAAACAGTGCGACAGTTACAGTTAGATTAAAGTCTTATCCTTCAAACTCGCTGAAACCTGCCGCACTGACGCTCTATTAACCTGTCGCTCTTTTTATGCCATCACCTTGCCCGGCTCTGCCTGTCTTGTTTTTGTCTTTCCCTTATAAATCTTTACAGAGAACATCTTGTAGTCCATCTGGAAGCTGAATGGGTCAAAGTATTCATTCATTATCATGTTTACGAGCTTATACTCGTCAAACCACGGGATGAACACATAATCAGCCCTCGGACCTCCTGTAGCCTTTGTAACATCAAGAACCTTAGCTGGAAGCTCAATCTTGCCCCTTCGTGATTCAACTATTACGCTGTCGCCTTCTTTGATGCCGAGTCTTTTTGCAAGTTCAGCGTTAATCTCTACATAGGCGCCGGGCACAGCCCTGTTCAACTCCGAAACCCTTGTAGTCATACTTCCTGAATGCCAGTGTTCAACAACCCTGCCTGTACATGCTCCATATGTATAGCCTGTTGTATCATAAAAGAGCAGCTTCGTTCCATCAGGCTTTATGAACTCCTCCCTATGATTCTGTATGTCTGCAGGGCTCAATACAATGGTTTTAAGGGCCTTCCTGTCCTTATCAGGATCGCCTATTACATTTACAGTCTCTCTCTTAACCACATCAAACGGTGCCATGCTGTCTTCTACAACCTTTGCAGGATTGAATTTTCTTACCAGTATGTCAACGGTCTTATATTTTACAAATTCCTTTCCGTCAAACTTGCATGCCCACCATGGATTTGCCCATATTATTGCCCTACCATCAAAACCAGGAACCTTTCTGCCATCAGGTAGGTCTATCATGCCATGAATAAAGGCATTTGAATTATAGAAGCTTGCATACCAGCCCTTTGGCACATTCTCCTTTTTATGATAATCTTCATCCTTTTTCATCGCCTCAAGATTATTCTCAAGCCATGAGCCATAAACAGGATTGAATGCCTTCATGTTGTCAAGATATGTTTTTGTCATCCTCTCAATTAGAGGGTCATAAGGATATGCATATTGTATACGTGACTCATATTTGTCATACCGTGCCTTCATTGCAGGGTCAGTATGGACATCAGCAGGGAAAGGAATCCTATAGCCATGATTCCTCTCAAGAAGCACCTTTCTGTTCATGCCTGTAAAGTTATATCCTGTTCCTCCTGAAAGGGCCATCATCTCTTCCCATATGTTAGAGCTGAACTCCCTGTTCCACTCCTTTGTCTTTGCAGCAGCAATAGTCTTTTTCAGCCAGTCTTTACCATCATATTTTTCAGGCCAGAATTGAGAAATATGGCCTTTTGGCACAAGACCCTTTTCCTCAAGCCTCCTCATTATCATGGCAAAGATGGTATGGTCAGGAATTGTATTTCCATAAGGCTCAATCACCTGCTTGATTATCTGATACCTTCTTTCGAGGTTTCCGAATATGAATTCCTTTTCATACCAACTGGATGCGCCAAGAACAACATCTGATACCAATGTAGTTGAGTTAGGGAATGCCTCAAGTGTAACTGTTATCGGCCAGGGTTCACCTTTTTTTGCAGCGCCCATTGCCTGTCTGTAAGGCCATGAGTATGCCAGTGACTGTCCCGGATTGACACATGAGACAAATTGGACCTTTATCTGCCCTGCTGCAAGCCTTCTGAACATCTCTTGTGTATGAGGACCTGGCTTGTCATGAATCTTTATCTTCCCTGTTTCGGATGCTATCTCAGTATCAGAAGCTCCTACTTTTTTAAGATACGCTGCTGCCCTGTCAGACCATATCTTTTCGACTGCTGTTCTGTGGAGTGGATTTGCAACGAGCCTTCCATAAGGAAGTGCATGGCACAATGCCCCAGGCGCCCTTATTCCGCCGCAGGCATTAGGTTGACCTGTAAGGCTAAAGGAATGCCTTCCTGGCTTTACAGTCTTGCCGGTTATAAGATTCAGCATATGCAAGGATGCATTTGTCCATGTTCCCTGAACCTTCTGGTTTACACCCATGCACCAGAGTGATGTTGTATAGCCCTCGGCATACCACTTTGCCGCTGTCCTTATTGCCTCAGGCCCGGTTATCCTCTTCCATGTCCTTGTTCCTTTGTCATAAAGAAGTGGAGATTCACCCTCAAATATCAGATCAGATATTTTGTCAGGATTGTAGTCAGACAGGAATTTAAGAAATATGGCAAAGCCTTTATAAAGGTCTTTTCTTATCTCTTCCTCTGAGGCATATTTCTTTTTAAGGTCTGGATATACCTTTCTTACAAGCCCAAGGGAATGGCTCATATCATGTGCAGTTCCTCTTATACCACCATATTCAGTTATTATCCATGTCTTTTTGACATCCTCATGTATCCCGAAATTAACATGCCTTTCTATGAATTTCTTGTCCATATATTTCCATTGTGCATCAACAGTGCCTTTTTCTACATCATATTTTGCACCATCCAGCTCATGGGTTATTACATAGGCAATGGAATTAATTAATGCAAGATCCCTTCCTGTTGCAAAAGGCAGCCATAAATCAGCTATTGTTCCAGAGCGTGTCTTTCTTGGGTCAGCAAGTATAACCTTTGCATCAGGATTTTTTGCCTTTACAGATGCTATTCTATTAAATACTATTGGATGAGCCTCTGCTGTGTTGTTTCCTATAATAAAAAATGTGTCAGCATGTTTTTTAAAGTCTGGATCCGGAACATCAAGGTCATCATAACTACCGTATGGCTCATCCTTTCCAAAGGTGTAAAGGTAGCCAACAACAGCAGAAGCCATACATGTCCTTGGCTGACCTTCAATTGCATTATTTGCAAGCATCCCACCGCCTTTAAATGTTTTGTTCATTATATGGGTTTCTTCAGAGCCGAGTTGTCCGCTGCCATAATATGCAACACTATGTTTGCCGTTTTCCTTAACAGTCTTTTCAACTGCATCAGCAACAAAATCTATTGCATCTTCCCATGGAATAAGAACAAAGTTCTCCTTAAAGTCAACCTCAGAAGGCTTTAATCCCCTTGGATCTTTGGTAGTCTTCCCCTCAAGAACCCTTGGGGAGTTTATTAGATCGGGCTTGCCTGTTTTTGGATTTATCCATTCTTTCCTTACATAAGCACCTTTTGGTCTGTCTTTGTATGCTATTGCCTTGTGCAGATAAAAGCCTTTTGTGCACAAAACTCCCCTGTTAACTGTGCTTTTTAAATCGCCTTTTATTGCCACTACCCTTGTAACCTTGCCTGCGGCATCAACCTCACAGTCCGCTATCATTGTGCATCCGACAGCGCAGAACCTACACTGTCCAACAGGAAAAGACTTTATAGTTCCAATTGCAAAAAGCTCTTCAGGCTTTGCAATCCCTGCTGCCGCAACAGCAGCAGCTATAGCGCTTGCCCTTAAAAAATCCCTTCTGTTGAGTTTCATCTATGACCTCCTCTTTTTCTTTATAAGAATTACTTTACAGGTTTAATTGTGTAGCTGTTTGCGCCAACCTTGTCACCTGAAGCTGAATAATCCCCATTAGCTGCAACTGCCATTACAGTAATATTTGAATCAATCTTTTCGGATGGTGCCTTCCAGTTGAATGTCCATTTCCTTAATCCAGAGCCTTCCTGCGTATGTGTTAAAATGCCGTTGCTTAACTGCGTATTTTTTTTGTCTTTAACTATTAATTTCCCTGCCGATGTCTCCACTGCAAAACCACCTTTAGTCTCGCCCATACTCTCAAGATCGCTTGTTACAATCACTGTAAGAGTATACGACTTACCAGGGGTATAAGCCTTTGGTAATCCCTGAACTTTTACCATATCCTGAACCATTTCTCCCTCATGGCAACTTATACATTCAAAAGTAGGAGCGCTGTTTCTATGGCTATATCCTGTTGAGACATTTAATACTATTGTTGCAAATAATATTACCACCAAAGAAAGTATAATCCTTTTCATGTTATATGCTCCTTTCGCCATCTTCCAACGTGTTTAAAAAAAAGAAAAGGCGGGACATATGCCCCGCCTTTGTCTGAATTACTTACCAGCTTTTAATTTATCATCAATCGCCTTTTCGAGGAACTTCACACCATCTACTGATGTCTGTATAGACTCAAGGAGTGAAGCCTTTGCCTGATCAGGGTTGTGAAAGCCGTCAGAATTTTCAGCGGTCCACCACTCCCACTTTGTATGTGCCTTCGTGTGGAACTTTCTTGACTCCTTTAGTATATCCTCTGAAACACCAACAGCCTTTGCAAGTTGATAGGTCTTTACAAATTCTGAAAGCCAGAACTCTGCCTTGCGCATCTTGCCCCTGATGTAGTTTTGGATGCCTTCTATCTGGTATTCCGCCTCCTCTTCTGTCCAGTAAGGATGACACTTAAGGCATGTATCCTTTTTCATATACTTTGCGCTCTTCTGTCCATGCCATGTAAAGGTTTTACCATTCTTCTTCATTTTCGGCATATGACAGTCCTTGCACTCAACGCCTGCCCTTTCATGTTTACTACCCCAGTAAACCTCCACTTCAGGATGCTGTATCTTTGAGACGAGAGCTCCTGTCACTTCATTTCGGAAATCCCTGTATCCCTGTTTCTCTACCCATGCATCATAGTCAAATACATTCCTCCACTGAAACTCGTTTGTCCTCCTATCTGCCATACCGATAGTTTCGCCGGTATTGATATCTATTACAGGATTGCAGTTATACTCTACATGGCACTGAGCGCACATGAGATTTGAATCGGGCTTATTCAATACCCCTATCGCCCTGAAGTCTCTGAACATAACCTTTGTCATTGTTATCTTCTTGCTTTTTTCTTTGTCGTAAGGATATGTTCCCTCGCCCCTGTCAACAACCGCATTAATAAGAGCATCCCTTACAACACGGGGACCTCCGGAATGCGGGTCATGGCACATAAAGCAGTTGGCCGGATGATGTACATCCCTTGCAAACTCCACCACCTTTGATGTCCTGTCCCATTTTGCCTTTGGATTTTTATCGCCCATGTAAGCCCATTTTAAGATATGGTCATGAGTCTTACAGTTCATACATACTGGATTTGCAGCAGTAGCAGCAGTCCTTGGCGTATATGGAGGAAAAATCCTCTGGTCGCTCGTTGCAGGATCTAAATCCTTCAATACCTCCCATGCTGACTTTTCAGCACCCTTTGCGTCTCCCATCTTTGTATGGTCCTTCAGCTGAAACCTACCGCCATATGCCCTGTCAACAAGCAAGTGGTCTACGAGCATGAATACATGACTTCTCGGTTCAGCATGCTCCCTCGTAAAACCATGGGGCTTCATGATGGCATCGAAAAGTGGTGACCTGCTTGTGGATATAGACTTCTCTACCTTTGGCTTTGACTTAAACTCTACAGCAACAAATGACTCATACTGCTCCTTATGGCATTTGCCGCACGTAGCATGATCCATCCTTGTTACAGGCTTAGAAGCAGGCCCCTCTTTAAGATGTTTTTCAAGACCCTCATGACAATTGACACAGTTTACCTTTGCATGTTTTCCCTTTGAATGAAAATCCTTGATCTGTGGATGGCATCCATAGCATGTCTCTACCTTTATTGGTTTCTCAACAGGCGCTGACTTTTGGGCATCAGCATTAGAAAAATAGAAAAAAGCTGCAACAAGAAAAATACACACACTTACTAACAGAAATTTCTTGTTTTTCATACACACCTCCTTGTTTTAAAGTTAAAATTTTAAAGTTAAAAGATTATTAAATTGAGAAACCTCTAATTAATAGGTTCTCACCCCCTCTTTTAATTATTTCTTAGATAATACAACTAAATTAGGTAAATTTGTAGTTAAAAAATGTAAATTTTTTGTAAAAAATATACGGCAGGAATTAAAGTGAAAAGGAATAAGGTTAGAAGGTAAACCTTTAAAGATTAAAAGATTATTCCAGTCTACCCTCCTGCTTTAGTTCTTTTAAAAGGTTCTGAATTGCTGGAAGCATCTCTAAAGCTGCCCTCTCACCTTCAAGTATAGCCTCATGTCTTTTTGTAAAGTCTGAAGATGATATATGACCTACCCTTGGTCTTATAACAACATCTGCCCTTTGAATCTGTGTCTTGGCAATATTTGTGTACATTATATTTATAGATTTCAGTATGGTCTCTATAGTGTTTTCAGGTTTTGAATTATCAATATCACCTGATATATCTACTGCAATAACTATATCAGCACCCATTTTTTTAGCAGCATCAATTGGAACAGGACTAACTAATCCTCCATCCACGTAAATTTGATCTCCAATTGAAACTGGTCTGAATATACCAGGAATAGAACAACTTGATCTTACTGCTTTGCCAGTATTTCCTCTCCCAAATATAATCTCCTGTCCAGTCTGAATATTTGTTGCAACAGCATAAAAAGGCACCCTTAGTTGCTCAATAGGTGTATTTTTTAAAGCTGAATTTATATAATTCTCAAGCCTCTCACCTTTTATAAATCCATTATCAGGTATAGTAAGATCAACAATGTCCCCCTTTTCAATAGAAATAGCCATTTTTTGAAGTTGAAAGGAGTTATAGCCATAGGCATAAAGGCTTCCTACAAAACTACCAACACTTGTTCCAACTATCATATGAATTGGAATTTTATGAGTTTCAAGGACCTTTAACACGCCTATGTGGGCAAAACCCTTAGATGCGCCTGCTCCGAGAGCAAGAGCTATCTTTGCAGGTTTTGTTGGTCTATATCCCGCCTCTCTTGGCGCACAGGATGAAATTAAAAAGGTAATTAACAGTGAAAAACTTAAAAAAATATGTATCTTTTCTTTAATTATATGGACTAACATCATTTTCCCCTTACTTTTTTTTATGATTTATTGTACAATGTAAAGCTATAACAAATAACATATTTTAACATAACCTAAATAAGACTATTAAAACGAAATATTGATTCTATGGGGATATAATTATGATAATAGGTACACCTTTTTTAACAACCGAGCAGATACAGGAAAGGGTCTTAGAATTAGCAGACATGATCTCTCGCGATTACATGGGTAAGGAAATATTGGCAATCGGCATATTGAAAGGCTCTTTTATGTTTTTTTCAGATATCATAAGAGCAATTCAAGTACCCTTAATAGTAGATTTCATAATAGCTTCAAGCTATCTAAAGTCAACATCTACAGGAGAGGTTAAAATTCATTATGATATTAAAGAGGAGATAAAAGACAGACATGTCCTGCTAGTAGATGATATTATAGATACAGGAATATCACTTAACTATATCAGAGAGAGATTGCTTTCTCAGGGGCCTCGTAGTCTAAAGATATGCTGCCTTCTTGATAAAAAAGAGAGAAGGGTTGTTGATGTGCCTGTAGATTATACTGGATTTAGAGTTCCTAACAAGTTTTTTGTAGGTTATGGACTTGATTATGACTCTAAGTACAGAAATCTTCCTTACATCGCTATATTCAAAAAGGAAACATAATAAAAAATAAAAAATTAATCTCTGCATATTTTAGTTAAATACAAAAAATGGAGGTATCATGTATAAACTAATGATAGAGACTGAATTTGCCTCAGCCCATCAATTAAGGGGATATAAAGGTAAATGTGAGGTATTACACGGACATAATTGGAAGGTTCAGGTATTTGTAACAGCAGAGAAACTTAATGAAATTGACATTGCAATTGATTTCAATGAGCTAAAAAGAATAACAAAAGAGATTGTTTCACAGCTTGACCATAAGTTCCTAAATGATATCTATCCATTTACTGAAATAAATCCTTCGTCTGAGAATATCGCACATTGGATATTCAAATCATTAAAAGATAGATTAACAGATTATCCTAATGTAAATGTTTCTGCTGTAACTGTCTGGGAATCAGACTCTGCATCGGCAACATACTATGAATAAAAAAGGTGATTGTTATGAATATGGATTTTGCAATAATGCTTATTGAAAAGGCTCTTAAAAAGGGGGCTGATGAGGCAGAGGTATATATAAAATCATCAAAAAATCTTAGTATTGAGGTAAAAGAGCAAAAGATTGATACCATGGAGTCATCTTTTAGTTCTGGTTATAGCATAAGGGTAATAAAAGATAATCGCCTTGGTTTTTCCTACTCTACAGATATAAATGAGGCAGATTCAATAGTTAATAATGCATTGGAGGCTTCAAGATATTCTGCTATTGATGAATATTTGGGATTACCAGATGGATCGCCATCACCACCAGAAGTTAGAATATTTGATGATAATATATCCAGCCTCCCTGAAGAAGAGGCATTCAATATGGTTATGCTGATTGAAAGCTCTGCTTTAAAGGAAGATAAAAGAGTAAAAAAGACAAGAAAAACATCTGGTAGTTTTAGCGTAAATAACACAATAATTGTAAATTCAAAGGGCATAAATATTTCTTATTCCTCTACAGCCTGCTCTGCACAGATTATGGTAATAGCAGAAGATGGCAATGAAAGTCAGATGGCCTGGGACTATCAAGGAAGCAGGTTTTTAAAGGACATCAAATTTGAGGATATTGGGAAAATAGCTGCAAAAAAGGCATTACAACTACTTGGAGCCAGAAAAATAAGACCAATAAAAGGATTTGTCCTACTTGATAATTCCGTTGCATCAGAATTTCTCAGGATATTCTCATCTGCTCTTTCTTCAGAGTCTGTCCAGAAAAAGAGATCTATGCTTGCTGGCAAAAAGGGCGAATTAGTCTTAAGTGAGCGTCTCAATATCATTGACAACGGCCTCCTTGAAGGGAAATTAGGAACAAGACCAGTAGATGATGAAGGCGTGACCACAACAAACAAGATACTGATAGAAAAAGGCATTCTTAATAGTTATATCTATAATACCTATACTGCAAACAAAGAAAAGATCTCATCCACAGGAAATGCTACAAGGTCAGGGTTCTCTGGAATTCCTTCTGTTGGGATAACAAATCTATATGCTGAACCTTCTTCAGAAAAATATAAATCACCTTTCAATGAAATCATAAAAAAAATTGACTTAGGAATTTATGTCACAGAAACGATGGGCATGCATACAGCAAATCCCATAAGTGGTGAATTCTCTGTTGGTGTCACAGGTCTATGGATAGAAAAGGGAGAAATAGCTTATCCATTTAAAGAGGCGGTAATTTCTGGTAATATCCTTGACCTATTTAAAAATATAGTTTTAGTTGGTGATGACATGAGGTTTTATGGTAATATAGGCACTCCTAGCCTTTTAATTGAAGGTGTTGACATAAGTGGATAGAACTGTTTACTAATATGGTATTTGCCAGATTTACAAATATTTGATTAATACAGGAGGTTTTTTCAATGGATTATTTCTTAACTGAAGAACAACAGATGATTCGAGACCTTGCAAGACAGATAGCAGATGAAAAGATAATACCTGTGAGGGCAGAGCTTGACGAAAAAGAGGAATTTCCAAGAGATATAATAAAAGTGCTTGGGCAGTCTGATCTGCTTGGAATATATATACCTGAGGAATATGGTGGATTGGGCAAGGGCTGTTTTGAGTTATGCATCGCTGTAGAGGAATTATCAAGGGCATGTCTTGGGGTATCAACATCTTATGCTGCAAATGCCCTTGGAACATATCCTATCTTGCTTTTTGGTTCTGAAGAGCAAAAAAAGAGGTATCTACCTGATATAGCATCTGGAAAAAAGCTTGTTGCCTTTGGTCTTACTGAGGCAAATGCTGGTAGTGACGTCAGTGGTATACAGACCACAGCAAGACTTGAAGGAAATGAGTATGTATTAAATGGTACAAAACAATGGATAACTAATGGTGGAGAAGCTGACATTTATACAATCATTGCAGTAACGGACAAGTCAAAGGGACCAAGAGGCGCATCTGCATTTATAGTAGAGAAAGGTACACCAGGTTTTACCTTTGGGAAAAAAGAGCATAAGATGGGCATAAGGGCTTCTGTCACTAGGGAGTTGATATTTGACAACTGTAGGATCCCCAAAGAGAATTTGATTGCAAAAGAGGGAATGGGCTTTATTGTTGCAATGAAGACCCTTGATAAATCAAGGACTGGGGTAGGTGCGCAGGGTGTTGGTGTTGCACAGGGCGCCTTTGATGAGGCTGTGAAGTTTGCCCGACAAAGACATCAATTTGGTCATCCTATTATTAGCTTTCAGGCAATACAGCATATGCTTGCTGATATGGCAATACAGATAGAGGCAGCAAGGTCTCTAGTTTATGCAGTTGCCAGGTTTATTGATTCAGATGCTAAGGATATATCAAAGGAATCTGCCATGGCAAAGACATTTGCAACAGATGTGGCGATGAAAGTTACGGTTGACGCAGTGCAGATAATGGGAGGGGCTGGTTATATGCGTGAATATCCTGTAGAGAAAATGATGAGGGACGCAAAGATACTCCAGATATATGAGGGAACAAATCAGATACAAAGAAATGTTATAGGACAGGAAATAATTAGAGAGGCTGCAAAAAAGAGGTAGCCCTATTACATTCTTCCTGATCGGATTATAGATACAATTAGCCATATCCCCAATAAAAAGGCAATCAAAAAGGCAGAAATGCCAAAAAGGGAGACCCCAAATATCAAGGGACGAACTCCAGCAGCATGCATTATTGCTGAACTAACCAATATAGCACTTACAATCATGGCAAAAGATATCCTATTGCTTGATTTATCCATATCCTTGATAAAATCTGGCAGATTTACATGATACATCTTAACGTGGACATCATCTTTTAGTATCTTCTTCATTATCTGCTTTACCTGTCTTGGCAAAAGAAGTGCAAAATCACCTATCTCCATGATATTTTTTCTTGTCTGCTCGTAGAGCCTTGAAGGACTCATCCTTTTCCTTACAATCCTTGAGGCATAAGGTTCTGCAGCTGCAATAAAATCAAACTCAGGATCAAGCTGCCGCCCAATATTATCCAATATAAGCATCGCCTTATTAATGAGAAGAAGTTCAGAGGGTATTTTTAAATTATGTCTTATTGCAAGATGGGTTATTGTATCAAGATATTGAGCAAAATTTATCTCTTTAATAGTCAACCCATAAAGCGGTTCCATGATATCTACAATATCTGCCTTAAATTCCCTTCTAAAGGCTTCTATATCAACTATATGTTCTGGTACGATACCAAGCTCTATGTACTCGTCTATAAGCCTATCAAAATCTCTTTCTATGAGGGCTATAAATGTATTCGCCAAATTCTCCTTAAGATCCTCAGAAACCCTTCCAACAATTCCAAAATCAAGAAATGCTATAACATTGTTAGGCATTACAAAGATGTTTCCAGGATGGGGATCAGCATGGAAAAAGCCATCTTCAAGAATTTGCTTAAAATATGCGTCCACTCCTATCTTAGCAATTAGCTTTTTGTCAACCCTCAATCTATCTAAGGCAGCTAAATCATCAATTCTTACGCCATCAATCCTCTCCATTAGTATTACCCTTTCTGTTACAAAATCCGAGTAGATTTTTGGAAAATAAACATTTGGATTTCCTTCAAAATTCCGTCTAAATTTATTACAATTTCTTGCCTCTTCAATGAAATTAAGTTCTCTTCTTACAGTCTTTGCGAATTCCTCTACTATTCCAATTGGATTAAAAAACCTACTCTCTGGAAAATATTTATCAAGAAGTCTTGCAATATAATTCAGAATGCTAATGTCAGTTTCTATCTGTTCCTTTATGTTTGGTCTTTGTATCTTAACTACAACATTACTTCCATCTAAAAGAACTGCTTTGTGAACCTGCGCAATAGATGCTGCAGCAATAGGGACCTCCTCAAAGGACGAAAAAATCTCCTCTATCTCCTTTTTTAACTCATCTTTTAGTATCTTTTTAGCCTCTGAGATATCAAAAGGAGGAACCTCATCCTGAAGTTTTTTGAATTCATTGGCATATTGAACAGTTATTAAATCAGGTCTTGAAGAGAGAACTTGAGCAAGTTTTATAAAGGTAGGACCTAAATCAGCAAATGCCATTCTTAGCCTTTCAGGCACGCTTGGTCCTTTTACATCAGGCCATACACCAAAAGATCTCAACCTTTTTTTGAAAGGGATAAATCTTCCAAGATGTATCTGTTCAATTAATTTTCCAAATCCATATTTTAGAAAGACATTAATTATCTGTTGAAGTCTTTTTGCAGATTTATATGTTTTAGCCAGTCTTGATATATCCATGATAGAATTATGGAAGGCTCCCTGCAAAAATCCAAAAGAGGCTATAATCTATTGTTAAAAATCAAAAGCCATAGATTTACTTTTATTACATATCATGAGCCAATAAAAATATTCAGTATGCAATAAATTTTTACAAGAGCCTCTTATTATGTTTTTTATCTTAAGCCTCTTGATCAAACTAATAAAAAATAATATCAATTCATTTAACATATATCATATTTTAATAAATGCCTCCAATTGATCTAATCACTGCCACCTTCTTCAGGAAGACCTTCAAGCTTCTTGACCCTCGTTGATAAACCCTGTATTTTTTTGTTAAGGGCTTCAATATCATCTTTGGTTGGGATATTCATCTTTTCTAATGTCTTTGTAACAATATCTGATATGATCTTGCTTAATTCTGATGTGCTTTTATCTGCCTTTTCTGTCCATTCCTTGACAAGTTTTGCCCCCTGAGATTCGCTCAATTCCCCTTTTTTAACAAGTTCATCTATAAATTCCTTTACCTTTTCTTGTACGCCAAAGCCTGCTAAAATAGCATTTCTCACAATATCGAATACTGTCATGATACACCTCCTGATAAAAATTTAACCTTAAAATACTCATATCCTAATCTTTTCTCTAACTAAATCATACACTGCCTCAATAGCTTTGTCCAGTTTCTCAATATTCTTTGTTCCACCCTGAGACAGATCAGCCTTTCCACCACCTCTTCCACCTGCCATTGAGGCAACCTCCTTTAGTATATCTCCAGCATTGAATTTAGGTATCAGGTCCTTTGTGACCATAGCAACCATAGAGGCATCTCCATTTTTAACAGAAGCAAGAAAAATAATACCTGATCTAATTCTATCCCTGATATTATCTGCCAATATCCTCAAATCACCCTGACTAAGACCATCAACTCTACAAGACAGCACCTTTATGCCATTTATGTCTTTAGCTTTCTCTACTATTGAAGAAGAATTTTGAATAGCCATCTTAGACTTTAAGGCCTCTATCTCTTTATCCTTATCTTTAAGTTCGGTTATTAGTTTTTCTATCCTTTCATCGGGTTTATCTGTCTTTAACAGTTCCGAAATATATTTAAGTTTGTTAATTCTTTCTCTTATATATGATAAAGCAGCCCTTCCTGTAAATGCCTCTATCCTCCTTATTCCAGAGGCTACACTCCCCTCAGAAATAATGATAAATTGTCCTATTTCTCCTGTAGACCTACAGTGGGTACCGCCGCAGAGTTCAGATGTAAAACCTGATACGCTAACAACCCTAACCCTTTCACCATATTTTTCACCAAATAGGGCAATTACACCTGATTTAATAGCTTCATTTATATCCATAATCTCAGTCTTAACAGATATATCCTCAAGGATTTTTTCATTTATAATGTCTTCAATCTCTTCTATCTCCCTTTTGTCAAGGGGATAAAAATGGCTAAAGTCAAAACGTAATCTCTCTGGTGTAACAAGAGAACCTGCCTGCTTGACATGTTCACCTAATACAATTCTTAAAGCCCTATGCAAAAGATGTGTTGCTGTATGATTCCGAGCAGTATCCATTCTCTTTTCCTTGTCTACTGTACATATAACCCTATCCCATACTTTAAATGTTCCCTTTTTAATCTCAACAATGTGTGAATGTAAACCTAACTCCTTTTTAACATCAATCACTTCTGCTTCTGCTATACTAAAAGCTTCTTTTTCCCCTTGTTTCAGAATAAAACCCCTATCACCTACCTGACCACCAGATTCCCCATAAAATGGTGTTTTATCAAGGAATATCTCAACCCTTTCACCTATTGAGGCCTCTGTAACAACCTTCCCGTCCTTCAGAATAGCCTTTATAATAGATTCTGATTCAAGGGTTTCATAACCTATAAATAATGTCTCTCCAATCTCTGATGCCAATTCCTTGTAGATAGAGGCAATCTCTTCCTCTTCACCAATCCATGATGCCCTCGCCCTCTCCCTCTGGATCTCCATTTCCTGATGAAAACCATCCTCGTCTATCAAAAGATGTTTGTCTCTAGCTATATCCCTTGCAAGGTCAAGGGGAAAACCATAGGTATCATACAGTCGAAATAAATCTTTCCCTGAAATAATATTACTGCCACTATTTTTTAATCCTTCTATTAATTCATCTATTATCTTAATCCCCTGCTCCAGTGTCTTTGCAAATCTCTCTTCCTCAAATATTAATAACTTTATAGACCTTTCCTCTTCTTGAATTAATTCAGGATAAATACTGCCTAAGGTTTCTGAAACAGAGCCTATAATCCTGTGTAATACGGGCACTTTTAAACCAAGGAGTTTAGCGTGTCTCGATGCCCTCCTAATAATCCTTCTTAAAACATATCCCCTCCCCTCATTCGAAGGGATAAGTCCTTCAGCAAGCAAAAATGCTATTGCCCTAATGTGGTCAGATATTACCCTAATGGATATATCAAAATTAGGATCTTTTCCGTAAGCTATCCCTGAGAGATATTCTATAGTATTTATTATAGGTGTAAAGAGATCGGTATCAAAATTATTCCTTTTACCTTGTAAAACTGCGCTGATTCTTTCAAGCCCCATGCCAGTGTCTATACTTGGTTTAGGTAATGGATGAAGATTTCCATGATCATCTCGATTGTATTGCATGAACACGAGATTCCATATCTCTAAATATCTATCGCAGTCACATCCAACCCTACAATCAGGCCTGCCGCATCCTATATCCTTACCTTGATCAAGAATAATCTCAGAACAGGGTCCACAAGGTCCAGTATCGCCCATCTGCCAAAAATTATCTTTTTCCCCGAGTCTTACTATTCTATCCGAAGGTATTCCGGTCAACTCGTTCCATAATTGGGCAGCCTCATCATCCTTTTCATAAACTGATACCCATATCTTATCCTTTGGTAATTTGTACCACTCGGTAAGAAGTTCCCATGCAAAAAGTATCGCATCCCTTTTAAAATAATCACCAAAAGAAAAATTCCCAAGCATCTCAAAAAAGGTATGATGTCTGGAGGTATGTCCAACATTTTCAATATCACTATGCTTTCCACCAGCTCTTAAGCACTTCTGAGAGGTAGCTGCACGCAGATAGGGTCTTTTTTCCTCTCCCAAAAAGACAGATTTGAACTGAACCATTCCAGCATTCGTAAATAAGAGTGATGGGTCATGTCTTGGTATCAGAGAGGAACTACGGACTATCTCGTGTCCTTTTGATCTGAAGAATTCTAAAAAAGATTCTCTTATCTCAAAGCTTTTCATTTGCTTTCTTGTTCCTTTGTTTTTTCCACTTCAGGGATAATATAGGTTAGTTTCCCATCTATAAAAAGCAACCTTCTTGATTCATATATCCCGTACATAGTGTATATCCATTCCTCCCTCGGCTTTCCGCCAAAGGGCTCAAGAACCCTTATATAATTAGGAGCACCCCAGGCATATCTTACCTGTTGAGGCGTCATTCCAAGGGCAACCTCTCCTTTCATTATCCTTTCCTGAACATCTAAGGGAAAATGTTTTATCTCATCATATGTATATCTTGCTGGTGCAGAGCAATTGGTAATAAAAATTAATAAAATGATTAATAAAAACCCATAATACACCTTATTTAACCTCATTATGATCCTCCTTTTTTATTATTTCTGATTTTTGTTCAATATCTTGACTGCTTTCCAACAGATCAATCATCTTAATGTCATTAAATACAATCCCCTTATCAGGTTCTCTGTCTATTAAAACATATATATTATAAGCCTTTAAGAGATATTCCTTAGCCTTCTTAAAGTCTTTCTTATCCCTGTAAAGCCAGCCAAAATATTTATAGGCATTTCCTTCCCAGTAAATATCTTTAAATTCTAAAATCTGTTTTAGTCCTTCGTTTATATATTTCTCTGCCTTCACAAAGTCTTTTGCTGTCCTATAAGTATTGCCAAGATTAAGTGTAGCTATAGCAACACCATGATTATCTAAATTTTTTCTATTAATTTCTATAGCTTTTTTTATATTATTAATTGCATTTACATAATCGCCCTTCTCTCTATAAATGCCACCAAGATTGCTATATAAGACAGCGGCATTTTTTTCATCCGCAATTTTTAAAGCCTCCTCATAATAAACTATCGCCTTATCAAAATCTAATTTTTCCTCTGCCAATTCTATAAGAATATTTAACGCAATTATTTCATCTTCTTTACTTTTTAATTCCCTTGCAATAGCAAGATACTTGTTACTATATTTAACAGCATTATCATATTCATGTATTGTATGGTAGGCAAGGGCTAATCTATTATATATAAAGAGTAAGTCACTGCTTTCTGTAAAAGTCTTTTGCGCATTGTTTAATATATCAATACCAGAATTAAAATCACCTGACATAATGTATGCATCAGCAAGACATAGAAAGGAATTAATATCTTGAGGATAAAGTTCTACTGCCTTTTTACCTAAATGGATAGCCCTTCTATATTTGCCATCTTCAGTAAATCTTAAACAATTCTCTATCTCAGTATGTGCAAAGGATATATCAAAAATAATAAAAACTAAAAAAAGGCCTATAAATAACTTACGCATATTTAATTATATGTCTCTTCAAATGTCTGCATTATCTTACATACTGTATCGTAAGAAAATCCTCTTCTTAAAAGCAATCCATTGATTCTCTGTTTAATTTTCAATTTATCAATATTTTTCATATTCCTCATTTTCTTTTCAATAAGATTTTTTGCTATCTCTATTTCATCATATTCATTGTCTTGCAGGTTATCTATTGTACTATGTGGTATACCTTTATTAATGAGATAATTCTTTAGTCCAATTTTACCCAAATATTTTCTGATAGAGGCCTCTCTCATTAATAATTTGGCAAATCTCTCATCATCGATAAATCCTTTTTCCTCTAAATGTGCTATCGCCTCAAGAGATACCTTATCAGAAAATCCCTTTTTAATAAGCCTTTCATACAACTCCTTCTTACTCCTATCCCTATAATTAAGTAGCTTGTATGAGTAAATCAAGGCTTTCTCAATAGTATCGTTAGTGCTATTATTAGGCATAGATCTTACTTTTTTAATCCATAACTTTCAAGGATCTTATTCTCTATCTCTGTTGTAATCTCAAGATTTCTCTTAAGATATTCCCTCACATTTTCCCTGCCCTGCCCTATCTTGTTACCATTATAACTATACCATGCTCCTGCCTTCTCAATAATACCCTTTTCAACGCCAAGATCTATTATCTCCCCAATTCTTGATATACCCTCATTAAAGTAAATATCAAACTCTGCCTGTTTAAAAGGTGGTGCTACTTTATTCTTTACAATCTTTACTCTTACCCTTCCTCCTACCGTGTCTTGACCCTCTTTAATATTATCTATCTTTCTAATATCAAGTCTCATAGAGGAATAAAACTTCAATGCAGTACCACCAGTAGTTGTCTCAGGATTGCCAAACATTACACCTATCTTCATCCTAATCTGATTTATAAAGATCACGGTAGTCATTGACTTTGATATGGCTGCAGTAAGTTTTCTCAAGGCCTGACTCATTAGTCTTGCCTGAAGTCCCATATGGGCGTCTCCCATATCACCCTCAATCTCTGCCTTAGGCACAAGAGCTGCCACAGAATCTACAACAATTATATCAATCGCACCACTTCTTACAAGGGTTTCAGCTACCTCTAAAGCCTGCTCTCCTGTATCTGGTTGTGATACGAGCAAGTCTTCAACATTTACGCCAATCCGTGCTGCATAATTAACATCAAGGGCATGCTCTGCGTCTATAAATGCAGCAACCCCTCCGAGTCTTTGGGCCTGTGCTACTGCATTTAGGGCGAGGGTTGTCTTTCCTGAAGATTCAGGACCAAATATCTCTACTACCCTCCCCCTCGGAAATCCACCTATACCTGTTGCTATATCAAGAGATAATGAGCCTGTTGGTATAGCATTAACTCCCTCAGCAACTTCCTTTGCTCCTAAACGCATTATAGAACCCTTTCCAAAGCTCCTCTCTATCTGAGCAATAGCCATCTCCAACGCCTTAGCCTTATCTTTGTCCATCTATTGATCCTCCTTGTTTTTTTCTAATTTAAATCTTGCTATCTCAGAATATTCTGCTCCGGTCGGTTTTAAAATACTCCTCATAAGCAAAAATTCCCTTATATCTATACTACCAAAAAATATGTCTTTTATTGTATATAGCTCTTTTATTACCAGATCTATTCCCTTTCTGTCTTTTATTCTTCCTATTGTAAGGTGGGGAGAGAATTCCCTATCCTCTTTTTCAAAGCCACATTCGTACATTGCCTCCTCAATATCTAAATAAAGCCTTTTTAATTGTTCAGATGGCTCAACCCCAATCCAAAGAACATTTGGGTGTTTTGGGTTTGGAAATGCGCCAGTACCTTTAATATCAATTTTAAAGGGATTATATTTATTCTTTAGTAATATAAGTCTATTCTTTATATCTGGTATTAAACCCTCATTTACTTCTCCTAAAAACTTCAGTGTTAGATGAATATTTTCTATAGGCACCCATCTCACACCCTTTGAGAGATGTCTCATTTTGTCAATTAAAATTCTAATTTTACCCTTTATTTCATCAGATATACCTATTGCAATAAAGCATCTCATATTTGAGTGATGACTATCTGTAATATTATATTTGTTATTATCCCAGCGGCTATATCGTCTATCATTATGCCAAGTCCTCCCTTGAAGGTCTTCTCAATATATCTTATAGGTACAGGCTTTAGTATATCTAAAAACCTGAATAAAAAAAAGGCTCCTATAAGATAGTTAAAAGTAAGTGGAATGAATAGCACAGATACAAGATAACCTATAAACTCGTCAATAACAATACAGCTACAGTCCTCTTTGTCAAAATACCTCTCAGCATAGTCTGAACTTATAATACCTATAAAAAAACCAATTACCACAATTATAATATGTAGGGAAATATCTGGTTTCAATACACCTATAAATACCACTGCGAATAAGCTTCCAAATGTACCAGGGGCAAATGGTATATAGCCAATAAAGAAAAGTGTGGCAAAAAATCTTGATATTTGTAAATAAAAGGCATTCACTTGTATAATATTTTATCATAATCTAAAGGATACCAATTGTCATTATATCAGGAATAAAAATGGAAGAGGAATTATTAGAGATAGTAGATAAGGAAGGTAATGTTATTGGCATTGCGCCCCGATCAGAAATACACGGAAATTCTTCCCTCTTACACAAGGTCGTCCATGTGCTCGTATTTAATGAAAAGGGTGAGATACTTCTACAAAAAAGGTCTATTAATAAGGATGTAGCCCCTGGCAAATGGGATACATCTGTAGGTGGACATATTTCACCTTTTGAAGACCTGATAACTGCTGCAAAAAGGGAGACAGAAGAGGAGCTGGGATTTACACCTGATAATCTTAGATTTTTATATTCCTATATACATTCAAATTCCTATGAAAGTGAGCTTGTGTATACATTTTCATGTATTCGTAACTCAAACTTCTCTTTTAATAAAACCGAAATAGATGAGATAAGATTCTGGAAATTGGATGAGATAAAAAATGCTATTGGTAAAGAATTGCTAAGTAATAATTTTGAGGAAGAGATTACTAAATATCTTTATCATACTCAAACACCCCTAAGTGCAGGGTCATAGATATACTTGTGTAGTTGTAGATTAAGTCTAATCTTAAGTCTGTCATTAATTATCCATTGTGAAAGGTCCCTTGGGGACAAAACCCCAAAGACAGGTGAAAAAAGCACATTGCATTTATTTAATAAATCATTCTCCCTTATAAAATCTCTTGCCCATTCATAATCTTCCCTGTTCATCAAAACAAATTTTATCTCATCAGTATCTTTAATATAATCAAGGTTCTTCTTGTTAAAACTACCTGACATCATGCTTGATGGGGTCTTAATATCCATAATAATGACAGTCCTGCTATCAATATGTTCTATGCTCACACTGCCATTAGTCTCAAGCAAAACAATAAAACCTTCTTCAAGAAATCCTTGTATAAGCGTAACTGTTTCATTCTGTATCAAAGGCTCTCCACCAGTAATCTCAACTGTATTTATACCAAAACCTTTCACAGTTTTGATAATCTGTTCAATAGACATATCAATACCTTCTTCATAGGCATATCTTGTATCACAATATACACATCTTAGATTGCAACCTGTCAATCTTACAAATGTACATGGCAACCCTGCATAGGATGATTCTCCCTGAATGCTTGAAAAAATCTCACAAACCTTCATAGATAATTATCTATATCTGTTTTATTCATTGTCAATTTCATTAAAATTTAAAATATGCCTTGATTACATCACCCTTTTCATTCATTATAGCCTTTGCTATAAATCTATCTCCGGAAAAAAAGGAATAGGACAACTCTCTCCATGTGACCACCGTAGTTTCGCTTTCAATTTTTACTTCTGCATAGGGAAATTTTGCAAAATATAGAAAATTCTGTATAACCTGACTTTTTTTAGAATTTTGAATAGCGGGATCGTCATTGTTTATTTTATATGAATCTTGGAAACAGATCCGTTTTGTAAATATATCTACAAAACCTGTATTAACTTCATCACCTGATTTAGTAATAAACCACCACCTTAAGAAATCGTTTGGTAGGGGATAGACTTTATAAATGTTTGTATCAACCTTTGTCTTTAAAAAATTTAATGCCTGTGCTTGAAGAGATGCCCTTCCCCATATATATATAATAAGTAATATTACTGTGCATAGAGCAATAATTGTTGCCTTTTTCTTATTTAACCTTGCTACAACAATAGAAATCAATAAACCTACAGATATGTATGGATCAATAATAAATGTAAGATCAAGGGAATAACTATTCCAGTCAAGAGGTGAAAGTATCCTCGTACCATATTGATTTGTTAAATCTAAAAAAAGATGGACTCCATAGGCAATAAAAGAGATAAAATAATAGTAAAAGAACCCTCCGTGCTTTCTGAATATCAGCCCCATTAAGGCTGGAAATGTAAAAAGGGCTAAAACCCCATGCGTGATTCCCCTGTGATACCTTAAAAAAACATCAAGACCCCATAGACGAGTAATATAATCAAGGTCTGGTGCTAAAGTAGAAAATATAATTACAAAAAAGGCAGCCTTCTTTTTGAAACCAAATTGATGTATAACAACCCCAGAAAGGGCATGAGTTACAGGATCCATTAGCTATTTTATCATTTTTTCAATGTCTTAGAAATCTATTCACATTAGGTTATAGGATTACTAAATGAAAAACGCCGAAGACTCACGATAACCTCACAATCCAGATATAGAATTTCCTAATATTATTCTTTTGCCTTTTTATTTATTCAATGTCCTGCCGAGTCTCTTCTCAATTGAAGCAACTTTTTCTTCTATCCTGTTAGGCTTTCCTTTTCTGTCATCTATGGTAATAGATATTAGAACCCTTTCCTCCTTTTTCATAATCTCATCACGGCACCTTTTTATAAGTGCCATAATATCTTCCCACTCTCCTTCAACAACAGTACCCATGGGATTAGCCTTGTATGGCATTCCACTTTCATCTATAATCCTCATTGCAATAGCCAACTGATCGCCTATGCTGCTACCTACGCCTATTGGTATAATTGCAAATTCTGCAAGCATATACCCTCCTTTTTTTCTACACTCATCCCTTTAAAAAAAATGGGCGACCCGAAAGCCACCCATTATTAAAAGGATATTTCTTATTTTACTGCATCCTTCAAAGTCTTGCCAGCTGTAAACTTTGGCACTTTTGTTGCAGGAATCTTGATCTCTGCTCCTGTACGAGGATTACGGCCTTTTCTTGCCTTTCTCTTTGAGACAGAAAAGGTACCAAAGCCGACCAGGGTAACCTTCTGTCCTTTCTTAAGTGCGGTTTTTATTGCATCCAGTGTTGCATCAAGAGCCTTTCCTGCATCTGACTTAGTAAGTCCTGCAACAGAAGAAATCTTATCAATAAGTTCTGCCTTTGTCATGATTTATCCCCCCTTTCTTTTTTAGGATTGTTGAATATCAATGCTTTGATAGAAACAATACCATGAAAATACTTATTTGTCAAGAAAAAAATCAATTTTTTTATTGACCTTTTATAAAAACCTATGTTAATCTTTTTTTTCACTTTAACTGTTAAAAAATATGAAAAATAAAACTAATAATATATTTTTTAGTATCGTAGTCCCTATAATCTTATTAATACTCCTAATAACCATCTTTCTCCTTTATTCAACTTACAGGACAATTAAAGATGGAATAAATGATTATCATGCCTTTAATGTCTCAATTCATGTAAAAAAAATAGAAGAGATTTTTGAATTAAAGACCTCTGCGCTTAATAAAGGAAATCTCATTACTAATATACCTATAGAAGAAACAATTATCTTACAAGAGATAAAGAATTATCTGGAAAATAATAATATTAAAGGACATATAGTAACTAACAATAAGGTTCTTTATTCATCAGTTTCAAAAGATTTAATTCAAGAAATACTATCAAAATTTCAGGTTCCAGGGCCTTTTCAGATTACAGAAGGATTAAATAGCCTCCAGGGATATACATTAGATATACCGGGCTGGAATATGAAGGTCATCATAGTATCAGACCTCTCTGATTTTTCAATATACAGGTCAAGACTTTTATTTCTACTTCCACTAATTGGATTCTCTCTTTTATTTATACTTTCTGGTATCCTTGGCATATTAAGGTTTAATTTATATAATCCCTTAAAGAGGATATCATCAGACTTAAGGACAAATAGAGAAGTAAGCAAAACCGGTTTAGCTGAAATTGATGAAGTAATAGATGTTATAAATAATTCAATTAAAAAGCTTAATAAAAAGACAGAACAATTTCATATATTATATAACTTAGCCACATCCTTACACGAGAATATTTCACAGGATGAAGTCCTTAAAATAATTTGCAACAAATCATTAGATTTAATAAATGCAGGGTTTGGGGTCATTGTATTAAGTGACAATAAAAGTGGAGTTAAGAGAATCTTTTCAGATGGATTAGGCACTGATATAGACCTTTGCCCAATGCAAGATAAAGATATAATAGAAATCTTCAAGCTTTCTAATAAACCTCTACGCATAGATAACTTTATTAGGTATAAACCTATAAGTGGTTTTGATAATTCAGCTCCTTACAAAAGTTCCATTATTATCAAAAATCTGATTAGTCAGCCTATATTTTCTGAGGAAAAGAGACTCATTGGCACTATGTATTTAGCTAATAAGCCTGAAGGCTTTACTGAAGAAGACATCACACTTTTAAAGGTAATAACAGCAGATGCATCTATTTTACTTGATAAAACAAAAAAACTCGTAGAACTAAAAAGATTTAAACAATTAATAGAGGAAGCTTATGACGTAATAGTTATAACTGACAAAGAAGGTAAAATTATTTATGTTAACAAGTCCTTTGAAAAGGTAACGGGTTATAAAAAATATGAGGCTATAGGAAATAAGCCTAGCATTCTTAAGAGCGGTTATCATGACCTCATCTTTTATAAAAATCTTTGGGAAACAATAACAAAAGGGGATACATGGAAAGGTGAATTCATTAATAAGAGAAAAGATGGAGAACTTTATTACGAATCAGCAACAATCTTTCCTGTTATCCATGAAAATGATATAAGTTATGTTGCTATAAAAAGAGATATTACACAGGAAAAGAAATTATACGAACAGTTAGTTAGGTCCCAAAAAATGGAGGCAATAGGAACCCTTGCAGGCGGAATAGCCCATGATTTTAATAATATCCTCACCGGAATAATGGGATATTCAGATATATTGCTTAATATGGTAAAAGAAGGCGACCCTTTTTATAAACCTGTAAAGATAATCAATGATGCAGCCAATAGGGGTGCTAATATAGTTAAAAAGATATTAACGATTACGAAAAAGGAAAGGCTTGAAAAAATTCCTAGCAATATCAACCAAATAATCAGGGAATCCTTAGACATAATTGAAAGGAGCTTTCCTAAAAATATAGAGATTATCCTAAATCTTGATGAAAATCTCCCTATAACTATGCTTGATCCCTCGCAGATTAGTCAGGTAATTATGAATCTATCCATAAATGCAAAAGATGCAATGCCAAATGGTGGAAAATTAATAATTAAAACATCTACAGTAGGCTCTGAAAATGGGGTCTCTAATGGCATTAAATCAGATTGTGATGCGAAATTTATAAAACTATCTATTTCAGATACAGGGGTAGGAATGGATAGAGATATTCAGAAAAAGATATTTGACCCATTTTTTACAACAAAAGAGACAGGTAAGGGATCAGGTCTTGGTCTTTATATAGCCCACTCCATAATAAATAATCATGGTGGATATATAAATCTCTATAGCGAGCCTAATATAGGTACAACTTTTAATATATACATACCAATAGTAAAATCAAATGAGATTCCTCAAGCCTCTCAAACTGATGACCTAAAAGGACAAGGAACTATCCTTGTTATAGATGATGAGGAGAATGTCAGGGAATTATGTATAGATCTATTAACACCATTAGGATATAAGGTGCTTCTTGCAAAAGATGGGTTTGAGGGAATAAGGATATTTAGAGAAAATAAAGAAGAGATATCATTAGTAATCCTTGATATGATTATGCCAAAAATGGGCGGTTATGACGTCTTTCAATCACTTAGAAATATTAGACAGGATGTCCCTATATTAATAAGCTCTGGATATAGCGATAGCGGATATGCGGGAATAGAAAATTTACTTAAAGAAGGTGCTTGTGGTTTTGTTCAAAAACCTTTTTCAAGGCAATCAATTGGTCTGGCAATTAAGAAAATCTTGTCAGGATATTCCTCTTAAGCCTTTTAATCTGATCTTTGACCATATCTGGTGAAGTCCCTCCATAGGACTTCTTTTCATAGACTGAATTCCTTGGATCAATATATTTGTAGATGTCCGCTTCTATAAAGTCAGAAAAGGATTTGTACTCCTCTATATCTAAACTAGAAAGATCTTTTCCCTTCTCAATGCAATATCTGACTATCCTTCCTGTAATCTCATGGGCACTCCTAAAAGGCAAACCCTTTCTTACAAGATATTCTGCGATATCAGTAGCAGTAGAAAATGCTGCAGATGCTGTTTCTATTAGCTTTTCTTTATTGATTTTAATATTTGGTAGCATTTGTATAAGTACCTCTATTATAATCTTAACTGTATCAACGGTATCAAATACTGGTTCTTTATCCTCCTGCATATCCCTGTTATAAGAAAGGGGAAGCCCTTTCATTGTTGTTAAAAGGTTTATGAGATTACCATAAATCCTTCCAGTTTTTCCTCGTACCAGTTCTGCTACATCGGGATTCTTTTTCTGTGGCATAATGCTTGAACCTGTTGTAAATGCGTCGGGTAATTCAATAAAAGAGAATTCCTCGGAGGACCATAAGATTAATTCCTCTGCCAATCTTGATGTATGCATCATAAAAATAGAGGCTATTGAGAGAAATTCAATTAAAAAATCCCTGTCAGATACAGAGTCTATGCTATTGTCTGAAACACTATCAAATTCAAGGAGAGATGAAACATAGTTTCTATCAATCGGAAGAGATGTCCCTGCCAAGGCACATGAACCTAATGGAAGGATATTAACCCTTTTTAAGGCATCAATAAATCTCATCCTGTCTCTTTGAAACATATGGGCATATGTCAGCAAATGATGAGACAAAAGAACTGGTTGCGCCCTTTGCAAGTGGGTATATCCTGGCATTATTATATCGAGATTCTTTTCTGCTATATCTATAATTATAATGATAAGCTTTCTGAGCAAAGAAATTATCTCTTTAATTTCTGCCCTGAGATAAAGCCTCATATCAAGGGCGACCTGATCATTTCTTGATCGTGCTGTATGAAGCTTTCCCCCTATCTCACCTATTTTTTCAATAAGGGCAGATTCTATATTCATGTGTATATCTTCCAATTCTTCTTTAAACTGAAAAGAGCCGCTTTCTATCTCCTTGTAAATCTCTTTTAATCCCCTTATTATCTTATCTGCATCCCTTTTTGGTATAATCTTTTGTTTTGCAAGCATCTTTGTATGGGCAATGCTTCCTTCAATATCATATTTCCAGAGTCTTTTGTCAAAAGAGATAGATTCAGTAAATTTCTCTACAATATTTGCAGTTTTTTCTTTAAATCTACCGGACCAAGGTTTTTTCATGCTTGGCATTTTATAACAACTCCTTAATTGTCTTCTACCTTAAAGTCAGCATCATTTAAAATACTTTTTAAAACTTTTGGATAAAGGATTTTACCAAAATGATATATTTCAGTATTCCCTTTTACCTCCTTCTAACTAATACATAAGTAAAGTAGGTATGGCTGAAAAAACTTAAGCATTATCATGAATAATAAATGGGTTTATTAGTGTTCCTCTTCCTTTTGCTTCTGCCGCTCTGCAATTATCTTCTGCGAAATATGACCGGGGACCTCCTCATAATGTGAAAATTCCATTGAATAAAGCCCCCTACCAGAAGTAATGCTCTGGAGTTGATTTGCATATGTGAGCATCTCTGCCATCGGCACAAGACATAATATCTTTTGATTTCCACCTGCCTGGGGCTCAACACCTTGAACCTTTCCCCTTCTGGAGTTCAAATCACCAATAACTGAGCCAAGTGTGTCATCAGGTACAGTTACTTCAACCTTCATTATTGGTTCAAGAAGAACGGGTTTTGCATCTTGAAATGCCTTCTTCAAAGCCATTGAACCTGCTATCTTAAATGCCATTTCAGATGAATCAACTGTATGATATGAGCCATCATATAATGTAACCCTAATATCAACAATCGGATAACCTGCAAGGATGCCTTCCTTCATGGTCTCAATAATTCCCTTCTCTACTGCAGGTCTATATTGCTGCGGTATTACTCCACCGACAATCCTGTCAATAAACTCATATCCTCCTCCTCTCGGCATCGGCTCTATCTCAATCCAGCAATCTCCATACTGACCACGTCCTCCTGACTGTTTCTTATATTTACCCTGAGCCTTTGCAGATGTTCTTATAGTCTCTCTATAAGGTATTTTAGGGGTCTTCATTACCACTTCAACGCCAAACTTCCTTTTAAGTTTCTCTAATGCAACCTCTAAATGCACCTGTCCCATTCCAGAAAGTATCATCTCCTTTGATTCCTCATCCCTTGTAAAACGGATAGTTGGATCTTCTTCCAATATCCTATGTAGCCCTGAACTGACCTTTTCCTCATCACCCTTGCTTTTTGGAGCTATTGCATAGGATATTATTGGATCTGCAAATTTCACCCTCTCAAGCACTATTGGATGATGCTCTTCGCATAATGTATCTCCAACATTTGTATCTTTAAGCTTTGCAACTGCAGCTATTTCTCCAGGTCCAACAGCCTGAACAGGAATGTGTTTTTTGCCTAATAGATAAAAAAGGGAACCTATCTTTTCCTTAGCTCCTGAAACTGAATTAAGAACTGTAGAATCTGATCTAAAAACACCACTGTAAACACGAAATATAGATAGTTTTCCAGCAAATGGGTCAGCAATTGACTTAAAAACATAGGCTGTAAGGGGTTCTGTCTCAAGAGGCTTCCTATCAATATCTTTTCCATCCCTTGGATTCTTGCCTCTGATAGGGGATATCCTGCTCATCTCGACAGGAGATGGCAGGCAGAGGAGTAAGGAGTCCATTAACTGCGATACTCCTATATTTAAAGTGGCTGCACCACATATAACAGGTATAAATCTCCTCGTAAGAGAGCCTTCCCTTACACCTTTATTTATCTCTTCTGCTGTTATTTCTCCACCTTCAAGATACTTCTCCAGGAGAGAATCATCAGACTCAGCAATCCTTTCCACAAGTTTCTTTCTATAATTATCAGCAATTTCTCTGAGATCTGCAGGGATCTCCTTTTCTATAGCCCTTCCATTTTCAGATATAATAGCCTTCATTTTAAGAAGATCAATAATTCCTTTAAAATTTTCACCTTCCCCTATAGGTATAAATAAAGGCACTGCCTCAGATTCAAAAGACTTCTCTATCTCATCCAATGCCCTGAAGAAACTTGCAGACTCCTTGTCAAGTTTATTGATAAATACAATCCTTGGAATCTCAAATTCACAGGCATACTTCCATATCTTTTCTGTCTCTGCCTTCACACCAGATATAGCACTGACTATTACAACTGCACCATCTGCTATCCTCAAACATCCCCTCGTATCTTCTATAAAATTTACAAAGCCAGGTGTGTCTATAATATTTATCCTAAAACCCTTCCAGTCTGCATAAGCAATAGCAGAGGAAACACTAATCTTTCTTGATATCTCCTCAGGCTCATAATCTGTGGTAGTATTTCCAGTATCTACGCTTCCCATCCTATCAATAGCACCTGAATTGAAAAGCATCGCCTCTGTTAATGAAGTCTTTCCTGCACCACTATGGGCTATGATAGCGACGTTTCTAATTTTTTCCACATCCAGCCTTGACATATTTTCCCCCTTATTAATAAGTTAATCTATAATTTACTACCTTTAGTTTAAAAATTTTATATCTAATCCTTTCCTTTACATGGTACAATCTCTTCTATAATTGGTATATATTCCTTTTTCCCCTCATATCTTTTAGACAAGATCTTCACTAAGATAAAGCTAAAAACAAAAAAACCAAATCCCGATATAGCTGATACTAAATCAGGATCATAGGTTAAAAAAAGCTTACTCAAATACTCTTTTCCAATGATTGCACCTATTATAAGCATTATGGATGGCATGCCATAAACACATATTGTAGCTTTAAGATAAGTATTAGTTTTAAAGGATATTTTTACTGTATCTCCGACCTTTGCATTTATATTATTTATCGCCTCTATCCTTGCCTCAATATCTGTGAGGTTGCATACAGAACCACCAGGACATGAACCACATCCACTCTTACGGTTTACAGTAATGATTGCTTTCTGTTCCCTTATTTCAACTACTGTTCCTATTTCTTCCATTCACTCATTTTCTTTCAAAAGCTTATACTCTATGGAATCAACAAGAGCCTGCCATGATGCCTCAATTATGTTTTCTGAGACACCTACAGTATTCCACTTTCTTTTATCATCCCCTGACTCTATAAGAACACGCACCTTTGCAGATGTTCCTTTGCCAGCAGTAAGAACACGAACCTTATAATCAGAAAGTTTTACATTCTTTATCTTTGCATATATATCAGGATACCATTGTCTAAGGGCAGTCCTCAATGCCTTGTCCATAGCATGCACAGGACCAACACCTGTGGCAGAGACAGTCTCAGGATGTCCATTAATATTAACCATTAAAATAGCAACACTAATAGGCTCCCTCTTTTTCTCTTCTTTATCCACAAGTACCTTATACCATATTGATTCACTATCAAAATGTCTTTTTTCATGGATACCAAGCCTTTTTCTCAGAAGCAATTCAAAGGATGCGTCTGCTGCCTCAAACTCAAATCCTTGATGTTCTAATTCCTTTATCTCATCAAGTATTGCCTTTAGCTGTGGAGAGTCTTCCTTAAGAGGGATATTTAGTTCATGTGCCTTACGCAAAATATTACTCCTGCCAGCAAGGTCAGAAATAAGTATCCTATGGGAGTTTCCAACGAGCTCTGGTCTTATATGCTCATATGTCTCAGGCCTCCTAAGGACAGCACTTACATGCACGCCTCCTTTATGGGCAAAGGCACTATCTCCTACAAATGGCTGTCTCTTGAAATGCCTAATGTTGGCTATCTCGTTCACAAATCGGGATAAATCCCTTAATTTTCTTAAATTTTCATCTGTCAGACATTTGTAGCCGAGCTTTATCTGGAGATTCGGAATGATTGAACATAGATTGGCATTACCACACCTTTCTCCTATCCCATTGATTGTTCCCTGTACCTGTACACCCCCGAGATTGATTGCTATTATTGAGTTTGCAACAGCGCAGTCTGAGTCATTATGGGCATGAATCCCCAATATATTTGAAATTTCGGGATTTAAATTCATAATCCTCCTGAATATCTCTTCAATTTCGTGGGGGAGTGTTCCACCATTTGTATCACAGGGTATTATACGATCAGCTCCTGCATCCTGTGCAGTAAGCAGGCATTTTATCGCAAATTCAGGGTTATTTTTATAACCATCAAAAAAATGTTCTCCATCAAAAAAGACCTTTTCTACATGTCTTTTAAGATATGAAATAGAGTTATATATAATCTCAAGGTTTTCCTCAAGAGATATTTTTAATGACTCTCTTACATGGAAATCCCATGTCTTACCGAAAATAGTAACTACCTTTGCCTTGGATTCAATGAGGGATTTGATATTATTGTCATCTTCTACTTTATGTCTTGGTCTATGGGTGCTTCCAAAGGCAACTACAGTAGAATTTGAAATAGGTAATTTAATTACCCGTCTGAAATATTCTGCATCCTTTGGATTAGAACCAGGCCAGCCTCCTTCTATATAATGTATCCCTATATCATCAAGTTTTTCTGTAATACGTAACTTATCCTCAACAGAAAATGAGATATCCTCTGCCTGAGAGCCATCCCTTAAGGTCGTATCATATATCTCTATTTGCCTTGTCATGTCAAAGTCTCCAACAACTTCCTAAATTTTTAACTAAAAATACATTGACTATTCATTAAATAGCAGCCAGTCCAAATGTCTCATGAAGCACCCTTACAGCAAGCTCTGTAAATTTTGCATCTATCAAGCAGGAGACCTTAATCTCAGATGTGCTTATTGCCATTATGTTTATTCCATGTCTTGCAAGGGCATCAAACATTTGTGCTGCTACACCTGAATGGGTTCTCATCCCAACACCAACAATGGATACCTTTGCAATATCCTCCCTCAGATCAACAGCCCTTGCACCAAGCTCCTTTGCTATCTCTTCAGTTATTTTAAGTGTTTTTTTGCTGTCTGTTTTTGGTACTGTAAATGATATATCAGTAGCCTTCCCATCAATACTTATATTCTGAACAATCATATCCACTACAATATTGGCATCAGCTATTTTCTTAAAGAGCCTTGCAGCAATGCCTGGCTTGTCAGGTACCCCCATAACAGTAATCTTTGCCTGATTCACGTCATGGGCTATACCTGAAACCACAACCTTTTCCATCTCTTTGTCCTCCTTTGTAACCAGAGTTCCCGGGTTATAATTAAAACTTGACCTCACAACCACAGGAACATTATATTTCATGGCAAACTCTACAGACCTTGTTTGAAGAACCTTAGATCCCAAGCTTGCAAGTTCCAACATCTCCTCATAGGATATCCTATCAAGCTTCCTTGCATCTTGAACTATTCTCGGATCTGCTGTATAGACACCATCAACATCGGTATAAATCTCGCATAGGTCAGCATTCAATGCATGAGCAATTGCTACTGCGGAAAGATCAGAACCTCCCCTTCCCAATGTCGTTACATCATCCGTCTCTGTTATTCCCTGAAAACCTGCAATAACAACCACATAATTCTCTTCAAGGGCCCTCTTTACCCTGTCGGCAGTAATTCTTTCTATTTTTGCCTTTGTATGTACAGCATCTGTAACAATCCCTGTCTGCCTTCCTGTTAAAGCTATTGCCTTATGTCCTAATTCCTTAATTGCCATTGCTGTTAATGAGCTCGTAATCCTCTCTCCAGATGAAAGCAATAAATCCATCTCCCTTTCACTTGGATTAGACGATATTTGATGGGCAAGATTAATCAATTTATCGGTCTCACCTGCCATTGCTGAGACCACAACAACAACCTTATGCCCTTCCTTGATAGTTTTGTCAACCCTTTCAGCGACAGCTTTTATTCTATCCACATTAGCAACAGATGTACCGCCATATTTCTGAACAAGAAGCATTAATCCAAAACCTCCTTTATAAAATAGTCCATAAGCTTATGTCCCTCGTTAAAAATTATTATATCATCCCTTTCCGTAATAGACTCATCGTACTGTACATCATTATCCCTCTCATAACGGCTGTCATATATGACAAAGGGCACAGGTTCATCCGTATGTGTCCTCACCTTAACCGGTGTAGCATGATCAGGCATAAGCAATATACGATACTCATCAAATCTCTCCTTAAGTCCCTTCATTACATTTCCAAGAACTAATTTATCTATATCCTCAATAGCCTGTATCTTGTCCTTATAACTTCCTAAATGTCCTGCCTCATCAGGCGCCTCAACATGAATATAAACAAAATCAACATTATTAAGGGCATTAAGGGCATATTCAGCCTTTCCAACATAGTTAGTATCAAGCCAGCCAGTTACATTAGGAACCTTAAGGATTTCAAATCCAGCGTAAATGCCAAGTCCTTTAGTAAGATCCACAGCAGATATAAGGGCTCCTTTTAATCCATATTTCTCCTGATAGGTTGGCAATGAGGGTTTTTTACCTTGTCCCCAAAGCCATATGCTATTGGCAGGATTTTTGTTATTTTTTACTCTCTCTTTATTTATAGAATGTTTTTCAAGGATATCTACAGATGCCCTCATTAACTGTTTTAGGACATAATCCCTTTCACCTATAGGGAGATAATCTGTTATCTCTTTATTAAGGATATCATGTGGAGGTACACATTCAATATTTAAACTGCCTTTTTTCCAAACCATAAGGTTTCTATAACTAACACCAGAATAAAATTTTATCTCATCACTTTCAAGATTATCTCTTAAGGCATTAATAAGCTCCCTTGCTTCTTCTGTGGTTATATGACCACTGCTATAATCATCCATCATTGCACGGGTCCTATCTTTATTAAATTTAAGTGTTACAAGATTGCATCTATAGGCGACATCGTCTTCATCTAAATCTACCCCTATGCTCGCAGCCTCAAGAGGTGCCCTTCCTGTATAGTAATTTCTTGGATCATATCCGAGTATACTTAGATTAGCCACATCAGAGCCAGGATGAAACCCTTCTGGTATTGTGCGCACCTTTCCGATAATTCCTTTTTGGGCAAGCCTATCCATGTTTGGCGTAAATGCCTTCTTTAAAGGGGTTAAGCCTTTTAGTTCTTCAATTGGCCTATCAGCCATTCCATCGCCTATTATAACTACATATTTCATAACCGTTTTTTCCTCTATCTTCTAAAACATCATAAGCTTGTTTCAATAACCTTTTTTACTTCATTAAAGTCTGCCTTTATCTTTATTGTCTTTTCAGCAACCTTAAATGCAGTGTCAGGATCCTTTAATCCATGACCCGTAAGGGTACAGACTATTGTATCTCCATCCTTAAAAAATCCCTTTTTAAATAACTTATAAACACCTGCAAAGGATGCCGCTGATGCTAATTCACAAAAGATCCCTTCTGATGATGCAATACATTTATAAGCTGATAATATCTCTTCATCTGTTACAGCATCTATAAGACCCCCTGATTCTTCTCTTGCAGTAATTGCTGTTTGCCAACTTGCAGGATTCCCAATTCTTATAGCTGTTGCTATTGTCTCTGGTTTTTCTACAGGATGACCAAGCACCAAAGGAGCTGCCCCTTCTGCTTGAAATCCTAACATTTTAGGCAATTTACTAATTAAACCTGCATTATAATATTCCTTATAACCCTTCCAGTATGCTGTTATATTCCCTGCATTGCCAACAGGTAAGGCATGATAATCTGGCGCAAAACCAAGTTGATCGCAAACCTCAAAGGCAGCTGACTTTTGGCCATCTATCCTGAAAGGATTTATTGAATTAACAAGTGTGATAGGATATTTTTCTACTATCTCCTTTACAATATTTAAGGCCTCATCAAAATTGCCATCTATCTGCAATACAAATGCACCATGAACTAAGGCCTGTGCAAGTTTCCCAAAGGCTATCTTACCCTCTGGTATTAATACTATGGCCTTAATACCTGCCCTTGCTGCATAGGCTGCAGCAGAAGCTGAGGTGTTGCCTGTTGATGCACAAATTACAGCCTTACTTCCCTCTTCAACTGCCTTAGAAATGGCAAGGGTCATTCCCCTATCCTTGAATGATCCTGTAGGATTAGCACCATCGAATTTCAAATAAATATTAAGCCTATTATTTAACCTTTTAGCTAAGTTATGGGCCTTAACAAGAGGGGTATTCCCTTCAAGCAATGTAATAATAGGGGTTTTGTCCGTTACTGGAAAGAAATGTTTGTATTCTTGTATTATCCCCTTCCACAATTTTTTACTATTACATTCTCCACTATCCATAATTCTCCATTATATCAATATTATATAAATATTAATAAATATTATAAAAACCTATATTTTAACTATTCAATGATATCACCCTCAATTAATTCTACCTCTATCCCTTGGTCCCTCAGAAATTGAATACCTTTTTCAAGATTATCCTCAGCGCCATCTAATTCAAGAACCATCTCACCAACGGTCTCTGTTACCCTTGCCCTTCTAATATTGGGCATAACATCAAATTTTTTTGCCATTGTAAATATCACAGGCTCTTTTATAAGATGCTGAGGGAAAGTCAATTTTACACGCCTTTTCATAAATACCTCCTATAATTTTAAGGAACCTAAAGCATTTAATACATTATTCATCAAACAATACTACTCTTATCCCCCTGCTATAGCTGGTACAATAGAGACCTCATCCCCATCTTTAATTTGAGTCTGTTCTGCTTGCAAAAATCTTATATCTTCCTCATTCACATAAATATTCACAAACCTCCTAACTTTTCCTCCTTCTGATATCCTTTCTGCAATCCCAGGATAATTTTTTTCTAATTCATTAATAAGTTCAATTATTGTACCTGCATTAGCCTCTACCAATTCTTTGCCCTGAGTCAATCTCTGGAGAGGGGTTGGTATTCTTACTTTCACTGGCATATTATCACCTCCTTACTTTAGATTTGATTTTTAACTTAGCTTTTTAAGAACCTCTTCAAATGCACTAAGATTAGGTTTAATATAATGGCACTCGGCAGTTTTTCCTGTAAGTGCCTCCTGTGTCTTTAACCCATTGCCAGTTATACATATGACAGTAACCTCATTTTTACCAATCCTACCTTGTTCAATTAACTTCTTTGTTGTTGCAACCGTTACCCCACCAGCTGTCTCGGCAAAGATACCCTCAGTTTTTGCAAGAAGCTTAATTCCCTCAATAATCTCCTCATCAGAAACATCTTCAGCATATCCATTACTCTCCCTTACAACCTGAGCAGCATAGAATCCATCTGCAGGATTACCAATAGCAAGAGACTTTGCAATTGTATTTGGTTTAACGGGTCTGATAACATCAACCCCTTGTTTAATAGCTGATGATATAGGAGAACATCCAGTTGCCTGAGCCGCAAAAATCTTTGTTTCAAGCTCCTTTAAGATTCCTATCTCCTTAAATTCCTTAAAGGCCTTCCAGATCTTTGTTAGGAGTGATCCACTTGCACAAGGCACTACCACATTATCAGGTGCATCCCATCCCAATTGTTCTATTATCTCAAAACCCTGTGTCTTTGAACCTTCCGCATAAAATGGTCTAATATTTATATTTACAAATGCCCATCTATATTTATTAGCTATCTCGCTACATAGTCTGTTTACCTCATCATAATTCCCATCAACTGCAATAAGATTTGGTTCATAAACTAGTGATGCAACAATCTTACTAGGCTCTAATGTAGCAGGAATAAATATAAATCTTTTAAAACCTGCCTTTGCGCCGTGAGCAGAGACAGAATGCGCAAGGTTTCCTGTTGAGGCACATGCAACTGTATCAAATCCAAACTCCTTTGCCTTTGTCAATGCAACTGCTACTACCCTGTCCTTAAATGATAAGGTAGGATGGGCAACTGTATCATCTTTTATATATAGTTCTTTTACCCCCAATGCCTTAGCTAACTTGTCAGCCTTAACAAGTGGTGTATAACCTGATTTTAAACCCACTTGAGGTTCGCCATCAATAGGAAGAAGTTCTTTATATCTCCAAAGATTTTTTTCCCTCTTTTCAATAACTTTTTTTGTCATAGAGCGTTTTATCTTTTTATAGTCATAAACTACCTCTAAGGGACCAAAACAAAATTCACATACATATATAGGATCAACAGGGTATTCCCTTGCACACTCTCTACATTTAAGACCCTTTACATATCCCATAAAACACCTCCGAAATTTATTAGACAGCCCATTATAAAAATTAACAATTTTAATGTAAAAAATTATTTTACTGAAAAACAAAAATAAAATCAAAAATAATAGTCCATAGGGGTTAATGACCTTGACATTAAAATATTGCTTTTGATATTCTTTATTTAAATCTGAGCCATGAAGGCTTTTGAAAACCACGAAGGTTAAACCTTGGTGGTTTTTTTATTTTAGGAGGGATATTATGAAAAAGGGTTTTTTGTCTTTAGTTTTATTAACATTTTTTACCTCTTTTCTACTATTTGTAAAGGATTCATTTGCAGCGCATCCGCTTATTACAGATGACACAGGCACTATGGGAAAGGGTAATTTTCAGGCTGAGTTAAATACAGAATTTTCATTTGATAAAGAAAGGGAGGACGGAGCAACGATAAAAGAGAGAGTTAGTGATATATCAACTATATTAACCTATGGAATTACAGATAATGTGGATATAGTAGCCGGTTTACCTTATATATGGTTTAGGACAAAAGAGAATGGGGATTTAATTGCAGATGAAGATGGTATAGGGGATATTTCTTTAGAGTTAAAGTGGAGATTTTATGAAAAAGAAGGTATTAGTTTTGCCGTTAAACCAGGCATTACGCTCCCTACAGGGGACGAAGATAAAGGATTGGGACAGGGAAGACCTACCTATAGTCTTTTTTTTGTTACAACAAAAGAGCTTGAGGCAATTGCTATTCACCTAAATCTTGGCTACATCAGAAATGAAAATAAACATGATGAAAGAAAGGACATATGGCATATTTCTCTTGCAGGTGAGGCAGATGTAATAAAGGACCTAAAATTGGTAGCAAACATTGGAGCAGAAAGAAATCCAGATAGGTCCTCTAATACCCACCCTGCATTCATTCTTGGAGGTATTATTTATACCTTATCAGAAAGGATTGATATAGATTTTGGTATAAAGGCAGGACTAAATAAGCCAGAGACTGACCTTTCTTTACTTGCAGGCCTTGTTTATAGATTTTAAGGAGGGATTATTTTATGCACATGTCAGATGCCTTACTTTCTCCTACCATAGGAGGAATCTTTTGGGCTGGTACTATTGGCGTAATAGCCTATGCCTCTAAAAAAATTAGAAAGGATATGGATGATTACATTATACCTCTTATGGGGGTGCTTGGTGCCTTTGTGTTTGCAGGGCAGATGATTAATTTCACTATTCCTGCCACTGGTTCAAGCGGTCATATTAGTGGTGGCATGTTGCTCAGTATTTTACTTGGACCATACGCAGCTTTTCTCGTTATGGCATCAGTGCTCACTGTTCAATCCCTTTTTTTCGCTGATGGCGGACTTCTTGCTTTAGGATCTAATATTTGGAATCTCGGTTTTTATCCTTGTCTAATAGGTTATCCCATCTATAAGGCTATAACCAAGACAGGACAATCAACTAAAAGGCTTGTTATTGCCTGTTTAATAAGTGTGATTATCTCCTCAGAACTTGGCGCATTTTCTGTTGTTGTACAAACAAAACTCTCTGGTATAACAGAACTTCCCTTTTCAACCTTCTTAATACTTATGTTATCCATACACCTGCCTATTAGTGTTATAGAGGGAGTAATTACAGCTGGGATTGTCAATTATATCAAGATTTTAAGACCTGATATCATTAGGGGTATGAAAATTGAAGAACCCCCTAAATATTCTATAAAAAGATTATTAGTCACATTAGGTATATTTTCTATTATTATAGGTGGGATAATATCTTTATATGCATCTACAAATCCTGATGGTCTTGAATGGTCAATTGAAAGGATTTATGGCAGTCCAGAAATACCAGAAAGACAAAATCCTATTACTGATAAATTGTCAAGTTTTCAAGAAAATACATCATTTATGCCTGATTATTCCTTGCCCAAAGATGGGGCTTCTGAAGTTCCTCCTCATTTTACCTTTATACCTGAAACATCAGTTGCTGGAATAATAGGTAGTTTTATTGTATTTAGCTTGCTTTTGATTGTGGGTCTTTTAACAAAGATAAAAAAGAAAGGGCATTTTTAATTAATGACATTTGACAATGCATATTTTAATTTAGGCTATCTTGACACCATTTCTTATAGAGATACATTTGTTCATAGATTAGATTCAAGGGTAAAACTGATTGTATCATTTATATTTGTTGTAACAGTTGTATCTATGCCAAAGTATGAGATCTCCAGCCTTATCCCATTTTTTATATATCCCTTTTTTTTAATTGTAATGGGAGATATACCTTTTAGAGTTATTGCAAAAAAAGTACTTTTCATATCACCATTGGCTATCTTTGTTGGCATATTTAATCCCCTTATTGATACAAATGAATGGGGAATAATTTATGGAATATCAGTTACATATGGATTCTTATCCTTTTTATCAATAATTATTAAATTTATTCTTACAACAAGCACCCTTCTTTTGCTTATTGCCTCAACATCATTTCCTGGGATCTGTTATTCCCTTGAAAGGCTTAAGATGCCACAAATTTTTGTGATTCAACTTCTATTTATGTACAGATACCTTTTTGTACTCCTTGAGGAATCCTTAAGAATGATTAGGGCAAGGGAATCTCGGTCTTTTGGTAAAAGGGGAAGAGATATAAAGACCTTTATAAGGTTAATATCTGTATTGCTCATAAGGACCTTAGAAAGGGCAGAACGGATATATTATGCTATGCTGTCAAGGGGTTTCAGAGGGGAGATTAAAGTAAATAGAAGATTAAAGTTAAAGGCCTCTGATATAGTTTTTGCCTCAGCTTTTATATCTTTATTTCTTATATTCAGGCATTATGATATAGTTAATTCCATAGGATTATTGGTTTTTAAGATAATTTAATGAGCCATCATATTGTTGAATTTAGAGATGTTTATTTTTGTTATCCTGACGGCACCAATGCACTCAGTGGCGTATCATTTAAGATATTACATGGTGAATCTGTAGGACTGGTTGGTGCAAACGGTGCTGGAAAGACAACACTTCTTATGACCATCAATGGACATCTCCTTCCAACAAAAGGAAAAATCCTAATAGGAGAGATAGCTCTTAATAAAAAGACAAGACAGGAGATTAGAAAAAAGGTTGGGATGGTATATCAAAGACCCGATGACCAATTATTTATGCCCACTGTTTATGAGGATGTCGCCTTTGGACCTGCAAATCTTGGGTTAAGCGATGATATTATAAAGGAAAGGGTGAATAAAGCACTTGAAACAGTTGGTTGTATTAGTCTTGTTAATAGACCACCTCATAGGCTTTCAGAGGGGCAGAAGTCCTTAGTAGCAATAGCTTCTGTCATAGCAATGAGTCCCGATATACTTGTAATGGATGAGCCAGCCTCAACTCTTGACCCAAAATCAAGGAGAAACCTTATAAATCTTCTTAAGGGTTTTAAACATACCAAGATAATAGCCTCCCATGACCTTGACCTGATTCTTGATGTGTGTGAACGGTGTATCATACTAAAAGAGGGAAGAATAATTACAGATGGTAGATCTATTGATATACTCTCTGACATTAACCTTCTTGAAGATAATAACCTTGAGCTTCCGCTGTCATTACAGCGAACAGTTTTTAATAAAAATGAGGAGAGGACATGGAAGATATAGAAAAAATCAAAAGACTTATTGAACACTGGGCAGAGCATAACATTGAACATGCAAAGACCTATTATGAATGGGCAGAAAAGGCTAAAGCCTCTGGTAACAATAAATTGCATGAAATACTAATTGAAATAGCAGATATGACAAAAAAGATGGACTCTCTATTTCAAAGGGCTAAAGATTTAGTGAAATAGACAGGTACACACTCTTTGCTTACGCCAGTGTCTCTTTATGAATTATGGCAGTAGATAAAAAGAGAACTTCCTAGTCCTCTATTCCTAATAAAAGTCCTTCAAGAATACCATAATCGCTGACTATCAACTCATTAATCCCTACTGCCTCCATAATCTTTATCGTAAGGATTATACCTGGGATAATTATGTCCGCCCTTTCAGGCTCAAGGCCTTTAATCTTCCTTCTTTTATTAATTGGCATTGAAACAAGCCAATCCTTCATCTCAAGCAATCTATTAAGCCCCAGTTTATGACCATGAATAATCTCAGGTTGATAGGATTCTAAGGAAAGATCTATAGAAGCAAGTGTTGTTATTGTGCCACCTGTTCCAACAAGGACATTTGGTTTAATTCTGGGAATTATATCTACTAAAGGTTTGAGGTAAGATTCTACAGTGTCCTCAACACTTGATAATTCAGCTAAAGAAGGGGGATCCTCCATTATGCATCCCTCAAGAAGTTTTAAAACACCAATTGGAATAGTTCCAAAGATTGGAGAACTTACCTCATCAGAGCCATTAAATATCCACTCTGTACTACCACCACCAACATCTACTATCAAAATCCTTTCAGATATATCAAGACCAGATAAGACACCCTGAAGAGTCAGTTGTGCCTCTTCCTCACCTGATATTACTCTTATCAGTATACCTGTTTCTTGGAGGACCTTCTCAATAAATTCATTGCTATTTCTTGCCTCTCTTAATGCAGCAGTTCCAACAGCCCTTATATTTACAACATTATATTCAGAGATAAATCTTGATATGTTCCTTAGGACATTAATAGATGACTCCATATTAGATTTTTTAAAAAAGCCTGAATTATTAAGACCTTCTACAAGCCTTGTAATTGAACGATCTGAGAAGTAACGGTGGATCTTTTTATTTATAACCTGGCCTATTAATAACCTTATAGTATTTGAACCAACATCTATAGCTGCTGATAACATAAAAAAGTATACCATTTTTAAAGATAGAAAGTATCTGTGTGTAAAAAACTAATTTGTTATAATTAAGAGAATGACTAATAATTTTAGAAGATCTACTTTTTTATGGGGTGTCGCAACCTCTGCCTTTCAGCTTGAGGGATCTTCCTATGCCGACTGGGCATCATGGGATGCCATATTAAGCTCAAAGCCAGATGTCACAAACCATTATTCCCTATACAAAGAAGACCTGAGCTTGCTTAAAGAACTCGGCGTAAATGCATACAGATTCTCCATTGAATGGAGTAGGATACAACCAAAGGAATTTATATGGGATGAAAATGCCATTGCCCATTATCAGGATATAATAAACATACTTATTGAAAACAATATAGAGCCTATGGTCACACTTCATCACTTCACACATCCCCTCTGGTTCATAAAAAAATATCCATGGCATAAGAAGGAATCAATAGAGAAATTTTTAAATTATGTGGAAAAGATAATATCCTGTATCCGTGGTGTGAAGTATTGGATAACATTTAATGAGCCCTATGTTCTTTTACTCGGAGGCTATCTTGAAGGTTGTATGCCTCCTGGAATAAAGAATCTATCCCTTGCAGTCAAGGCACTTGAAAATATTTTAATCTGTCACGGAAAGGCATATGACATAATTCACTCAAAAACACAGGATTCAATGGACAAAATTATAGTCAAACCTATGGTAAGTGTTGCACATAACATGGCTGCCCTTGCGCCATGGAGAAAGTGGAATCCCTTAGACAGAATTCTTTCTAAAATAGCAAAATACTTTTATAATCACTCCCTCATTGATGCCTTTATGATTGGAAATTTAAGGATAAAATTCCCATTTAAAGGGGAGATAAATATAGCTGTCCCTATAAAAGGGAAATTAGATTTCTTTGGAGTTAATTATTATACAAGGATTCATATAAGATTTAACCCTTTTAAAAAGATGGGTGTTGAATTAAGACACAGGGATATAGATGGATATGGCCTTACAGATTTGGGATGGGAGATACATCCCCATGGCCTTGAAAAGGTATTACGTTACGCTTCAAGGCTTAATGTCCCTTTAATTATAACAGAAAATGGTATTGCTACACGGGATGACCAGAAAAAGATTAAATTCATGAAGAGGCATATTGATGTATTGGAAAAATGTATAAAAGATGGTATCGATGTGAGGGGATATTTTTATTGGTCATTAATTGACAACTATGAATGGTTGCAGGGGCTTGATGCAAGATTTGGACTTTACAAGGTGGATTTCGATACACTAAAGCGCAAGCCCACAAATGCTGCAGCATATTATTCATATCTAATTAAAAGCAGGGATTTTTAAAGTTAAAATAAATAGATATCAAGCCTATTACCGTAGCAAGCTACTGGGTTTAGCGAGCAAATTTAATTAATAGACTTTCCATGTTTTTCATGTTTCTAAATATGCCAGAATTACATCCTCAGCCATTTTGACAGCCTCATCTTCAGTGTCGCCATAAGTAATACATCCGGGCAAAGAGGGCATTAAAACAGTATATCCACCTTCCGGTTCAGGCCTTAAAACTATCCTAAAAGAAAGTTTTGAATCCATTGTTATAACTCCTCCTCAACACACCTGTTCTATTTTACCACTTTTATATCCGATAGGATATATTTTTAACTTAAATGTAACATCCCTTTAATACCCGTGAAATATTTCCCCTGTAAAATCCTGTATAGATGTATAGACAACTAAAAGCTAAAAGGAGAGACAAAATGATAAGCAGA
>CAZIMB010000007.1:0-45697 GCA_964540275.1 uncultured Nitrospirota bacterium | reverse complement strand
TCAAATTTCCCTTTTGACCAGGTGGGGTAAAATCTTCTGTGTAAAATCTTGAAGGGAAAAAGCATAAGGGTGGGTATTTGTCAAGAAAATGGTGTCTACTCCGCAACCTACTGTTAGAAATCTGCCTAAGTTCATAAAACTATACTCCTTTAAGTATAAAACAGACACAATTTTATTTTAATCTCCTCAAACTATCTTAAAAAGAAAGACAGGGACAAGTGCATAAAAGAGGCTCAGGCGATTTATAGAGCAGAGGGCAGAAAAGAGGCATTAAAGGCATATGGTGTTTTGGCAAGGAAGTGGAGACAGATATCAACCAAGGCGGTAAGATGAATAAAGAAGGACTTAGAGGAGTTATTTATTGTCCAAAGGAGATGAGGATAAGGCTAAGGACGACGAATGTAATAGAAAGGGCCTTCAGGGAGGTGAGAAGAAGGGCGCAGAAGGAATTAAAGCGGTTAAATATAATTCACAGACATAATTTTATTTTAACCTCTATCCCTCCAACTCCTTTAAATTTTTTATCTTTACAATAGTGCCCTCTTTTTTGAGATAGACAACCTCTCTTATCATTGCATTTTGGATCATTCGGCGACACAGCAGGCATGGCTTGCCATCTGCAAGTGTTTCATCCTCTTCAAAGCCTGCAATGTAAATGGTTGCCTCTTTCATCCTATCAGGAGGCCCGTTGATGACTGCATTCTGCTCTGCATGGACAGCCTCACATAGCTCATACCTTTCTCCTGCTGGCACATTGAGTTCCTTTCTTCTGCAGACCCCCCTGTCAACACAGTTCAAAGAGCCCCTTGGGGCCCCATTATATCCGGTGCTGACAATGACATTATCCTTTACAATTACAGCTCCATAACGCCTTCTCAAGCAGGTAGAGCGTGAAGAGACTACCTTAGCTATTTCTATGAAATATTCATCCCATGAAGGTCTGTTGATAAATTGTCTGTTTTGATTGTTTCTATTTATCATTTCCTCTAATCACTCCATAATAATTTTAATCCCTATCCACATTTTGTAAATCCGCAATTGTGGCAGACTGCGCAGCCACCTTCATGCTCAACGGCGCCTCCACACTCAGGGCATGCACCTATCCGCATCACATCATGATATCCTGGTTTGCCATTACCATTGTCGCCTTTTGCTGAGTAACCAGGGTATTTTTCTAATGCCTTTGCGATAGCATCGGAACAAGACAGAACCCTTCCCCCTTCATGCCATGAGGGTTGATGACAAGATATACCTTTGAGCTGTTTTATTATTTCATCAGGTTCTATATTAGATCTCAATGCAAGGGATATGAGTCTTCCTATTGCCTCTGCCTGAGAGGATGCACATCCTCCGGCCTTGCCTATGTTTGTAAACACCTCAAAGGGCCTTCCACTTTCATCTTCATTAATGGTGACATATAGGTTTCCACATCCTGTCTTCATAAATCTTGTAGCACCTTTAATAATAGAGGGCCGTTTTTTAGGAATAATCTTGTCTGTAGTTGTTTGTCTGTTTTTTTCATCTGTCTTTTTGGTAGATAGAACCTGTTCTTCCCTTGAGCCATCTCTATAAACTGTGACGCCTTTGCATCCGAGCTTGTATGCAGTTATATAAACATTCTCTACATCCTTTGTTGTTGCTGAATGAGGGAAATTCACTGTCTTTGAAACAGCATTATCAGTATATTTCTGAAATACACTTTGCATCTTTATGTGGTCTACTGGTGAGATGTCATGGGCTGTTACAAATACCCTTCTCATCTCTATAGGGAATTCATCAAATTTTGATATTGAGCCTGTTTCTGCTATCTTTTCCATCAGTTCCCTGCTCCATAATCCGAGGGATTTTGCCTTTTTTTCAAAGTAAGGATTTACCTCTATCAGTTTGGTACCCTCTATCACATTTCTTACATATGTTACTGCAAATAAAGGTTCTATTCCTGATGAACATCCTGCAAGTATTGATAGGCTACCTGTTGGGGCTATTGTTGTGACAGTGGCGTTTCTTATAGGTTTGCCCCCTTTATATATACTATATTCATAATTAGGGAATGCCCCTCTTTCCTCTGCCAACTTAATAGAGGCAGCCCTTCCCTCATTCTGAATAAATCCCATTACCTTTGATGCAAGCTCTAATGCTACTTCAGAATTATATGGGATATTTAATTGAATAAGCATATCAGCCCATCCCATAACGCCAAGTCCTATCTTTCTATTTGCCTTTGTCATCTCTTCTATTACCTTAAGGGGGTATTTATTTACATCTATCACATTGTCCAGAAAGTGTACAGCCTTCCATGTTACTTCCTTGAGTTTTTTCCAATCAACCTCATAACCGCCTTCGGGTTTTTCCTTTACCATCCTCGCAAGATTTATTGATCCCAAATTGCATGACTCATAAGGCATAAGCGGCTGCTCCCCACAGGGATTTGTGGATTCTATCTCTCCAAGTGCTGGGGTTGGATTGGTTGCATTTATCCTATCTAAAAATACTATTCCTGGTTCTCCATTTTTCCATGCCTGATATACAATAGCATCAAATACTTTTCGGGCCTTTTGTGTGGCTACTACCCTCTTTGTCCTCGGGTTAATTAATTCATACTCTGTATCTTCTTCCACTGCCTTCATAAATGCCTCTGTGAGGCCAACAGATATATTGAAATTATTAAGCCTATAATTATTGTCCTTGCATTTTATAAAATCAAGTATATCAGGATGGTCTACTCTTAATATGCCCATGTTAGCCCCTCTCCTTGTGCCTCCCTGTTTTACAGCCTCTGTAGCAGTATCAAAGACCGTCATGAATGATACAGGACCTGAGGAAATGCCTTTGGTAGATCCTACAACATCGCCCTTTGGCCTTAATCTTGAAAAACTAAAGCCTGTTCCCCCACCTGATTTATGTATAATGGCTGCATATTTAACCGCATCAAATATGGATTCCATAGAGTCTTCAACAGGAAGGACAAAACATGCAGAAAGCTGTCCGAGCCTCCTTCCCGCATTCATTAATGTAGGGCTATTAGGAAGAAAATAAAGGGAGGTCATTAATTCGTAGAATTCCTCTTCAAGATGTTTTAAATCTCTTTCTGTTTTTCCATAAAAACTGTCAGCCCTTGCAACATGCCTTGCGACCCTTCTGAAAAGCTGTTCAGGGGTCTCAATTATTTTTCCCTCTTCATTTCTAATAAGATACCTTTTTTCAAGCACTGTTATTGCATTAGGGGATAAGTTAAGGGTGTTTTCTATCTCTTTCATAATGCCTCCATTAATGAAATTTTCTTTATTTAGTATTGCACTATAAGTTTAAGCACAAGATATTGTGTAAGTCAAGGAAAAAATAATTTTTTTAAAAAGTAATTGTTTTATAAAAATTTTTAAGCAAGAGGGTTTTAATCTATAAATGCATTATTTGGTTTAACCTAAATCTAAAATGATATAATGAAGAATTATTATGAAAACTAACCTTAAATTACTATCCCAGAAGGGATTAGAGTCATTTATAAAGAGCCAAGGACTCCCTCTTTTTAGGGCAAGGCAGCTTATTCACTGGATCTATGAAAAACATGTTGACTCAATTCAAGAGATTACAGAATTTTCAAAGGATTTAAGGGAGTTTCTTTCAGAAAGGGCATACATAAGTAGACTTGATTTTGTTGATAGAAAAATATCAAAGGATGGAACAGAGAAATTTCTATTTGGGCTTGAGGATAAAGAGACTATTGAGAGCGTACTTATTCCTGATCTTGATAGGCTTACTCTATGTATTTCCTCTCAGGTTGGTTGTGCTATGGGATGCAGATTCTGTCTGACAGGTAAATTAGGTCTTAAGAGAAATCTGCATGCCTATGAGATTGTTGATCAGATTATTTCTGTAAGTAAAATCATAAAACCAAAAAAAGTAACAAACATTGTATTCATGGGCATGGGAGAGCCACTCGCAAATTTTGAAAATGTGGTTGATTCATTATGGAGGATAACAGGATTTATGAAGATATCTCCCAGAAGGATTACCCTATCTACAGCAGGGATTGTGCCTAAGATATTAGAGATACCTAAGGCTGCACCTATGGTCAATTTAGCCATATCCCTTAATGCAACCACTGACAGTGTAAGGGATTATATAATGCCAATAAATAAGAAATACCCTATTAAAGTTCTTCTGGATGCCTGCCGAAGGTTTCCATTGCCTCCGAGGAGAAGGATAACCTTTGAATATGTGATGTTAAGGGATATCAATGATTCAGATGAGGATGCCCATAGACTTATATCTCTTTTAAAAGGGATACCATCAAAGGTTAACCTAATACCATTTAATCCCTTTGAATCCTCTGAATTTAAAAGACCAGATGATAAGAGGGTATTCAGTTTTCAGGAAATTCTTCTGAAAGGAAATATCACTGCCTTGATAAGAAAAAGCAAGGGACAGGACATTCTTGCAGCCTGTGGTCAGTTGAGGGCAGGGTATGAGGTTGATAATTAGGATTTATTTTTAAGTTTGAGTGTTTCTTTCATCATCAATATATATTTTGTATAATCAAAACCTAATTTCATCAACTCTATCTCATCATTTTTTATCCTTTCTATAACATCTTCTTTAATATCAAAGATATCAAGAAACCTTGATTCAAATATAAATTTTCTGAATGTGTCTATATCATAACATGCCATATAGAATGCCTTTTGTTTCCTTTCATCAAGTGAATGTCCAGGTAAATTTTTTCTAAAGAGTATCTCTTTCCATCCCCTATTCATATCATCGTATATATCTACTCCCTGATCTTCTCTCCAGCTTCTTATTGTCCACTCTGCATCCTCTTTAAATCCAAGACAGTGTTCTTCTTTTACAAAAAAATAAAATTCTTCGGTTATTATCTGATTTGTCCCATCATCCATTTTTTTAAGTGATGCCTGTCCAACTGGATAATACCTGCAATTAGCAGGCCTGTCAGAATATATCCTACATCCCTCTTCTGATACAAAGGGGCATAGTCTATTTGTATCATCGTTCATCTTTAAAAAGACAAATGGATGAGAGGTTTTCTCATCAATGTGTATATAAGTATAATTACTAAGAAACTCGGATGAAGATAGGCCAAGTCTTTTTTTGAGCCTTAAAATATCATATGGTGTCAGAAGAATGTCAATATTGCTACAGCATTTTGTAAAACATCCTATCCCTTTATGACATTTGAAACGAAATCTTGCATCGAGTGAGAGCCTAACGGGCTCAACAGATTTCATACTTAACATATTGCCTCCAAAAAAATGAAAATTCACCCATTTTAACATTTTTAACTAAAATAGGGCTAATTTTATTTTTCCTTTAAAGCTAAAATATAATATCCAGATAGGTTTTTATAGCTTGACCTATTAAAGGAGAGTTTAATATATTTATGCTTGATTATCTTATAAAAAATGGATTGATTGTTGACGGCAGCGGGGCAGAACCATTTGAGTCTAATATCGGGATTATTAATGACAAAATTGCCTATATTGGAAGGGAGGAGCCCTGTTCTAATGTTGTTATTAATGCCAATGATTTAATTGTCTCACCTGGTTTTATAGATGTCCATTCCCATTCAGAATTTACTATCCTTGCTGACAGCAGATGTCAGGCAAAGATATCTCAAGGTATAACTACTGAGATCAATGGAAACTGCGGACTTTCTGCTGCACCTTTATATAAAGAGGCAATGGAATATAGAGAGGTTGATTTAAAAGAGTTTGGCATAAAAGAGAGATGGACTGAATTTAGAGAATATTTTGGGATATTAAAAGATAAGGGTATAGCACTAAATTTTGCAACCCTTTGCGGGCATGGAAATATAAGGGCATCTGTTATTGGGTATGAGAATAAAATGCCCGATGAATCTCAAATTGCAGAGATGAAAAGACTCCTTTTGAATTCATTAAATGACGGGGCAAAGGGTCTTTCCACAGGGCTTATATATCCTCCTGGAATATATTCTGATACAGAGGAGCTTATAGAGTTGTGCAGATCACTAAATTCTTCTCATATTTATACCTCCCATATGAGGTGTGAGGGGGATAGGCTAATTGAATCTATAGCAGAGGTAATAAGAATTGGCCGGGAAGGAAATGTAAAGGTGCACATATCTCACATAAAGATTTCTGGAGATAATAATTGGCATAAAATCAAAGAGGTGATTAATTTACTTGATGATGCGAAGAGGTCAGGTGTGAATCTTACATGCGATGCCTATCCCTATACGGCAGCAAGCACAGATCTTGATACAATACTTCCATCATGGGTATATGAAGGAGGTATTAGCATGGAGATTAAGAGACTAATAGATCCCATGACAAGGAATAGGGTCATAGAGTTTCTTAATCATAAGCATGAAGATTACTGGCAAGGGGTATATATCTCCAATGTTACAAAGTCTAAAAATAAGTGGATGGAAGGAAAGAGTATATCTGAGATTGCTACAAAATTAAATAAAAGAGCTACAGATTTAGTTGTCGATTTATTAGTTGATGAGAGGGCAAGGATAGGTGCAATCTTTTTCTTAATGAGGGAGGATAATCTAAAAAGTTTTCTATCACTTCCATATGTAATGATAGGATCTGATAGTTCCTCTAGGTCTTTTTCTGGTCCAACTTATTTAGGGAAACCCCATCCAAGGGGATTTGGCTCCTTCCCAAGATTCATAGGTAAGTATGTTAGGGATGAAGGACTTATTTCATTGCCTGAGGCAATAAGAAGGATTACCTCTTTACCATCAGAGACATTTAGACTACAGGGAAGGGGGCTCATTAAAGAGGGCTTTTTCGCTGACATTACAGTATTTGATTACAATAATATTATTGATAAGGCGACATATAATGATCCTTTTATTAAGCCAGAAGGTATTAGGTATGTCTTTGTTAATGGGCAGGTTGCTTATAGAGATGGAGAGTTTACAGGAAGTCTCTCTGGAGCTGTTATATGAAACCTATCATAGGGATAACATCTGATATAGATAAAAATAGGTATCACTTAAGACAGGATTATATCAGTTCTGTCTCTTGTAATGGCGCTATCCCATTAATTATTCCCCCTTTAAAGGGAGATATAGGTCAGATTGCTGATTTTATTGATGGGCTTTTAATCCCAGGCGGTGACGATTTGTCCCCAGAATATTATAATGAGGATATTTCTGTTCCAAGTAGGTTTATTAAAATGGTAAGAAAGGAAAGGAGTGATTTTGAGATAGCACTCTTAAAAGAGGTTATAAAAAGAAGAAAGCCTGTTTTAGGGATATGTTATGGCATGCAGCTTATAAATGTCGCTCTTGGTGGTAGTTTGTATCAAGATTTAAATTATCAGTTTAAAGGTGATATTAATCATAAAAATAACCAACATGCCATAAAGATTATTGATGATTCTATATTGAAATCAGGATATTCAACATTTGTTGTAAACTCCTTTCATCATCAGGCAGTTAAAGGGTTAGCTAAAGGTCTAAAGGTATTTGCAATTTCAGAAAAGGGGTTGGTAGAGGGGTTTTATAAGTCTGGATATCCCTTTCTTGTAGGCGTTCAATGGCATCCAGAAAGACCAATAAAAAATACGAAAAAAAAAGAAATTGAAAAATATGATAAACTTTCATTAGGTATATTTAAATCATTTATCAAATCTGCTACTAAATGATATTAGCTACATAGGTTTGTCTCTAAATTAGTAGGTAAATTTGGAATAATTTAAGGCATAGATTATGGCATTTAATAGATTCTACTATCTAACTTTGATAATTATTGCAGCTGGCCTGGGATATCTCAGCTATCAGATACTTTTGCCATTCATGTTGCCTATTGGATGGGCAATAGTCTTTTCAGTAGTATTTTATCCAATTTATGCCTTTCTCTTAAAATATATAAAATGGACATCTGTTGCATCCCTTATTACCCTCGGATTCATATTATTGCTTATTTTTGGACCTTTTTCATATCTTACCTTTTTGCTCATTGTTGAGTTAAAGACCCTATTAGAATATATTGAGGCTGACAGTCTTGAGGTAATAAGGAATTTATGGAAACATCCAACTGTTGCAAGAATACTTAATACGCTTACATCATGGTTTGGCATCACAGAGGCTGATATTAATAAGGCTATAATAGAGAATGTATCAAGGATCGGAGATACCTTATTGGGAAGAATAAGAAAAGGTATGGCAGATATTGTATCTATGACATTGAATTTTGTATTTATGTCATTTTCAATTTTTTTTCTTCTTAAAGACGGACCAGGATTTTTGAAAAAGATTCAGGAATACCTGCCCTTTACAGATGAACAGGAAGAGAGGATTATAAAACAGATAAGAGATATAATAGTATCAACGATTTTTGGAGGGGTTCTTGTGGCGATCGTTCAGGGTATAATCGGTGGTATAGCTTACTCATTACTTGGGGTGCCTTCTCCTGTTTTATGGGGATTGGCGACCTCTGTAGCATCTTTTATACCCCTTATAGGCACAGTTATTATATGGGGACCTGCTACAATTTATCTTTTTTATCAAGGCATGGTGTTAAATGCAGTAGTGCTTTTTATTATTGGTTTTTTTGGGATAAGTCTCATTGACAATGTCCTTAAGCCTATTATTATTGGTAGCAGGACAAAGATGAACATGCTTATAGTTTTTTTCAGTGTTATTGGTGGATTGAAGTTATTTGGATTAATCGGGCTTGTTATGGGACCTCTGGTAATGGTGCTTTTTATATCAGTTATAGAAATATTTAGAAATCTTGAACAAGGAGGACAAAATGCTTGACAGAGAAGAATTAAAGGAGCTTGCATCTATTGGTGGGAAGGATAAGTATTGTATAAGTCTTTATCTCAATACGGATCCATTGTTTAATACAAGGGGTGATTATATTGTTCATTTTAAAAATATGATAAAAAATACCATAGAAACAATGGATAAGTCAGTATATAAGAGATTGAAAGAGGATATTGAAAAGATAGAAAATTATGTGCTCATGAATAAGAAAATCTTTAAAAAGGGGCTAGCATTATTCAGTTCTTCGGAAAATAATTTATGGAAGGAATATCATCTTAATGTGCCTTTAAAAAATGATATTATTATTAATTCAACCCCCTATATAAAACCTCTCATTTATATCCTTGATAACTACCAGAGATATGCCTTATTGCTTGTGGATAAAGAGTCTGCACGGATCTTTGTAGTGCATCTTGGAGAGATTGTAGAATATGGTGAGGTTCATTCAGAGGGTATCCCAGGTAAGCATAAAAAAGGTGGTTGGTTTGCCCTTTCACAGAATCACTACGAAAGGCATATAGATTTCCATGTAGGTATGCATCTAAAGGATGTAGTAAACAAGTTTGATACATTTATTAGTGGTAAATATATAGGTAGAATAATAATCGGTGGCTCTGATGAGGCTGTATCAATGGTAAAGGGGATGCTAAATAAGAATGTGCTTGATAAAGTAATAGGGACTGTAAGGATTGAGATGTTTGCAAAGCCTGACGAGGTATTAAAGAAGGTTCAGCCTATTGTATCTGCCTATGAAAAGAAAAAGGAGGAGGAAGATATTGAAACACTTATTGAAAAGGCAATGAAAAATGAAAATGCGGTGCTCGGATTAGATAATGTATTGAATGCCATTCAAGAGAAGAAGGTGATGAAACTTGTTGTTATGAAGGATTATAAGGCAGATGGTTATGGATGTGTTTCTTGCGGATATCTTAGCACACAGAGGTTTGAATCCTGTCCCTATTGTAAAGGAATGGCTGAGAAAATTAATTATATTTCTAATTTAGCTGGTGAGATGGCTATTCAACAAGGGGCATTGATTGAGGTTGTTGATGAGAATAAAAAATTGCTTGATGCTGGTGGCATAGGTGCCTTTTTAAGGTTTTAAAATCCTTTTTTAGCTGTGTCAGATTAATTGGGAAGATCTATACCAATTATAATAACAATTATAATAATATTTTCTCTTGCTTCTTATGAAAGAAATACTATCTGGGGAAATAGCATAGTTTTATATGAAGAAGGGATAAGAAAGAGTCCTTTAAAATCAAGGGCACATGTAAATCTGTGCACCGAATATCTAAAAATTAAGCTATATGACAAGGCATTAGATCACTGTCTTACATCGTTAAGACTTAAGCCATATTTAAACACCTATTATAACCTCGGTGTTATCTATTATAAGATAAGAAATTTTAATGAGGCCTTGAAATATCTTCTTATTGCTTTAAGGATTGAACCTGATAATGAAAAGACTCATAAGGTAATAGGTGATGTTTATGCAGAAATCGGATTTACTGATAGGGCAATAGGGCATTATAAAACTGCTATTAGATTAAATCCCGATTTTGCAGAGGCACATTTTGATTTAGGGCTTGTCTACATTTCAAATGGGTATATAGAGAAGGGAATAGAGGAACTTAAAGCTACATTAAATATAAACCCTGAACATCAGGAGGCAAGAAGATTTCTGAATTATTTAGTAAACATAAAAGGATAAGTACTTTTTTCAAAAATGTATTTAAAGGGATGTGGTTGCTTTAAATTCAACCATTTTTCTAATTCTATTTTTTGGGTATAATAAAAGAATGTATAAAGAACAGGATTTTGATGTAATAGTAATTGGTGCAGGACATGCTGGATGTGAGGCATCCCTTGCATCTGCAAGGCTCGGTATGAAGACATGCCTCTTTACCTCAAATATAGACACAATAGGTCAACTCTCCTGTAACCCAGCTATTGGAGGACTTGCAAAGGGACATCTTGTTAGAGAGATAGACGCCCTTGGAGGGGAGATGGCAAAGGTTACTGATAAGGCAGGTATCCAATTTAGGATGCTCAATATGTCAAAAGGGCCTGCAGTATGGTCATTGAGGGCACAAGCAGACAGGGTCCTTTATAAGATATATATGAGGCAGTCTCTTGAGAAAGAGAGAAACCTTATTATAAAGCAGGCAATGGTAGAGAAGATTGTTGTTGAAGACAATAGGGTTAAAGGCATTATTACTTCCTTAGGTGTTTTTTATGGTGCAAGGGCTGTAATTGTTACAACAGGGACATTTCTGAAGGGTCTAATCCATATTGGGCTTGACAGTTATCCTGCTGGCAGGGCTGGTGAATTTCCATCAATTGGATTATCTGAATCCTTAAGGGAGCTTGGCCTAAAGATAGGTAGGCTAAAGACAGGCACACCACCAAGGCTTGATGCCAAGACAATTGATTTTTCAAAGACAACACCTCAATGGGGAGATAATCCACCAATACCTTTTTCATACTATACGGATGAGATAAAGAATCCTCAACTGCCCTGTTACATAACATATACAAATTCAGGGACTCACGAGATAATTCGGAGGAACTTAGATAGGTCACCCCTTTATGGTGGGAAAATAGTAGGAATTGGACCAAGATACTGCCCCTCTATAGAGGATAAGGTTGTGAGGTTTTCAGAGAAAGAGCGGCATCAGATATTTCTTGAACCAGAGGGACTTGATACAACAGAGTATTATGCAAATGGTATCTCAACAAGCCTTCCATATGATGTGCAGGTAAGCATGGTAAGGTCTATACCAGGCCTTGAGGAGGCAGTAATAACAAGACCTGCTTATGCAATAGAGTATGACTATGTATATCCTTCCCAATTAAGACATACCCTCGAGGTCAAAGGGATTGAAGGACTTTTTCTCGCTGGACAAATTAACGGGACATCAGGTTATGAAGAGGCTGCTGCACAGGGGATAATCGCTGGAATAAATGCATCTTTGAAATTAAAAGGTAAAGAGCCCTTTATCCTTAGACGGGATGAGGCATATATTGGTGTTCTAATTGATGACCTTATAACTAAAGGAACAAAAGAGCCTTATAGGATGTTTACCTCAAGGGCAGAGTATAGACTCCTTTTGAGACATGACAATGCAGACCTAAGATTAACAGAGAAGGGCTTTTCCATTGGCCTTGTTTCAGAGGAAAATTATATGAAGTTTATTGATAAAAAAAGGATGTTAGATTGGGAAATAGAAAGGCTTAAAAATACAAGGATAAAACCCTCTGAAGAGATTAACACTGAATTAAAAAATCTTGGCACATCACCTATAAGTGATGATACTACCCTTGAGAAACTATTAAAAAGACCAGAGATTAAATATGATTTTATAAAAAGGCATTTCCCTTCAATAAAAGGGCTTACAAGGGAGATAGAGGAGCTTGTAGAAATACATATTAAATATGAGGGGTACATACAAAAACAGATTGAGATGGCCGAAAGATTGAAAAAAATAGAAACAAAGAAGATCCCCGTTAATATAGATTATAAAAGTATACCTGGTCTGTCAAGAGAAGTGTGTGAAAAGCTTTCTGAAATAAGGCCGGAAACGATTGGACAGGCAAGCAGAATCCCTGGGATTACACCTGCTGCTATTGCTATTTTACTTGTATCTGTTGAGAGATATAATAGACAGAAAAGTTAAGGATTTAATGGAGATAAAGAATGAAAAAATTTTATTGACAGAAGGCTTAAAGGAGCTAAATTTAGAGCATAATGAACATATCATCAACCAGTTTATAAAATATCTTAATGAGCTAAAAAGATGGAATAGGGCATATAACCTCACATCAATAAAGAAAGATGAGGATATTATAATTAAACACTTCCTTGATTCCTTGCTGTATCTAAAGGCTATTCCAGCGGGCAGATGGGAGATCTGTGATATTGGTAGTGGGGCAGGATTTCCTGCAATACCAATGTCTATTGTAAGACCTGATCTTATTATATCCCCTATTGAACCATCAAGAAAAAAAACAGCCTTCCTAAGACATATAAAAAGTATGTTATCGCTGATTAATGTAGAGATAATTGAGTCAAGGGTTGAGGAGGTTAGGGATCGCCTCTTTGATATAGGTGTTTCAAGGGCATTATTTGATATAATGGATGTTATAAAAAGGGCATCACATATTTTAAAAAAGGGTGGTTTTTTTGTACTTAATAAAGGGCCAAAGATAAGAGAGGAACTTCAATCCTTCCAAGGGAATATTAAAGTTGAAATTATAAAAGCACCTCTACCATTTACAAAAATAGAGAGGAATATAGTGATAATAAGGTTATGAAGAATGAGGAGATCGCAAGGATATTTAATGAGATAGCGGACCTCCTTGAGTTAAAGGGGGAGAATCCCTTTAGGATAAGGGCATACAGAAGGGCTGCACAGAATATTGGGGGATTACAGAAGGCCATAGAGGAGTATAAAAAAGAAGAACTACTTAAGATCCCAGGGATAGGTCAGGATTTAGCTAACAAGATATTTGAATATATAACTACTGGACATATACAGACACACGATGAATTAAAAAAAGAGCTCCCAGAGGGTCTTCTTACCATTCTTTCTGTACCAGGTATCGGACCAAGGACATCAAAATTATTGTATGAAAAACTGCATATAAAGGATATTGATGAACTTGAAAGGCTTGCCTCTGAACATAAACTCATTGGTCTTCCAGGGATAAAGGAAAAGACAGAGGAAAATATTTTAAAAGGGATAGAGATGCTTAAGAGAGGCAGAGAGCGTCAGCCTATTGGAAAGGTGCTTCCTATAGCTAATGAGATAATAGAATATATTAAAAGAAATGCCCCTATCTTGAAAATAGATTTGGCAGGGAGTTTAAGGAGATGGAAGGATACAATAAAGGATATTGATATACTTGCAACATCTGATAATCCCAAGGAGGTAATGAGGGTATTTGTCCACCTCCCACATGTTAAAAATGTATTAATGCAGGGACCAACAAAATCAAGCATAGTAACCCATGAAGGCCTTCAGGTTGATTTAAGGGTTGTTGAAAAGGACTCCTATGGTGCCGCACTCGCATATTTTACTGGAAGCAAAGAGCATAATATTAGGCTCAGGGAGATGGCTGTTAAAAAGGGGCTTAAGATTAATGAATATGGTATATTTCGTGAAAGGGACAATAAAAAATTAGGGGGTGAAAGGGAAGAGGATATTTATAGAATTTTAGGCATTCCATATATTCCCCCTGAATTAAGGGAAGACAGGGGGGAGATAGAGATAGCCTTAGAAGGAAGACTTCCTAATCTTGTTAGTATAGAAGACATTAAAGGTGACCTTCATGTTCATTCTAAATGGAGTGATGGAAGTCATGCCTTTGAAGAACTTGTTGAGGCTGCAAAGGACCTTGGTTATTCCTATATTGCAATTACTGATCATTCAAAGGGGCTTGGTATTGCAAAGGGGCTGACAGAGCAAAGGCTTCTTGAACAGAAAAGGGAGATAAATGCCTTAAATAAAAGGCTTAAGGATTTTAGAATTTTGCATGGGGTAGAGGTTGACATAAGAAGCGATAAGACCCTTGATCTCTCAGATGATATATTAAAAGAGCTTGATATAGTTATTGCCTCTATACACTCTGGATTTAGACAAACAAAAAAACAGCTCACCGATAGAATAATTTCTGCTATGAAAAACCCATATGTGAGCATAATAGCCCACCCCACAGGTAGATTAATCGGAGAGAGAGACGCCTACGAACTTGATATGGATGAGGTATTAAAGGTAGCTAAAGAGACAGGCACAGCCTTGGAGATTAATGCCTATCCATTAAGACTTGATATAAATGATACATATGCAAAAATAGCAAATGAAAAGGGTATTCCAATTGTAATATCTACTGATACACATGTGGTAAATCAATTCTATTTTATGAGATATGGGATTTCTATCGCCCGTAGGGGATGGCTCGAAAAAGGGGATATCCTAAATACCCTTGATGCTGAAAGACTTCTAAAGAGGCTAAAGCCTCTTAAAAAATAAATTCCTTGCTAATAATTGGGGCAAATATTCCAATGACTGCTATTGAAAAATTTCGTGAAATTTCTTCTCTATTAAAATCATATGGTATTAAGGAAGCAACCAAAGAGGCTGAAATATTTATCATGCATGTCTTAAATATATCCAAAACAGAGCTTTATTCTGCTATGCGTAAAGTCTCAGAAGAGGAATCCTGCATTTTACACTCACTCATTGAACGGAGGATAAAAGGAGAACCTATCCAATACATAATTGGTTATGTTGAGTTTTATGGATTAAGAATAAATGTAGGCAAAGGTGTTCTAATACCAAGACCTGAGACAGAACTGCTTGTTGAAGAGGCTATTAGGGAGATCAGTAAAGGAAAAGTATCTGTTTACTGTCAACAAGGGATTGAAGGCTTTAGGTTAAACATCCTTGACCTTTGCACAGGCAGTGGATGTATAGCCTTAGCACTTGCATGGCAATTTCCAGATGCAGATGTCTATGGAGTTGATAAGTCAGATATTGCTATAGAGTATGCAATGCGCAATGCTATTGAAAACAAAATAAAAAATGTTTATTTCCTAAAAGGGGACCTCTTTGAGCCTGTTAAAAATAAAAAATTTGACTGTATTGTTTCAAATCCTCCCTATATAAAAAGAAGCGATGTTAAAGACCTTCAAAAAGAGATAAGGGATTATGAGCCCATTGATGCCCTTGATGGTGGAGAGGATGGACTTGATTTTTATAGGAGGATATTTAATGGGTCACCCAATTTTCTTAATAAAGATGGATTTCTAATGCTTGAGATAGGTTATAACCAGGCAGATGAAATTAAAGAAATGGCAATAAAGAGTGGTTTTAAGGATATAAATTTTAGGAGAGATTATTCAGGCATTAGAAGGATATTTGTTGGTTATAAATAAATCCTTTCAACATACATACCAGCATTGATATAATACTGAAAAATGGACAGAAAAGCAAAAATAGCAAAGTCTGCTGGATTAATATCTTTAGCCACCTTTATCAGTCGTATCCTCGGGTATATAAAGGATATGATCCTGGCAAAATATTTTGGTGCAACTGGCACTGCAGATGCCTTTTTTGTAGCCTTCAGAATACCAAATTTATTAAGGGAACTCTTTGCAGAAGGTTCAATGTCTTCAGCATTTATCCCTGTGCTTAAGGAACAGGAGACCATGAAGGGCAAAGAAGAGGCAAACAGGCTTGTAAGGGCAGTATTTATATCTATCTTAATATTTGTTGGAATTATTTGTGTCCTTGGAATTGTTTTTGCCCCTGCAATTGTCTCTATTATAGCCCCTGGATTTTTAAAGGATTCAGAAAAATTTTATAATACAGTCTTACTTACAAGGATAATGTTTCCCTTCCTCCTCTTTATAAGTCTTGCCTCTATTACAATGGGATCTCTTAATGTAAGGGGTGTCTTTTTTATCCCTGCACTTGCACCAGCCCTTCTTAATATTGTGATTATAATCAGTGTTGTGACATTATCAATGCAGTTTATTAATCCAATTATTGCGGTTGCAATTGGTGTAACAGTAGGAGGCCTTGTTCAGTTTTTGATTCAGGTACCATCCTTTTTTAAACAAGGATACAAACTTAGGGCTCAGAAGTCAGAAGTCAAACAAAAGATATCAGGTGATTCAAGATTTTCTTTCTGGCATCCCGGATTAAAAAAGATAGGGGTTCTTATTCTTCCAGCAACTGCCGGAATGGCTGTAAGTCAGATTAATATATTCATAAGCACTATTTTGGCTTCATACCTTGAAGAAGGAAGTATCACATATCTCTATTACTCTATGAGACTTATACAATTTCCTATTGGTATCTTTGGTGTTGCAATGGGTATGGCTGTGCTACCAACTCTCGCAGAACATTCTGTGAAAGGTCAGATGGATAAACTCAAAGATGATTTCTCCTTTGCCTTAAGGCTTTTGTTTTTTATTACAGTGCCTGCAATGGTTGGACTTATTGCACTGAATCTTCCTATTGTGAGCACACTTTTTTATAGGGGAGAGTTTGACTACAGAGCTACTGTTGGCACATCTGAGGCACTTATATTTTATTCAGTCGGAATATGGGCAATAGTAGGGGCTAAGGTTATAACATCAACATACTATTCAATGCAGGACACAAGAACCCCTGTTAAAATTGCTGCCTCTTCAATGGTAATCAACATAGTATTTAGCCTATTGCTTATAGGACCAATGAAACATAACGGCCTTGCCCTTGCTAATTCCATTGCATCTGGTTTTAATTTTTTGTTGTTATTCTATTTTTTAAAAGGACATTTAGGGGGATTAGGAACAAAGGGTATAATAAGGTCTTTTGGGAAAACGCTTCTTGCATCTATAATAATGGGGGTTCCTGGATGGTATATTGCAAAAAATGATATCTGGGGATTGAGTGGATATGGATTTGAAAAGGCAATTTATCTATTCTTTTCAATAATCCTCTGTATAGGTACATACCTGCTTTTTTCTTATTTAATAAAAAATGAGGAGATGGGTTATATTATAAATAAGATCAAACAAGGGAGAACAAAATGAATATAGAAGGTGTAAAGATTTATGGTATATGCCTTGAGAGATTAAATCATCAGATAAAGTTAGCCAAGTCTAGGATTAAGAATATGCCAGAGTCAGAAAAAAAGGTCATATTAGAAAGCTACAATACTGGTAATATTGATGAGATTATAGATATCCTTGAACTCTATGATATAGAACATAAAACATATGAGGCAGTTAAGGAAAAACTTGATGACCTTGCTTATACTGTTTCAGTGCTTGTAAGAGAAACTATAGAGTTCGGTTATGATAGTGATGGAAATCTATGTCTATATTTAAATCTTAAATAGATTAATAGGGGAGGATATATGTTAATTAAAGGCATTGCAGTAGGTCCTCTTCAGGCAAACTGCTTTATTATTGCTGATGAAAATACAAAAAAGGCAGTAGTTATTGATCCAGGGGATGAACCAGAGATAATATTAGGTTTTATTAAAGAAAATGGACTAAGTGTTGAATATATTGTCTGCACACATGGACATTTTGACCATGTGGGTGCTGTAGGTGATATAAAAAAGGAGACAGGTGGTAGGGTTGTCCTTCACAAAGATGAGATTGATATTTACAAGGCAGCCCTTGATATGGCCGCATTTTGGGGGTATGAAATTGACCCATTACCAGAGCCAGATATCTTGGTTAAGGGTGAAGAGGTTTTAAAAATAGGAAATCTCAGTTTAAAGATTATCCATACCCCTGGTCATAGTCCAGGAGGTATTTGTATCTATGGAGAGGGGATTATTGTTACAGGAGATACACTCTTTGCAGGTTCTGTAGGAAGGACAGACTTTTATGGGGGTGACATTAATAAGCTAAAAAGCTCCTTTAAAAGGATAATGGATTTACCTGATGATACAAGGGTGTTCCCAGGTCATGGTAATAATTCCACTGTAGGTTATGAAAAGAGAAACAATATGTTTTCTAAGGATTTTTTAAAGATATCTTGATAAACCATATGAATCAATTATCCAAATTATCAGGAATAGAGATTTCTACTGAGAAAGAGGACCTCATCTGTTACAGCTTTGATGCATCTTATACAGAGGAGACAATTCCAAAGGCAGTTGCCTGGCCTAAAAACACAGAAGAGGTTGTCAGGATTGTTAAGTATGCCAATGAAAACAACTATTCCATAATTCCGAGGGGTGCGGGCACTGGAATGGTTGGAGGATCAGTGCCTTATGGAAATTGTATTGTTATAAGCATGGAAAAGATGAGGAAGATGCTTGATGTAGATACCAAAAATCTAACCGTTACGGTAGAGCCAGGAATTATCAATGGCAAACTTCAGGCAGAATTAAAATATCTTGGATTTTTTTATCCCCCAGATCCTGCAAGCCTTAATATTTGCACAATTGGAGGAAATGTGGCAACTAATGCGGGTGGGCCAAGTGCAATAAAATATGGTGTTACCCGTGATTATATCCTTTCAATTGAGGCCTTAATGCCTGATGGAAGCATAGTGACCTTTGGAGGTAGGACTTATAAAAGGGTAGTTGGCTATGACCTTAAAAATATCCTAATTGGTTCAGAGGGCACACTTGCTATCTTTACAAAGATAAGATTGAAGATTCTTCCAATGCCTGAGGATGTAATTGCCCTTCTTGCTATGTTTAATAGCATTGATAAAGCTGGAGAGGCAGTTTCTAAGATTATATCATCAAAGATAATTCCCAGGGCAATAGAATTAATGGATAGGTTCTCTATTGATGCAGTAGAAAATTACAGACCAACAGGTCTTCCTTCTGAATGTGATGGCCTCTTGTTAATTGAGCTTGATGGTTATCCTTCAACCATAAAAAAGGAGGCCGAAAGGATTATAGATATATGCCGCTCCTTTGGTGGAGAGGTTGTTTTAGCAGAAGATAATATTGCACGGGAAAGGCTTTGGGAGGCGCGAAGGGCTATCTCACCTGCCCTTTATCATATTAAACCAACAAAGCTTAATGAGGATATAGTAGTTCCGAGAAGTAGGGTATCGGATATATTGAGGGAGTTGCGCAGATTGTCAGAGGAAAGCGGGATAAGGATAATTAGCTTCGGCCATGCTGGTGATGGAAATATCCATGTAAATATCATGGTTGATATAAACGATAAGGAAGAGTTTGAAAAGGGAAAAGAACTCCAGAGGAAGATATTCGAGGCCACATTAAGGCTTGGTGGATCAATATCAGGAGAGCATGGAATTGGCATTACAAAGGCCCCTTATATAAGCATGGAGATAAAGGAAAAGGAACTTCAATTAATGAAGGGCATAAAGAGGTTGTTTGACCCAAAGGGTATTTTTAATCCCGGCAAGATATATGGTAAAATAAATTAGGATGATTTCTGGGGGCGATTGGTCTCGACGGGGGTTATGAGGCTCAAGTGGCATGTCGTGGATCCATCACCACGTAAAAAGATGGAAAAAAACACAAACGCCAACAACGAACTGGCACTCGCTGCTTAATTAAAAGTAGCACGCTACTTTAAGGTTGCCTGTGCTTTAGAGATAGCGTCATAAAGCAGGCTGCCGTTGGATGACTCCCTTAAATCCAACGAAAGATAAAGGGATAGGCTATCAGCAGGCCTGCCTGCCGGCAATCTGATAGCTGAAATTAAATAGGCTGGCTAAACATGTAGAGGCTTGAGAGTAGTACCTTCGGACGCGGGTTCGATTCCCGCCGCCTCCACCAGAAATCTATTTTATAAATTAATAAGGAAAGATATAAAGATATCTATTTAGGAATCTTCTTTTCTGCTATCTGTATTCTAATAGAGGCCCTTTGGAGTGCTGCCATTGCCCTCGCAAAATCGATTTTTTCAGCTTGTTTAAGCCTCTCCTCTGCCCTTTTCATAGCTGCCCTTGCCCTTTCAATATCTATATCCTCTGCCCTTTCAGCGCTGTCTGCAAGTATAACAACCTTATCTTGAGAAACCTCTGCATAGCCTGAGTTGACAAAGACATAATTTATCAGGCCGTTTTTCTTATATGTGAGCATTCCTATTTTTAAGGTTGTAACAAATGGCACATGCCCAGGAAGTATCCCAAACTCGCCTTCTGTTCCTGATGCAGTAATTTCATCTACATCTTCACTTATTACTGGGCCATATGGTGTTACTATTTCTAATCTTAATTTATTTACCATAATCCTTAATTACCTTTAAGGTTAATTTTAAAGCCTATGCCTATCTACTCCACCCTAATTTTCTTGCCTTTTCCTCTGCCTCTTCTATTGTACCAACCATATAAAATGCCTGCTCAGGCATATCATCATATTGGCCATCTGCTATTGCACTAAATCCTTTTATCGTATCCTCAAGTTTTACGTATTTCCCAGGTGTTCCGGTAAATGCCTCTGCTACATGAAATGGCTGACTCAGAAATCTCTGTATCTTTCTTGCCCTTGAGACAATAAGCTTATCTTCCTCTGCAAGCTCTTCCATTCCAAGTATTGCTATAATATCCTGAAGTTCCTTGTATCTTTGTAAGATAGACTGTACCTTTCTTGCAACCTTATAATGCTCCTCTCCAATAATACGTGGATCTAATGCACGGGATGTTGAATCAAGAGGGTCAACAGCAGGATATATGCCAAGCTCAGCAATCTGTCTTGATAGAACAACCGTTCCGTCAAGGTGTGTAAATGCAGTAGCAACAGCAGGGTCTGTAAGGTCGTCTGCAGGGACGTATATAGCCTGCATAGATGTGATTGAACCTTTTTTTGTTGTTGTAATTCTTTCCTGAAGGGCTCCCATATCTGTACCGAGGTTTGGCTGATATCCAACTGCTGAAGGCATTCTTCCAAGGAGAGCTGATACCTCAGAGCCGGCAAGTGTGTATCTAAAGATATTATCAATGAATATCAAGACATCCTGTCCCTGATCCCTGAAATATTCTGCAACAGTAAGGGCTGTAAGGCTAACCCTCAGTCTTGCACCAGGAGGTTCATTCATTTGTCCATATATAAGGGCAACATTATTTAAAACACCTGATTCCTTCATCTCCCTGTAAAGGTCGTTTCCTTCCCTTGTCCTTTCACCAACACCTGCAAAGACAGATACCCCTCCGTGCTTCATAGCGATATTGTGTATCATCTCCATTATAACAACTGTCTTGCCAACCCCTGCCCCTCCAAACATACCCATCTTGCCACCTCTTAGGAATGGCACAAGGAGATCAAATACCTTAACCCCTGTTTCAAAGACCTGTGAAACAGGCTCCTGTTCAATAAATTCAGGGGCAGGTCTATGTATAGGTAATCTCTCTGTTGTTTCAATTGGACCAAGTTTATCATAGGGGTCACCGACAACATTCATTATCCTTCCAAGTGTTGCTTTGCCGACAGGAATTGATATTGGCATGCCTGTATCAATTACCCTCATTCCACGGACTACTCCATCAGTTGTCTGCATAGCGATAGTTCTTACCTTATTTTCACCAAGATGAGCTGCTACCTCAAGTGTAATGTCAAGAGGTGGCAGACCCTCTGAGGGGTTCCCTGGATGCTCTATTTTTAAAGCATTAAGTATCTGTGGAAGTTCCTTTTCAAATTCCACATCTACAACTGCGCCGATAACCTGAGTTACCCTTCCTTCATTCATTCTTAAATAACCTCCTGAATCCTGATTTTAAATCTAATTTATGTTTATAAATCAAAACTTTCTATAATATAGATTTAGTTTTTTCATACCCTAGTGTTTCAGGGCTTCTACACCACCTACTATATCCATAAGTTCCTTAGTAATAGCAGCCTGTCTTGCCTTATTATACTGCAAGGTCAATGATGCTATCATGTCGTCTGCAGCCTTTGTAGCATTCTCCATAGCTGTCATTCTCGCGGCCTCTTCAGAGGCTCCTGAATCAAGAAGTGCGCGAAAAACCTGCACCTCTATGTTTTTAGGCAGAAGGTTGTTAAATATTTCTTGTTTAGAAGGCTCATACAAAAAGTCAACTGTTTTATCCTGAGCCGATTCTTCAGAGCTCACAGATGAAATTGGAAGAAGTCTGCTTGTTCTCACCCTCTGAACAAGGGCTGACTTAAATTCATTGTAAATTATTATAACCTCATCAAAACTTTCGTTAATATAGTTTTCAATAATATCCTTTGCTATCTCCTTTGCATTTGAATAGGATATCCTTCCTGAAAGACCTGTATATGATTTTCTTATAGAAAAACCCCTTCGTTTAAGGAGATCTAAACCTTTTTTGCCAATAGTGCTTATACTGATATTTATTCCTTCTTGTTGAATATCTTTTATTAGCTTTAATGCAGTCTTTATAACATTTGTGTTAAATGCACCGCAAAGCCCTCTATCACTTGTAAAAACAACAATCTCTACCGTCTTCTTTGGCCTTAATTCTAAAAGGGGATGTACTGTCTCAACGGATTTAGAGAGACTTGACAATACAGAGTTCATCTTGTCAGCATATGGCCTTAGCTCAAGAATCCTTCCCTGAGCCTTTCTGAATTTTGCAGCAGATACCATTTTCATTGCCTTTGTAATCTGCCTTGTGCTCTTAACGGATACTATTCTTTTCCTTATTTCCTTTAAACCGGGCATTTTATTACCTCTAAATTACAAACCCTTTTTTAAACTCCTCAATCGCTGAAATAAGTTTTTGTTTAACAAGGTCATCTATAAGCTTTTTCTGTTTTAGTTCATTTCTAACATCAGGTTTTTTATCCTTGATAAAGGATAAGAATTCTGCCTCAAATCTTTTTATTGCCTCAACTGGTATGTCATCAAGATAACCCTGTGTGCCTGCAAATAAAAGCATAATCTGGTCCTCAACAGGCAGAGGGGCATATTGGTCTTGCTTTAAAAGCTCAACCATTCTCTTTCCCCTTTCAATCTGTGCCATTGTTGCCCTGTCGAGGTCTGCTCCAAATTGTGCAAAGGCTGCCAATTCCCTAAACTGTGCAAGGTCAAGCCTAAGTGTTCCAGCAACCTGCTTCATTGCCTTTGTCTGTGCAGCCCCTCCAACACGGCTGACAGAAAGACCAACATTAATTGCTGGTCTTACGCCAGCATAAAAGAGATCAGGCTCAAGATAAATCTGACCATCAGTAATTGATATAACATTTGTCGGAATATATGCTGAGACATCTCCAGCCTGAGTTTCAATAATGGGAAGGGCTGTTAATGAACCGCCACCTAATTCATCACTTAATTTTGCTGCCCTTTCAAGCAGTCTTGAGTGAAGATAGAAGACATCTCCCGGATAGGCCTCTCGTCCTGGAGGACGCCTTAACAGAAGCGAAAGCTGTCTATAAGCAGCTGCCTGCTTACTAAGGTCGTCATATATTATCAAGGCATGTTTCCCATTATCCCTGAAATATTCACCTATTGCACATCCCGTATAGGGTGCTATATACTGAAGAGGTGCTGGTTCACTTGCAGTTGCTGATACTACAATAGTGTGATCCATTGCACCGTATTCCTCAAGGGTCTTAACAACTCGGGCAACACTTGCCCTTTTTTGACCAACGGCTACATATATACAGATAACATCTCCACCTTTTTGATTAATGATTGCATCAATTGCAATTGCAGTCTTTCCTGTCTGTCTATCACCAATAATAAGCTCCCTCTGTCCTCTACCAATTGGTATCATCGCATCAATAGCCTTTATTCCGGTCTGGAGAGGCTCCCTAACAGGCTGTCTGTCAATAATTCCAGGCGCTACAACATCAACTATTCTGGTTGTTTTTGTATTTATAGGTCCTTTGCCATCTATTGGCTGTCCTATGGCATTTACAACCCTTCCTATCATCTCTTCTCCGGCTGGAACAGACATGATCTTTCCCGTCCTCTTAACAATGTCCCCTTCTTTAATTAGTGTATCTTCACCAAATAGAACTGCCCCAACCACATCCTCTTCAAGATTAAGTGCCATACCGTATATGTTATTGGGGAACTCAAGCAGTTCTGAGGCCATGCAATTATCAAGCCCATATATCCTAGCTATACCATCTCCTACACTTGTTACTATGCCTACCTCGCTGACATCAACCCTTTTTTCAAAATCCGAAATCTGTTTTTTTAGATACTCGCTAATTTCTTCTACCTTAATCTCCATATCTTCACCCCTTGTTTTAACTACTTCAAAAGTCTATCTCTTAAAAGACCAAGTTGGCCATTTATGCTACTGTCATACATTGTGCTTCCGACCTTTATGCGAACACCACCAAGCAATGAAGGGTCTATCACAAAATCAAGATCAATTTCCCTGTTAGTAATATTTTTTAATGAATCCTTTAATCTTTCCTCGTCATCCTTGCTTATCTGAATGGCTGTAATAACTATTGCCTTTGCCCTTTTCTTCATATCCATATATAAGGAAACAATATGTTTAATAATATCTGTAATTTGCCCCATAACCCCTTCACCTGACAAATATACAAGATATTTCTTTGTCTTTTCGGACATTTTTAGCTTGCCAGCAATATAAGAAATAAAATCCTCTCTTTCTTTTTCGCTGAAAGCTGGGCTTATCATAAAGTTTCTAAAATTTTTGTCTCGTTCAATATGTGTTGCAATTAAGGTCATTTGCTCAATACCCTTTGGAACCTCGTTTAAATCAACAGCAGATAAAAACTGCTTTGCGTATTTCTTTATGCCCTTAACCCTTTTCAATTTTTACCTCTTAATTCTTTCTCTCAAGTAATTTTATTGATTCCTTCAATAATTTTTCCTGATCTTCCTTTGTCAATCTTGTCTTAATCTTCTCTTCAGCAAGTTTGATAGCAGCATCAACTGCCTCTTTCTTGATGATCTCTTTTGCCTTCTTAGTTTCATAATCAATATTAATCCTTGCCTGCTCTATAATCTTCTGGCTTAATTTATTTCCCTCTTCTATAAGTCTTTCCTTTTCCCTTTCACCTGATGTCTTTGCAGATAAAATAATATCTTCTATCTCTTTATCCTTGAGCTTTAGCCTTTCCTCTATTTCGGATAATGCCTTTGCAGCAAGCTCCTTTGCCTCCTGAGCCTCTCTTAAGCTTTTTTCTATAAGTTCCTTTCTCTGTCTAAGAAAGTCCTTTAATGGTTTTCCAGCAAACTTAACAAGAATAAATACAAGGATTGCGAAATTAACTATTCTCCATATCCAATCTTTTAATGTATTGCCTGGCGCTAATCCTCCAGCAGCAAATGCTTCAGAGGAGGAAAAAAGAAAAAGACAAAATATAATAAAGAAGAGCTTTTTGACTATTTTTGTTTTACTTTCTAATGTTTGTCTCATGATCTCATAACCTTTTGCTTTAAGTATTAAACCTTCACCATCTTATTTACAATCTCTTCTGAAAACCTTTCTATATCAGACTTTAAGGCAATTCTTGCCTTTTCTGTCTCAACCTGTAATTCCTTTTTTGCCTTTTCTATCATCTCTAATGCCTCAGCCTCTGCCTTTGAGAGAATCTCCTTCTGTTTAGCAACCCCGATTTCCTTTAATGAGGCAAATGTCTCTTTTGCAGTATTCCTTGCTGATTGAAGTTCTGCGTTTAATGTAGCTATAGCTTCGTCCTTTTTTGCTGTCATATTCTTTGTTTCATTCAATAAATTATTAATATTGGTCTCTCTCTCTTTGAATATCTGTGCGATAGGGATAAAGAGTATCTTACGCAGAATAAGGAAAAGAACTATAAAGTTTGCTATAAGAACAAAAAACCATTGATTAAATTCTAACATGTCTTCACCTTTAGCCTAAAATTGATCCAAAAATATAAAGGTAAAACACATTACCATAGCCTTTTATTTTTGTCAAGAAATCAAGGATTATATTTTTTAATAAATTTATAAATGGAAATTTTTTCTAAATAGGGTGAGTTAAAAAGCTATTTTGCTTGATTTTTAATGGAGCTAATGATTATTTCTGAAGCCTCTTCTATCTCTTCTATTGAATTGTCCTTGCCAACACTTAATCTTATAGCTGAAATAGCTTCATCATCTGATAAGCCCATAGCCTTCAAGACAGTAGAGGGCTTGTACACCCCTGCATGACAGGCTGAACCTGATGAAAAGGCAACCCTATCCTTTAAAGTAAAAACAATATCCTCTCCAATAATATTTTTTATAGAAATGTTCAAAGTATTTGGTAATCTTAATGAATAATGTCCATTAAGTCTTAAATCTAAGTTGCTCTTTAAAAGTTCATAAAGTCTTTCCCTTAACAGAATTGAATTTTTAAATCTCTCTTGCATATTGATATATGCAAGCTCACAGGCCTTACCAAATCCAGAAATGGATATAACATTTTCCGTTCCTGGACGGATCCCTTTTTCATGCCCAGCGCCAAACATAATAGGCATTATATTTAATCCCTTCTTTATATAGATCGCACCTACACCTTTTGGTCCATAAAATTTATGGGACACAATAGTAAGCATATCAACCATAAGTTCAGATACATTAACATCAATTTTACCTACACTCTGGGCAGCGTCTGTATGAAAAGGTATATTTAGTTCTTTTAATATTTTTCCAATTTCCTTTATTGGTTGTAAGACCCCTGTCTCATTGTTTGAATGCATAATAGTTACTAAAATAGTATCTTTTCTTATAGCCCTTTTAATATCATCAGGATCTACAATACCATATGAATCAACAGGTAAATAATCAACCTCAAAACCATTAGACTCAAGCCACTTAACCACATTGAAGACAGAAGGATGTTCAATAACGGAGGTAATAATATGTCCCCTTTTATATTTATATGCAGTCCCAATAATAGCAAGATTATTAGATTCTGTGCCGCCTGAGGTGAAATAAACTTCTGAAGGCTCAGCTCCAATAAGATTTGCCACATCTGCTCTTGCCTTTTCTATTAGCTTTCTTGCCTCTATGCCGTAGATATGGCTGCTTGAGGGATTACCAAAGATCTCAAAGGCATCAGAAATAACCTTTTTAACATCTTCATCAATAGGTGTTGTGGCATTATTATCAAGATATATTAATTTATACCCCATAATTAATTATATAAAAATTTCCCTCCTTATTAATACCTGATCCTTTTCACTTCAGTCCCCTTTGGAGATGGTTATCGAGGATAAAAAAGAGGAGGTTGGCTTTATTATAATATAATTTTTCTATCTCTGTTTTTGGGTAAACTTGCCAGTTTACATTTATAATGATATGATTTAAGGTATATATAATTGTAGGTTATCTATGATTAATGAAGATGCATTAAGTTCCTATTTAAGAGGAATATTCAGAGACGCCAAAGATATAAAAATCAGGAGGCTCGGTGCAGGTGTTCATGGTGCTGGTTTTTTGATAGAGATCCGATATCCTGAAGAAATTAAATCATTTGTGATAAAAGGATTATTTCCTGAGGGATTAGGACATGATTACCCCTCTGACAGGGCTCATGTCTTCCTTCTTGACTTAGAGGCATATAATAAACTCCCGAAACATGCAAAGGCATTAGATGTACTTGCAGAGATGGAAGATGGCTCAATTAAATCTATTGGAGGTGGAAGGGAGTATTATCTTCTTATGGAAAGGGTAGAGGGAAGGGATTATTTTAATGACCTCAGGGAGTTCTCTAAAAAAGATAGCCTTAATCCAATTGATAGGGAAAAAATAAGTATTTTGGCCTCTTATCTTTCTGATATTCACTCAGTAAAAGGGGAATCAAGAAATCTGTATTTTAGAAAGTTAAGGGATATTATAGGACATGGTGAGTGTCTGATGGGTGTTTTTGATATTTACCCAGAGGGAATATTAAGTTATTATGAGATGGCTGAGATAGAAAAGATGTGCGTAGAGTGGAGGGCTAAGCTAAAACCAAAGACCTATAGATTATCCCAGATTCATGGAGATTTTCATCCTGGCAATATCTGGTTCAAGGATAATTTAGATTTTGTATTACTTGACAGAAGCAGGGGACCCTATGGAGATCCTGCAGATGATGTTACAGCCCTTTGCATTAATTATATCTTTTTTTCATTGATGTATCATGGGGAGGTAAAGGGATCATATCTTGAAGGACTTAGCCTATTTTTTGAGGAATATATAAAAAAAACAAATGATTATGAACTATTTGAGGTTCTTGCCCCATTTTTTGCATTCAGGGGTGTTGTAGTTGCCAATCCAGTATTTTATCCCGATTTAAGTATTAGCTCAAGGAATAAAATATTTAGATTTGTCAAAAATGTTTTAGCCTCAGAGAGGTTTGATATAAGTAAAATTAACCAGTATATAACTGATTAGATTTATAATTATTTGAATCTACCTTTATATAGTTTTCCCAAATAAAGTATAGCTCCTTTGTAGCGAGGAGGTCTCTTAAACAGTATTTTGCAATGTCTATATAACGACCTGACTGAAATAGCCTTTTTACATCATTTCCTGTTATTGCCTCCCCTTTTTCATTTGGAGATTTTGGGCTTTTAATACCAAATGTCTTGCACCACATATCAAGACTAAACCTTCTCTTTGATATCCCATAAAATGTTAACTGGTCAAGGAGGTCTATGTGCGTGCTATGGTATCTGTTTGGCAAGAGATCCCTTGTAGGCTTTACTCTATTAATTGCCGATCTAATTATAATAAAAGGGCAGTCAAAGGTCCTGCCATTAAATGTAATAAATTGGTCATATGCCTTTATGTTATTCCAGAATTTGTTGAGGATATCTGATTCTGTTCCACTTTCATATTTTATTCCATCTTCTTCAAATGGTAGAGGTATATCCCCTATTGCCTGAAAATAAATAGCACCTTTATTTGTATCAGGATCAAGCATCCCTATTGAGACTATTTCACCTGTAAGTGGATAAAATGAAAGGCTTTCCTTTATCTTTTCTGCCTCATCTTCTGTATCTGCCCATCTTAGTAGATACTCTTGTGTAGAGGGATCAAGGGAATCAAAGTCTACTCCAACCGTTTCTATATCAAAAATTACTCTACTCATTAGTATGTATTAGGCTGCCTTCTTTGGCATCTTTTCAAATAGTTTCCATACCTTTAGTGTATCAATTGCCTTTTGGAGTTGGGCATCATCCTTTTCATCAACCTCGATAGGGGCCTTTTCATCTGCCTGTGGTGTCTCATCTTTCTGTTCATTTTTTAGATGTCTTTGCAGGTCTTTTTCTCTGATTACAGGGTGTTCTTTCCCATCCTTTGACTGGAGTTTCACTGTTATATCTGGTGATATCCCTATACCCTGAATACTTGTCCCATTGGGTGTATAATATTTAGCTGTTGTGAGTTTTAGTGCAGAACCATCGCTTAGGGGAATAAGACTCTGTACAGAACCCTTTCCAAATGTCTGGACACCAATAACTATTGCCCTACTCCAATCCTTTAAAGCGCCAGCAACTATCTCTGAGGCGCTTGCGCTTCCTTGATTAACAAGAACAACCATAGGCATATCAGTTAAAGGGGCTTTTCCATCTGTGAAATATTCTGTCCTTTCACCTGTACGGCCTTTTATATAAACAACGAGCTTTTTAGGTGGCAGGAATTGTCCAGTGACATCTACAGCTACATTTAAGAGACCACCTGGATTATTTCTCAGATCAAGGATAATAGAATTCATTCCTTCTGCTTTTAGCTTATTAATTGCAGAATTCAGTTCTGATGCAGAGGTTTCTATAAATTGTGTCAACTTAATATATCCAATGCCATCAGACAGCATTTTTGCCTTAACACTCTTAATCTTTATAATGTCTCTAATAATAGTAAAATCCTTTGGTTCCTTCCATGTATCTCTCATTATAGTAAGGGTTACAGGTGTCCCTTTAGGTCCTCTCATCTTTGAAACAGCTTCATGAAGACTCATGTTCTTTGTGAGTTCTCCAGAGATTTTTATAATCCTATCACCTGCCTCAATTCCTGCTTTAAAGGCAGGAGTATCTTCTATAGGTGCTATAACGGTAAGGAGCCCATCCTTTACTCCTATTTGGATTCCTACTCCTCCAAATTCACCTTTTGTCTCAGTTTGAAACTCTTTATAAACATCAGGTGTCATGTATCCTGAATGGGGATCAAGGGTGTTTAGCATCCCCTTTATTGCCCCAACAATGAGGTCCTTTACATTTACATCATCAACATAGTTTTTCTTTATAAGGGTAGTAACCTCTGTGAATATTCTTAATTCCTCATAACTACTTTGTGCATTTACATTCCCAAGCCCCCATCGGCCAATAAAAATTCCTACTACGGCTAATGTTATGATAGACGAAATAATTATGAATTTTTTCTTTTTCAAAAACATCTTTTATAAACCTCCAATGATCAATTCTTGATATGATAGACTATTTTTTTAGCCATTGTTGAGGATCAAGTGGTTTGCCTTTATATCTTACCTCAAAATATATACCACTTGTGCCAAGCATGGTTGATTCTCCAGCCTCTCCAATAATATCACCTTTATTTATTATAACTCCATTGCTAGAAAAAATTCTCGCAAGATTACCATAAAGGGTATGATAACCTCCACCATGTGATATTATGACTAATTGTCCATATCCCTTAAATTCATCAGCAAATACTATCTTCCCTTCATGAACTGCTCTGACAGGAGACTTATTTGAAGTCTTTATATGAATACCACTTCTGAATATAGGCAGGTTGAATAATGGATCAATCTGTGTTCCATATTGTATGGCAATAGTCCCATTAACAGGCCATGGCAATTTTCCTTTCAGAGATCCAAATCCACTTTCTTCCTGGATAGGTTCTTCCTTTTTGCCCGGACCGGGAGTTAATCGCCTTTTTTTGCTTAATTCACGTTCTCTCCTTTCAGATTCCTGAATAATATTAAAGAGGCGTTGGGATGCCTCCTCTAATTCTTTTATCATATTTTCATAATGTTTTTTCTCCTTTCTTACACTTGCAAGCAGAGACTCCCTCTCCTTCTTCTTTTCTTTTAACTCATTCTCCAGTTTTGTTAGATTGCCCTCTTCCTTCTTTAGTTCAAGAAAGGATCTTTTTAATTCTTCCTGTTTTATGTTTAAAGTTATTACAATATCTTTATATCTATCAATAATAGCCCGGTCATAGGCTGATAGCTCTTTTAGATACCTAATAATTCTTGTTATCTGTGAGATATCTGCTCCACTTGTGAGAGCCAATATCTCATCATTTATCTTATATATTTTCTGAAGTGCAATTAATCTCTTTTTTAATAGATTATTTTGCAAACTGAGGGCAGCCTTATTTTTATCAATTTCTGTCTCTAATGAAGATATATTTGATTTTATTTTTGTTATTTTTTCTCTCTGTATTTTTAGCCTTTTTTCTATCTCATTAAGATCAGAATCCACCTTTTTAAGTTCAAAGATCACAGACTGTTCCTGTTTTTTTACTGACTCCAGTTTTTTCTTATGTTTTTTTATATCCCTCTGTATTTTTTTATAGTCTTCTTTAGGACCTTCAGCGTGTACATTAAATAGGTGTATATTTAAGAGTAAAAATAATAGAAAGGAAATAATGAAAAGTGGAAATAAAGGTTTATTATTTATTTTTCCACTCATTATTCAGGGCTAATATCTAATTCTTCCTATAGCGATCAAGGAGCCTGTAATCCCCATTAACAAGCCAATTATAGGAAGGGAGATTATGATTTCCATAGGTAAGATCATAGATTTGAGCAAGGGGAATATAAGGCTCAACCTATAGGTAATTGCAAAGTAAAAAATAAAGGTTCCTAACACTGCTAACAAACCGCCAGCAAGTCCTATAAATGCCCCTTCAAAGAGAAAGGGCATTCTAATAAAATTTCTTGATGCACCGAGTAATTTGAATATCTCTATCTCCTCTTTTTTTCTGTAAAATAAAATCTTTACAGTGCTATAAGTCACAAATACAATACCCGCAGAGATTGCAACAAATATTATTATGCTCATATTCCTTATTGATCTCTTTAAAATGTGTATAGACTCTACAATATTTTCACCGCTATAAATATCCTCTATACCTGATATTTTCTTCAACTCATCAGAGATCTTTTTTACATATAGGGGATCAACGAATTCCCTTTTAATTTTCAAATCTATAGATGATGAGAGGGGATTTTCATCAAGTCCTTTAAGTATATCATCATAATCTTTAAGTACCTCTGCAAGCTCCTTTAATGCATCCTCCTTTGGGATATATTTTAATTCAGCCACATCGTTTCTTCTTTTAATAGTATCTATAATCCCATTTATTTCATTATCTGAAAGGTTGTTTTTCAGATAGATCGTCAATGAATATCTTTCAGGAAGGCGATTTGATGCAATTTCAATGTTATATAGGAAAAAAATTGTAAGTGTTATTATCAAAAGGCTTGATGAGACAGTAATAATAGAGAGCAGATTTATCCACCTTTCTTTAAAAAGGCTCTTTAGCGCAGATTTAAATGAATAGGAAATATCCATTATCCTGTCTCTTCTCCTATAAGGTTTCCATTATCCAGTTTTAGGATTCTCATACCTGTATTTCTGAAGAGTTCTTTGTTATGTGTTGCTATAAGTATTGTTGTTCCCTGCATGTTTATTTCCTTAAAGAGCTTGATTATGTCTAATGCTGTGTTTGGATCAAGGTTTCCTGTAGGTTCATCGGCAAGTATAACCTTTGGTTCTGCAACAATTGCCCTTCCTATTGCAACCCTTTGTTGCTCTCCACCTGAAAGATCCTTTGGAAATTCCTTTGCCAGATGTCGGAGATGCACCCTTTTTAAGGCCTCCGATACCCTATCCTTTATTTCCCTTTCTCCTATTCCCCTTATTCTGAGGGAAATAGCTACATTATCAAATACAGATAGATTATTTAATAATTTGAAATCTTGAAAAACAACCCCTATCTTTCTTCTTAAATCAGGAATTCTTGATTTTGCTAATTTTGCTAAATGAAGGTCATCAACAATAATATCTCCATCATCAGCCTTCTCTGCAAGGTATATTAGCTTAAGAAGGGTTGATTTTCCAGCACCGCTGGGGCCTGTGATAAAGGCCATTTCACCTTTAGATATATTAAAAGAGATATTTCTTAAGACAGTGTGGTAATCATAGAATTTTGAAACGTTCTGAAAGGAGATCATCTTAATTGATGCAAGTACTCTAATATGGCCTTAACGATATCCTCTGGCGTAAGTCCAAAGAGTTTTAAAAGCTCCTCTGGTTTTCCAGAACAGCCAAAGGTATCCCTTGTCCCGATTCTTTTTATAGGTACAGGGTGATTTTCAGAGATAAATTCTGAAACAGCACTCCCTAGTCCACCTATTATAGAATGTTCTTCTGCAGTCACAATCAGTCGGGACCTCTTAGCGACCTTTATTAAAACCTCCTCGTCAAGGGGTTTTACAGTAGTCATATTAATTACCCCAACATCTATTCCCTTTTCTGATAATATATTCCTTGCCTTTAATGCAGCATCTACCATTATTCCATTTGCAATAATATTAATGTCACCAATATGAAATACATATGCCTTTCCTATCTGAAAAATGTAATCCTCTGGCATCACAGCAGGGACCTTTGCCCTTCCAAGTCGTACGTAAACTGGCCCCTCATATTCCGCAATGGCATTGATGACCTGTGTTGTTTCATATCCATCAGAGGGCACTATTACTGACATATGGGGAATGACTCTCATTAATGCAATATCCTCCAGAGCCTGATGTGAGGCGCCATCCTCTCCAACTGTAATGCCAGCATGTGTAGCAACAATCTTTACATTGAGATTAGAATATCCAATGGTCTGCCTTACCTGTTCCCAAGCCCTTCCTGATGCAAAGATAGCAAATGTTGATGCAAATGGAATCATTCCTGTTAAAGATAATCCTCCAGCGGTTCCTATCATATCCTGTTCAGATATACCCATGTTGAAGAATCTCTCTGGAAATGCCTTTGCAAACCTTGCTGTCTTTGTGGAACCAGAAAGGTCTGAGTCAAGTACAACTACCTTCTCATTTCTTTTACCCAATTCAAGTAGTGCCTCTCCATAGGCATCCCTTGTCGCAATAGCTTTTCCCGCAAGGCTCTGGGGCTGATTCTCTATTTTTTGTTCCTCTCTACTGCCCATATTCACCAAGCTCCTTTAATGCAATCTCAAGCTCTTCCTTTGTGGGAGCAAGTCCATGATATTCTACCTTCCCCTCAAATATTGATACGCCCTTTCCTTTAATAGTTTTAGCTAATATAACAGAAGGCTTTCCTTTGATATGTTCTGCTTCATCAAGAGTATCTACAATCTCCTTCATATTATGTCCATCTATTTCAAAGACATGCCAACCAAAGGCCTTCCATTTTGGCATTACGGGATCTATTTTCATAACATCTGAGCATCTTCCATCTATCTGCAGTTCATTCATATCAATAATAGCGCAGAGATTATCCAGAAAATAGTGGCTCGATGTCATTGCGGCCTCCCATACTTGACCCTCCTGAATCTCTCCATCTCCTAACAGGCAATATACCCTTGCATTACTTTTATTTATTTTCAAGCCGAGGGCTATTCCATTAGCTACTGATAGTCCCTGTCCAAGGGAACCAGTGGATACCTCTACCCCAGGAACTAACTTTGAAGAAGGATGACCCTGTAAAGGGCTTCCTATTTTTCTAAGTGTGCTAAGTAGTGATTTATCAAAATAACCTGTTAAGGCTAAGACAGCATAAAGAAGAGGTGCTGCATGGCCTTTTGAGAGTATAAATCTATCCCTATCAGGTAATTTAGGATTAGAAGGGTCGTGTCTCATCTTGTAAAAATATAGGGCAGTAACAATATCAGCAGCAGAAAGAGATCCACCTGTATGACCTGAACCAGATTGGGTAAGCATCTTGAGTATTTCTATCCTGACTATCCGTGCCTGCTCCTTAAGAAATTCTATATCACGGGATTGTACTAGTTGTGTCATTGTAATCTACCTTTCTAAAGGATTAAATTTTCTTAAAAATTAAAAAATATTATATAACAAATGCGTTAAAAATTGTAATAAACATTGCTTCTATGGTCCCTTTAATTTTTAATCCTTTTTTCAATCTGGCTCAATAATCCGTGAAACATCTTCAACTCCCAAGGGGTTATTCCAGCCCTTCCTATAAAATGTTTAAAGTTAGTTTTTATATGTTTTTTTAAATAGTTATCTCTGTAGTCAAGATCGTTTAGTAGATTTTCAAATCTTTTATAAAGGAATGAAAGCTCTTCATGATTTATAAATACATCAGTGTTTTTAATTATGGCATTTCCACTGCTACCATGCAAACAATCATATCTCATCATTTCATAGGCAACTACCATTACTGCTTGTGAAAGATTAAGAGAAGGTTGCTCATAATTTGAAGGAATAGTTACAATAAAGCCGCACTCCTCAATCTCATCATTATAAAGGCATTTATCCTCTCTACCAAATACAAAGGCTATCTTAGTATCATTAGGAAATTCCCTTAATCTCTTTACACCTTCGTAAATAGGTAAGAATAAACCCCTACTTTTACCAAATCTTCTAGTGACCCCAACAACTATTGATATATCATTTATAGCCTCGGCTAATGTGTTATGGATTGTCGCATTTTCAAGGACATCAAGGGAATTATGTGCAAACCACCTCGCCTCATCAGTTATGGGAGGTGGTTTTACAAGCCGGAGATTTTTAAAGCCCATATTTTTAATTGCCCGGGCTGAGGCACCTATATTCCCTGGCTCCTTCGTCTCAACAAGTATAAAATAGACATTCTCCTTTATGTTCCCAACTCCCAGCTTTGCAAATATTTTTTTTGTTCCTCTGTCAGTTTGTCTATATTTATGCCCATCGCCTTTAACTTGAGCCTTGCGATCTCTTTATCAATTGTCTCTGGCACCCTGTAAACATTGTTTTCAAGATTTTTTGAATTTTTTACTATGAACTCAGCGCATAAGGCCTGATTGGCAAAACTCATATCCATAACAGCAGAGGGATGTCCCTCAGCAGCAGCAAGATTTATAAGCCTTCCCTCTCCGAGGAGGTATATCCTCCTGCCGTTTTTCAGGGTGTATTCTTCTACATATTCCCTAATTATCCTTCTTGTCTTTGAAAGTTTTCTAAGGCTTTCTATATCAATTTCCACATTGAAATGTCCTGTATTGCATATAATGGCTCCGTCTTTCATTAATGGAAAACAATCTTTTGATATGACATTAATATTACCTGTTGCTGTTACAAATATATCACCAATCCTTGATGCCTCTTTAATTGGCATAACTTCAAAACCATCAAGTAGAGCCTCTAAAGCCCTTAATGGATCAATCTCTGTAATTATAACCCTTGCCCCATGACCCTTTGCCCTCATAGCAGTTCCCCTACCGCACCATCCATATCCGCACACAACAAATATAGATCCAGCAATAAGCCTATTAGTTGCCCTTATAATTCCGTCGATAGTGCTCTGTCCAGTGCCATATCTATTATCAAAAAGGTATTTTGTATACGCATCATTCACTGCTATTATTGGATATTGAAGGGCTTTATCTTTTGCCATAGCCCTAAGTCTAATTACTCCAGTAGTAGTCTCTTCAGTGCCTCCTATTACATCCTTGAGGAGGGGTTTTTCTTCCTTGTGCAGAGTAGATACAAGGTCAGCTCCATCATCCATTGTTATATGTGGTTTAATAGAAAGGACATCTTTTATATGCCGATAATATGTCTTTGTGTCTTCCCCTTTTATTGCAAATACTGAAATGCCAGAGTTCTTCACCAGTGAGGCTGCTACATCATCCTGTGTGCTTAAGGGATTGGATGCACAAAGGGCAACCTCTGCCCCTCCAATCTTGAGTGTTTCCATAAGATTAGCTGTTTCTGTAGTAACATGTAAACAGGCAGCAATCTTTATACCCTTTAGGGGCTTTTCCTTTTTAAATCTTTCTGCAATACTTTTTAGTACAGGCATCTCCATTGCTGCCCATTCAATTCGCAACTTACCTTTCTTTGCCAGTCCAATATCCTTAACATCATGTTTAAGCATTTACCCTCCGATTTTAGAGACCTGCCTCTTTCCTTAATTTTTCTGCCATGTCTGTCTTTTCCCATGTAAAATCTTCATCATTCCTTCCAAAGTGTCCATAAGCCGCTGTCTTTTTGTATATAGGTCTTCTTAATTTAAGATGGTCTATAATTCCCTTAGGAGTTAGATCAAAATTGTTTCTTATTAGGGATATGATTTTTTCATTCTTTATCTTTCCTGTTCCGAATGTATCTGTATAGATAGAGACAGGATCAGGTATACCTATTGCATAAGCTATCTGTACCTCTATCCTGTCAGCTATGCCAGCAGCTACTATATTCTTTGCAATATACCTTGCCATGTAAGAGCCAGAACGGTCTACCTTTGTAGGGTCCTTTCCAGAGAAACATCCACCTCCATGGCTTCCAACCCCTCCATAGGTATCAACAATTATTTTTCTGCCCGTAAGCCCTGTGTCTCCCATCGGACCGCCTATTACAAATCTACCTGTTGGATTTATATAATACTTTACATTCTCTTCATCAAGAAGTTCTTTAGGAACTGTTGGCTTTATTACCTTTTCTATTATATCCTCCCTCATCTCCTTTAAGGTAATATCTGGGCTATGTTGTGAGGATATAACAATAGTATCTATTCTTAATGGTTTGCCGTCTTTGTATTCTATAGTAACCTGTGTCTTTCCATCAGGTCTTAAATATCCGAGAATATCCTTTTTCCTTACCTCTGTGAGCCTCATTGCTAGCTTATGGGCAAGCATTATAGGCAGTGGCATCATTTCCGGTGTCTCATTACAGGCAAATCCGAACATCAATCCCTGATCCCCAGCCCCACCTATATCAACACCCATAGCTATATCAGATGATTGTTCATGAATTGATGTTATGACAGCACATGTCTCGTAATCAAAGCCATATTTGGCCCTTGTATAACCAATATCCTTAATAGTCTCTCTCACTATTGAGGGTATTTCAACATAACAGGATGTTGATATCTCACCAGCAACAAAGGCAAGGCCTGTTGTAACAACGGTCTCGCATGCAACTCTTGCCATAGGGTCTTTAGCAATAATAGCATCTAATATAGCATCTGATATCTGATCGGCTATCTTGTCGGGATGCCCTTCTGTCACAGATTCAGAAGTAAAGAAATAATTTTTGCCAGTTGTCATAACTCACCTCCATAATTTGTGATGCATCTATATTTAAATCTTTATAAGTTCCTCAGCTATCTGAACAGCATTCAGTGCAGCGCCTTTTCTTAGGTTATCAGAAACAATCCACATATTTAACCCACATTCTATTGACTCATCCTCCCTTATCCTTCCAACATATACCTCATCCTTTCCTGCTACATTAATGGGGATTGGATAAATATTCTTCTCAGGCGCATCATATACAATAACTCCCGGTGCAGATGCAAGCAATGCCCTTGCCTCATTGGCTGTTAGCTTTTTTTCTGTTTCTACATTTACAGACTCAGAGTGACCTCTAAATACAGGCACCCTTACTGTTGTTGCTGTTACCCTGATTGAATCATCACCCAATATCTTTTTGGTCTCATTGACCATTTTCATCTCTTCCTTTGTATAGCCATTATCAAGAAATTTATCAATATGGGGAAGCACATTAAATGCTATCTGATATGGATAAACATTGCACACAACATCTCTGAAATTAAGAAGGTCAGATGTCTGTTGCAATAGTTCATCCATAGCCTTTTTGCCTGTGCCTGAAACAGACTGAAATGTTGTAACAACAACCCTCTTAATCTTCGCAGCATCATGTATTGGCTTTAAAACAACTACCATCTGAATTGTTGAGCAATTTGGATTAGCAATAATCCCTTTATGCCATTTCAGGTCATGGGGATTTACTTCAGGTACAACAAGAGGCACATTAGGATCCATTCTCCACTGGCTTGAATTGTCTATCACTACACAACCAGATTTTGCTGCAATAGGCGCCCATATCTTAGACCTTTCAGCTCCAGCAGAAAAGAGGGCAATATCAATACCTTTAAAGCAATCCTCCTTTAATGTCTCAACTGGTATTTCATCGTCTTTATATTCTAATGTCTTTCCTTCAGACCTTTCTGAAGCAAATAGCCGGAGTTTCTCTATTGGAAAGTTCCTTTCTTCCAATATTGTGATCATCTCATTTCCTACTGCGCCTGTTGCACCAACAACAGCTACTACATATTTTTCCTTCTTTTTTAACATCTTTTTAACTCCTTTATCATAATTCTATGGTATATTTTTTTACTAAATCACCAATCTCTGTAGTTGAATAACCCATTTTTCCAGCAGCGAGGCTTTTCATATGCTTAGATGTAACCTCTATAACAGCCCTTTCAATTGCCTTTGCTGCCCCATCCTCTCCAAGATGTTCAAGCATCATGCCTGCAGCACAAATAGCAGCAAGGGGATTAATAATATTCATGCCTGTATATTTAGGAGCAGAACCACCTATAGGTTCAAACATAGATACACCCTCTGGATTAATATTTCCTCCTGCCGCAATACCCATACCTCCCTGTATCATAGCCCCAAGGTCTGTGATTATATCACCAAACATATTGTCTGTAACAATAACATCAAACCATTCAGGATTTTTCACAAACCACATTGTTATTGCATCCACATGGGCATAATCAACCTTTATATCAGGATATTCCTTTGCTACCTCATAAAATGTCCTCTCCCATAAGTCAAAGGCAAATGTCAGGACATTTGTTTTACCACAAAGGGTGAGTTTTTTCATCTTATTTCTCTTTCTGCAGTATTCAAAGGCATATCTTATGCAACGTTCCACACCCTTCCTTGTGTTTATTGATTCCTGAATAGCAACCTCATCGGGTGTACCTTTTTTTAAAACACCTCCTGCCCCTGCATAAAGCCCTTCTGTATTTTCCCTGATAACAACAAAGTCAATATGCTCAGGACCTTTATCCTTTAAAGGACAATCTACACCTGGATATAATTTTACAGGTCTCAGATTGACATACTGGTCAAGCTCAAAGCGTAATCTTAATAAGATGCCTTTCTCTAATATCCCTGGCTTGACATCTGGATGTCCTATTGCGCCCAGATAAATGGCATCGTATTTTTTTAGTTCATCAATAGCCCCATCTGGTAGGGTCTCTCCTGTTCTTAGGTATCTCTCACCACCAAAGTCAAAATATTTTAGATTCAGTGAAAATCCGAATCTTGATGATACGGCATCTAAGACCTTTATTCCTTCTGCAACTACCTCAGGTCCCGTACCATCTCCTGGGATAATAGCTATGTTATATGATTTCATGAAATCTCTCCCTTCTTCTCCTTTATCCTTTTTTTTGTCCATTCAATCAATCCTCCCGCAGTAATAAGTTCCTGCATAAAGGGGGGTATTGATTTTGCCATATATTCCTCTGACCTCGTGATGTTTTTAATAATGCCTTTATCTGCATCAATCTCAACAATATCACCCTCTCTGATTTTATCCGAGGCATCAGTAGATTCAAATATAGGAAGACCAATATTAAATGAGTTGCGGTAAAATATCCTTGCAAAGCTCTTTGCAATTACAGCCTGTATCCCTGCTGCCTTTATTGCTATTGGTGCATGTTCCCTTGAGGAGCCACATCCAAAATTCTTTCCAGCAACAATAATATCCCCAGCCTTTACCTTGGTTGGGAAATCTTTATCTGCATCCTCCATCACATGTCTTGCAAGCTCATTTGGGTCTGATGTATTGAGATACCGAGCTGGTATTATTGCATCTGTATCTATATCATCTCCGAATCTCCATACCTTGCCCTTAATAAGCATATATTTCCCCTCCTTGATATATCATACACTAAAAGCACAGACCTTTATTTAAAGGTAAGGTCTTCACTTTTATATGGTGTAAAAAATATTATTATATATACATAGGTAAATAATTTTCCATAAAAAATTAAAAAGAGGTTAGTATTCATATTTTTGTGTAAATTTATGGTTAAAGGCGAGTGACATTTTTTGTGGATACCAGTGATAATAAATAAACTTATAAGCTATGAAAAAAATATTGATTATACTTGGACCTACGGGTGTTGGAAAAACTCATGTGTCTTTGCTTCTTTCAAAGGCACTGCAGACAGAGATAATAAGCTCTGATTCAATGCAGATATATAAACATATGGATATAGGTACAGCTAAGCCATCAATCCAAGAAAGACAAGAGATCAGACATCACATGATTGATATTGTTGATCCCTGGGAATATTATAGCACTGGTGAATATATAAATGATGTCCAGCCTATAATCAATGGCATACATGAAAACAAAAAGATTCCTATTGTTGTTGGAGGCACAGGGCTTTATATAAAGGCTATGACTAGGGGAATATTTAAAGGACCTTCAGCAGACTGGGGTTTAAGAGATAGTTTGTTGAAGAGAGAGGAAAAGGAAAGGGGTTTTGTTTATGGATATCTTAAATCCATTGACCCTGAATCGGCATCAAGGATAATGCCTACTGATATAAGAAGGATAGTGAGGGCGTTAGAGGTTTGTCTTAAGAGCAATAAATCTATGTCAGATATGCAGAGACTGATGACAGAGCCATTACCCTATGAATTTATAAAGATTGGCTTAACAAGACATAGAGAGGAGCTTTATCAAATGATTGAGCAAAGGGTCGATAATATGATAAAGCAAGGGCTTATTGAAGAGGTAAAAGATGTATTACGATTGATAGAGGAGCATTCAACAGGGGTATTGACATCATCAAGCCAATCTAATCTCCCATCAATTCTTCCATCAATGCAGGCAATAGGATATAAAGAGATAGCCCTTTATTTAAAAAATAAAATAAGCATTGACGATTCTATAAGGCTGATAAAGAAAAGGTCAAAGATGTATGCAAAAAGGCAATTTACATGGTTTAAAAAAGAGAAAGGGATACATTGGATAGACATTACAGGCCTTTATGACCCAGAGAGGGTCCTTAAGAAAATTACTGATATATTTGACTTTCAAGCCCTATTAAATCAATAATTAAACTATGACAAGGATTAATGCCTTTGGCCCTTACTTAAGAAAAAAATATGGCAAAATAGTTTATAAAGTAAATGTGGATGCAGGTTTTACTTGCCCAAACAGGGACGGCACATTAGGCTTTACTGGTTGTATTTATTGCAATAATGACAGCTTTAGACCCTTAAAGTGTGATTCCCGGATCTCTATTAAAGAGCAAATAAAAAGGGGCATACATTATCTCAAAGGTCGGTATAAGGCGGATAAATTCCTTGTATATTTCCAACCCTATACAAATACATATGCATCTGTTAATGAATTGGAAAGGCTTTATAGGGAAGCACTGTCTGAACATTCTGTAATAGGGCTTGCTATTGGCACAAGACCTGACTGTGTTGATGAGGAAAAGATAACACTTCTTGAGACACTTGCAAAGGACTATTTCATACTTATTGAGTATGGATTACAATCAATATATGATAAGACCCTTGAATTCATATTAAGGGGACATGATTACCGGACATTTCTTAAGGCCCTAGAGATGACAAAAGACAGAGGCATACATATAGGCGCACATATCATAGTAGGATTTCCAACAGAGACAAAGAAAGAGATGCTCTCAATGGCAGATGTTATTTCAGAACTTCCGATAGGTTTTTTAAAGATACATCAACTTCAGATAATAAAAAATACTGTCCTTGCTGAAAATTATCTGAAGCAACCCTTTCATACTTTTCATTATGAGGAATATCTGGATTTTCTTGTTGATTTCATAGAGAGGCTATCACCTGAGATTGTCTTACAGAGATTGTTTGCTACTGCACCTGATGATATATTAATAGCGCCAAAATGGGGAAAGACAAAACAGGAAATAATAAATGACATAGAAAAGAGGTTTATTAAAAGGGATGCTTTCCAAGGTTCTAAGCGCTTATGTATTAGGCATTGATGCGCATCTTGTAGAGGTAGAGGTCGATATCACATCAAGAGGACTTCCCCATTTCTCTCTGGTGGGACTGCCTGATACTGTTGTAAAAGAGAGCAGAGACAGGATTAGGGCAGCCCTGAAAAATATAGGCTTTAACTTTCCCTTAAAACAGATAACAATAAATTTAGCACCTGCTGATCTAAAGAAAGAGGGTTCATCCTTTGACCTTCCTATTGCAATTGGAATCATAGCAACGGAGGGTATTATTCCTATAGATAATCTTAAGAAATATATAATTGCTGGTGAACTCTCCCTTGATGGCAGGGTAAAACCTGTTAGAGGAGCTCTTCCTATTGCCCTTGAGGCAAAGAGGCTTGGATTAAAAGGGGTAATCCTACCAAAGGAAAATATTGCAGAGGCAGCAGTTGTAAATGGAATAAATGCATATGGTGTAGAAAGCCTACCTGAGGTGATAGGATTTCTTGGAGGGATTAATCATTTAGAGCCAGTAACAGTTGACCTAAATACTGCAATGGCAGAGAACTCACTGTATGAGGATGACTTCTCAGATGTAAAAGGTCAGGAACACGCAAAGAGGGCACTTGAGGTTGCTGCAGCAGGCTCTCACAATATATTAATGTTTGGACCACCTGGAAGCGGTAAGACAATGCTTGCAAAAAGAATTGCTACAATATTACCACCAATGACATTTGAGGAGGCTCTTGAGACAACTAAGATACACAGTATAGCAGGACTTCTGAAAAACGGACAATCACTTCTTGCGACAAGGCCCTTTAGGTCACCACATCATACCATATCTGATGTTGCCTTAATTGGTGGTGGACAGACACCAAGACCAGGGGAGGTTTCATTAGCACATCATGGCATATTGTTTCTTGATGAACTTCCTGAATTTAAAAGAAGCGTGCTTGAGGTTTTAAGACAGCCTTTAGAAAATGGTATAGTAACAGTATCAAGGGCAGTTGCTACAGTTACCTACCCAGCCCAATTCGTACTTGTAGCTGCTATGAATCCCTGCCCATGTGGTTATTTTGGGGATAGTCGGCACCAATGTACATGCACACCTGGGATGATTAATCGTTATAGGTCAAAAATCTCAGGTCCATTAATGGATCGGATAGATATTCATATAAATGTGCCTGCAGTCCCTTACAAGGAGCTTTCAGATGATTATTCAGGGGATCGTTCAGAAAACATAAGACAGCGGGTCTGTGAGGCAAGGGATAGACAGCTTAAGAGATTCAGGGATGACAAGATATTTGCCAATAGTCAGATGAAGACGAGACATATAAAGAAATACATCAAGCTTACTGAAGATGCACATAAACTCCTTGATACGGCAATGCATAGGCTTGCTATGAGTGCAAGGGCATATGCGAGGATATTAAAGGTATCAAGGACTATAGCAGACCTTGATGGCACAGAGGATATTCAGGCAAGTCATGTAGCAGAGGCTATACAATATAGGACATTGGATAGGGGACAGTTTTAGGGAAGGGCGGTTAGCTCAGTTGGGAGAGCACCACGTTCGCAACGTGGGGGTCGGGGGTTCGAATCCCCTACCGTCCATTTTTAGATATACTATAATGAAATATATAATATCCATTACCCTATTTCTATTTTTTATAATTCTCTTTAAACCAATTAATACCCAAGCCTTTGAAAATATATTAAGGACAAGCGATGAAACCAAAATCTCTTTTAATCAGATGATAAATGAGCTTAAAAAGACTAATATTATTTTTATCGGTGAATATCATGATAAACCAGACCATCATAAAATTCAATTTCATATCATAAAGGCATTACACCAGTCAAAGATTCCCATTGTTATAGGATTAGAGATGTTTGCCTCTGAATATCAGAACTTACTTAATAAATGGGTAACAGGTGATATAGAATTAAAGGATTTTTTAGAAGTTTATAAGAATAACTGGGGTTATGAATGGGATCTTTATAAGGACATATTTATCTATGCAAGGGAAAACAATATACCATTGATAGGGCTTAATGTCCCGAGGGATATCCCTCAGAGGGTTTCAAGACATGGGCTATCAGCATTAACAGCCGAAGAACTCAAGATATTGCCTTCTGATCTACAATGTGAGATTGAATCTGGCATTTCAACAGAGATATTAAAGATGGTATTTAAAAGCCATGACAAAGAAGATTTTATATCTTTCTGTCAGGCACAGATGATATGGGATAAGACTATGGCTAAGAATATTATTGAGCATTTAAAGTCCAATCCAGATAATCTCATGATAGTTATCGCTGGCATCGGACATGCCTTTAAAAAGGGCATACCATATCAGATAAGGAGACAATCAGATTTTATATACAGGGTAATTCTTCCCGAAGAGGCACATCCTGTAAGGAATATAACAAATGAATTCGCTGATTATCTTATACAATAAGACATTACAAAATTACACTTTTTTATACCCCCCTCTATAGAGGGCT
>CAZIMB010000006.1:0-59744 GCA_964540275.1 uncultured Nitrospirota bacterium | reverse complement strand
GATGACTTTTAAGGGCAACATTTGTATAATTTAAATAATATCTAAAATTGATTCATACTGTATGAAATAAAATTTAAAGACCAAGGGATACAAATGAATAAAAAAAATAAATCAATATTTATTTTTACCATATTATTTTTAGTCTTTTTTTCAACACAGGCTGTTAATGCATTAGAAATGCAAGAGCCCTTATTAATAGCTCAATTGCCAGCACCAGAAACTATCCCTACTTCTGAGAAAATAACAGAAAGAATTCCTGATAGAAGGGGTGATGTGAGTTTTAACTTTGATGATGCAGACTTGTATTCTGTCATTCAAACAGTCTTTGGAGAAATTCTTAGGGTTAATTATATTGTTGACCCAAAGGTTACAGGAAGGGTCACCTTTAGGACAGTCACCCCTGTCCCAAGGGCAGATATTTTACCCTTAATGCAGGTAATTTTAAGATTAAATGGTGTTGGTGTTGTTGAAGAGGCAGGTCTTTATAGGATTATACCAATTGGTGATATGCCAAGAGAGCCAGCTCCTGTTGCTATTGGAAGCGAATCAGCAAAGGTTAAGGTGCTCGGAAAGGCTTTGCTTCAGATTATACCTATTAAATACATAGAGGCATCAGAGATGGTAAGGATTCTTACACCTTTTCTGTCAACAAATGCGCTTCTTGTAGAGGTACCAAAGGCAAACTACATAATAGTTTCAGATACAGACGCAAATATAAAGAGGCTACTACAAATTGTGGAGGTATTTGATAGCGAAAGGATAAAACAGACAATACCTCAGGTTTTTGTATACCCTGTACAGAATAGTAAGGCTAAGGACCTTGCTAGCCTCCTTCAACAGATCTTTCTTGATGTAAAACCCGGGGTGGTATCTCCGGCAGCGGCTCCAGCAGCACAACCCCCTGCAACAGCAAAACCACCTACTGCAGCTCCATCTGCACAGATCTCAATGGCAGCAAAAGGATTAGAGGCGATTGTCTCTGAAGCAACGAGGATATTCGCGGATGAAGTTACAAACTCCCTTATAATATTAGCTACACCTGATGATTATAAGACAATCTTAGAGGCAATAAAGAAGATAGATATAATGCCAAGACAGGTTGTGATAGAGACCCTTATAGCTGAGATTTCCCTTGAGGATAACCTTAAATTTGGTTTAGCATGGTTTATTGAAAAGGCGCTTGGAAAAGGTGTAAAGGGAAAATTTGGTTTTGACGGTAGTGCCTTTTTTGATGAACAAGGTAAATTAATAGAGGATATGGCATTGCCTCCTAATTTTTCATTTCTGGCTGTTGGTGATGACTTTAGGGCACTACTTACTGCATTAGCTACTGATAATAAACTAAAGGTTCTGGCATCTCCTCATCTTCTTACCCTTGATAATCGTGAGGCAAAATTAATAATTGGTGACCAAGTGCCTATTATTACTACTGTTACAGGACAAATAGGTCAGACAGTAACACAGAGTCAGGTTCAATATAAAGATACAGGTATAATACTAAAAATAAAACCTCAGATAAATGAAGGGGGACTTGTATTTTTGGATATCACTCAGGAGGCATCTAATGTTGGTAGCATTGAGCTTGGAGGAGGTCTTGGTGAACAGGTAAAAATTACAAAAAGGGAATTCACTACCAACTTAGCGGTCCTTGATGGTCAATCTATTATTATCGGTGGACTTATAGAGGATAGAACATCAAATAATAGATCTGGAATTCCTTTTTTAAACAAAATACCTGTTCTGGGTCATCTCTTTGGAAGGACGTCAAGAGAAACTAAGAGAACAGAACTTATTGTGCTACTTACTCCCCGTGTTATAAGGAATCAAGAAGAGGCAATAAATATGACATCTGATTATTTTAAACGATTGAAGGGTATTGAAAAAGAGTTTAAGATAGATATGAAGAAAAGGGAAGAGATAAGTCCCGAGGAGTGGGGATTAGAGCTTAACTGATTTTAAAAAAGAGGGGTTAAGTATGAAAGATAGTAAAAATATTTTAAAGGATAGGAGAGGATTTACCCTTGTTGAATTACTTGTAGTAATGGTAATTATAGGGCTTCTTGCTGCCCTTGTTGGCCCGAGGCTATTTCCAAAGCTCGGTAAAGGTAAGCAGGCTGCTGCTAAGGCTCAGATAGAATTGCTTGGTCAGGCACTTGATCAGTTCAGGCTTGATACGGGAAGGTATCCAACAACACAGGAAGGGCTTAATGCCTTGATGATAAATCCAGGTATAGAGAGATGGGATGGTCCTTATCTCAAGAAGAGTTTGCCTGATGACCCTTGGGGAAGGCCTTACGTGTATCAATCACCTGGCACACATGGTGAGTATGACTTGCTTTCATATGGGAGGGATGGGATGCCAGGTGGAGATGGTGAGGACAAAGATGTAGTTAGCTGGGAGTAGCTATTAGCCTAATCTCTCTTGCCTTTAATTTTGTTTATAATATCTGTTGTTGATATGCCCTTTATATATTTAAGGCTATAGACTTCTTTAACAAGATCTGATCCAACTATATCCTCTTTTTTCCAATCCCCGCCTTTTACAAGTACATCTGGGTTAAGATATCTGATTAATTCATAGGGTGTATCTTCCTCAAATATTGTCACAAAATCCACTGTTTTAAGTGATGCCACAACCTCTGCCCTTTGCCTTTCAGGAATAATAGGTCTACCTGGCTTTAATTTGCTCACAGATAAGTCAGAGTTTAATGCTACTATAAGTACATCTCCAAATCCCTTTGCCTCTTTTAAATAACGGATATGGCCTATATGTAAGATATCAAAACAGCCATTAGTAAATACTATCTTCTTTCCTTCCCCTTTTAGCTGTTCAATCCTTTTCTTTAATTCCCTGTGGCTTAATATATTTCCCATAATCTTATAGAGTAAAAAAACTTTAAAAGTTTTAATTCTTTATTTAGATTTTTTTATCCATTTGCTCTAATTTCTCTTTTGCCTTTTTAAGCACCTCTTTATCAGTTTTGTAAGATACCATCTTTAAAGCCTCATCAATGGAAAACCATTTTGCGTCATCAACCTCCCAGCTGAAGTTTTCAATATCTCCGCTAATATATCTCAAGAGAAAGTATGATACAGTTTTTTTATATTTCCTATTCTCATTTTTGTTGAAAAACCAGTATGTCTTATCATCAATTTTTTCTACAATTTCGCCTAATAGACCTGTCTCCTCTGCTATCTCTCTAATAGCAGTTATCTCTGGCTGCTCACCTTTGTCTATTATGCCCTTTGGCAGTGTCCATATAGTATTTTTCTTTGTGGCTATTAATGCAACCTCAAAGATGCCTTCATTTTTTTTGAATATTACTCCACCAGCTGAATGTAGATGTTTTATATTTGCAGGACGCATAAGTTAATTGTCTATGGTAAAGGTTTTCCATTAAATAGCCTGAAAATGTCATTATACATAGCAAATGCCATTAAAGATATAATAAAAGCAAGACCAATACGATTTGCTATTGATATAGTCCTTTCACTGAGTGGTTTTTTTCTTATAGCCTCAATTGCTAAAAATAACAGGTGTCCACCATCTAAAATAGGTATGGGCAGAAGGTTTAATATACCGAGGTTTATGCTTATTAGGGCAGCAAAGGTAAAGAAGTTTAATACACCTGCTGCTGCCTGTTTCTCGGCCATCTGGAATATTAGTATAGGACCCCCTATTGTATCTGCAGGTATAATCCTTTGTATAAGTTTTATTATGCCTATTACTGTCATTGATGATATCTCAAAGGTCTTTAAAAAGGCTTTCTTGATTGCATTAGGTAAATTTTCTTTAACTATAATAGTTTTATCTGATGGCTTTACACCTATTAAACCTATCTCAATCTCCTCACCAAATATATCCTTTACTTTTTTTCTTTCAGGTGTAATTGGTATTGTTATTATCTCTGAGTCCCTTTGAACCTTTAGATTTATTGTTTTACCAGCACTTTTTCTTATAATCTCTGTCATCTCAGCCCAATATTTTGTCTCTTTACCATCAATTTCAAGAATTCTATCACCTTTTAATAATATCCCATGGGCAGGAGAATCAGGCATTGTCTCTTCAATTATTGGCAAAAGTGTGGGTAACCCTATTATGAATATAAAAAAGAATATAACAACAGCAGTGAGGATGTTAAATATTGGACCTGCAAATACTATAGATATCCTCTTTGGTACTGATTGATTACTGTATGAACGAGCTTTATCTAAGTTTTCAACCTCTTCATCTGGTTCCTCCCCGAGCATTTTTACATAACCGCCTAGTGGAATTGCTGATAAGAGATATTCTGTCTCGCCAATCCTTTTGCCTATTATCTTTGGACCAAAACCAAGGGAGAATTTCAGAACCTTAACATTGTTGAGTTTTGCGAAGATAAAATGCCCTAACTCATGAATAAAAATAAGAAAGCCAAATAATATAATTGCAGAAATGATTGTCATCTATTAAACTCCTTATTTTGTAAATTTTATTTTTTTAATGATTTGATTATCTTTAATGCGGCATCCCGTGCCCATCTATCTGCTTCAAGTATGTTGGAAATATCATCAGCAGGCTGAGGAATATGCAAATCCATTACCTTTCTTATTATAACAGGTATTTTGTTAAAACCAATAATTCCCTCAAGAAATGCCCCAACAGCGACCTCATTTGATGCGTTTAGTACTGCTGGCATTGTCTTGCCTATTTTTATAGCTGAATAGGAAAGGGGAAGACAAGGAAAATTTTTTGTATCAGGCTTGTAAAATGTAAGACCTGTTGATATCTTTGATGATAGGGACTCCCAATTTATTGGTTTAATTACATCATTAAGCCTTTCTGGATATGAGAGTGCATATGCAATAGGACCTTTCATGTCAGGTCTCGATAATTGAGCGAGATAGCTACAGTCATTAAATTCTACTATTGAATGGATAATACTTTGGGGATGAATAAGTACATCTATATTTTCGGGTGGCGTATTAAATAGATGATGAGCCTCTATCATTTCAAGTCCTTTATTCATAAGTGTAGCTGAGTCAATTGTTATTTTTTTTCCCATACTCCAGTTTGGATGTTTAAGGGCATCCTCTGGTGATATATGTTCTAATTCCTCAGCCCTTTTACCAAAGAAAGGCCCTCCAGAGGCAGTAAGTATTATCTTTTTAACAAAACGCCTGTTGTGTACATTTAGGCATTGAAATATTGCACTGTGTTCACTATCAACTGGGATTAATAATGTGCCATAACGTTTTACCTGTGATATTACATAATCCCCTGCCATTACAAGTGTTTCCTTATTAGCAATAGCTACAGTTTTTCCTGTTTGTATAGAGGCAATTGTTGGTAAAAGTCCTGCAGCACCTACAATTGCAGATAATACAATATCTGCCTCCTGCATCTTTGCCACAGAGATTATACCTTCCTGCCCTACGAGTATTTCTAAGTTTTTGTTTTTTATTTTTGAGTTTTTTATCTTAGATTTTAGGCTTTTGTAAGAATCCTCACTGCTGACAGCAACCACCATAGGATTAAATTGCTCTATCTGTTTTATTAGCAGATCTATATTTTTACCTGCGGTTAAACCAATTACCTTGAACCTTTCAGGGAACCTTAAGATTACATCAAGAGTACTTTTACCTATCGAACCTGTTGAACCTAATATTACGATATTTTTCATATGACTAATGTTATAAAAAATAAGGTAGGTCCAGCAAAAAGGACACCATCTATTTTATCAAGAATCCCACCATGGCCAGGTATAAAAGAGCCTGAATCTTTTACCTTTGCATCCCTTTTAAACATAGACTCTACTAAATCCCCAATGATGGTAATAGAGCCAATAATAATACCTATAAGCATAAGGTAAATAAAGTTGATATTTAAATTCAGGATGCCTCCAAGAATGGATGAAGAGATAATGCCTCCTATAACTGATCCAATAGCTCCCTCAACAGTTTTATTTGGGCTTACTGAGATATAAAGTTTTCTTTTGCCAAATCCCTTGCCTATGTAATAGGCAAAACTATCTGATATCCATACACAGGAATATAAAAAAATAATCCATTCATAACCCTTTAATCTTAAATGCCATTGTGCAAGAAGAAGGGTAGGGATATATATTATACCAACAACGATTGGTGATATATCCTTCAGGGAATTCATAGGCTCTTTTATTAAGAATAATCTTAAAGATGATATTAGGATAAATGAGATTATAAATGCGATGATAGTATAAAATGACGATTTAAAGGATAAAGTAAAGACCATGATTCCACATAATATCCCAACAATAGAAAGCATTTTATTTGTTTTATACATAGAATAGAATTCCATTTGTGCTAATACAGACACCGATATAAGCAGAATAAGGAAATAAATAGGGGGTAGTTTAGATATATAAAGGTAAAAAAGGGGCAGGAAAATTATGGCTGTTATTATACGTTTCAGGTTTTCAGAATTAATCACCTAAAACCCCATATTTCTTATCGCATACTCGGATATTACCAAATCTTCTATCTCTAATCTGATATTCATTTATTGCCTTCATTAATTCTTCCTTGGTAAAATCAGGCCAGAGGACCTTAGTGAAATAAAATTCTGCATACGCTGATTGCCAGAGAAGGAAGTTGCTGAGCCTCTGCTCCCCGCTTGTCCTTATTATAAGGTCTGGATCAGGAATACCCGAGGTATCAAGGAGTTTTTCTATCTGGCTTTCTGTAATATCATCAGGATTAAGGTTTAACTGGATAGCCTTTTTAATTGCCCTAATTATCTCATCTCTACCACTATAACTAAATGCACATTGAAGGATTAGTTTATTATTGTTTTTAGTAGCATCCTCAATGCCCTCTACGATATCTCTGATATTCTTTGGTAGCCTTTCCCTGTTTCCTATTAACCTGAACCTAATTCCCTCTTTGAGAAGGTTCAAAAACTCCCCTTTTAAAGTAGATTCCAGAAGATTCATGATAAATGAGACCTCATTTTCAGGTCTTGTCCAGTTTTCTAAAGAAAAGGCATATAATGAAAGGACCTCTATACCTAATTCTTGTACCTTTTCTATTACATCTCTTATCCTTTCAACACCCTTTTTGTGTCCCTCAAAACGGGGAAGTCCACGCATTTCAGCCCATCTACCATTTCCGTCCATTATGATAGCTAAATGTTTTGGAATTTTTGTATTCAGCAAAGAGAGATTACCTACCTTTTAATGAAAAAATGTGCATTATTAGTCCAAAGGGATTTTCACCCTTAAGTATGTTCTTAGGGGTAATCCCAAATAGGGGCCGTGTAAGTATAAATATTCTATCTGAAGAAATAGCATAATCTAGGACCTCGCCATCTATTGACTCAATAAAGGTATTTTCTTCTACATTAATACCATTCCACCAAAGGCTCCTTATTTCTGAGTTTTTATATCCAAGCCCTTTTGCCTGAGATACTAAGGGTTTTCTTTTTACTACAAAGACCTCATTATTTTTGATAATCAGCCTATCTTTAACAGACCATTTACCTTTATCTGTTAAACCAGAAAGGGACTCTTTTTTAAATTCAGTTAAAAAACCCCCCATATTTTCTTTACTTACCCATATCCTTGACCCCTTTTCATTAAAGAGGTGTATATATCCGTTTTCATCCCAGGATAATATACCCTGTCTGCCATCAGGAGATCTGATTATCTGGTAGTCATATATGTTTATTCCTTCTGGTAGATTCATCTCTTTATCTTTTTTATAAATGCCATTATTATATGAGATATTAAAGACCTTCCCATGATATCCATCAGCTTTTGTATATTCTTGAGCAATTATTCTAGAACCGAGTCTCCTTATAAAGATATCCCCAGCTCTCCATAACTGAATAAAGTTGTTATCTTTAACTTCGTAAATATAAGATGTCACATCACCATCTTTGTAAGAGGTTATCAATATCTCATCTTTTTTATCCCTATTGATGTCAATAACATCTATCCACAGTATCTCATTTGTAGAGGGAACCTTGAATTCCCATAATAATTTCAGGTCAACACGGACACTAAATATCCTAATTTTATCCCCTGATGAAAAGATTATTTCCTCATTGCCATCTCCATCAATATCGGCAGTTGTAACCTGTCTTGCGCCAAAAGGTATCCTGTATGAGAGAATAGGTTCAGAGCTAATAGAACCTATTAAAGTTGATTTATATCTTAGTTCTTTTATTTGGGAGGCAGATATAATGGTGCTTTTTTCTGAAAATTGTTTTGAGTCATCTACCCATATGAGCTTTTGAGTAATAGTAATATTATCCTGTAAATCCTCAGAATTTAAAACCAAAACAATAGTTGCCCCTTTTGCCCTTGCCTCAGAAATAATATTCGATATATCTTTAATTTCTGGAGCTATATCTAAAAGTTCAAATCTACCGCTTTCCTTTAAAGCATGGAAATAACTATCTCCTAAAAACCAATCAACATTGCCTTGATAAAATAACAATCTTATCTTTGTTTCTGTTATTTTTACGAAGGCATCGCTGAAGTCTTCTGGCTTGCCTTTTATGATGATGCCAAAAGATTCACTGATATCTGCTGAAATTATCTCTATATTTCCTATAGGCAATTCAATATTTCCCATAGGCTCTTTCGTAACAGGATGGATAAAGGCTGCGCCCTTTTTAAAGGCATAAAGCCTCATCCCTGGCCTCACAAAATCCTTTGTGCCAATATTTATCTTTACAGAGTTGCCATCAACAGATATTACCTTGCCTGAGACAGGTCTAAAATAAGAGATTATCTCATTTTTCAGGATATCTAATGACCCAATCCCTTTTGTCTCTTCTGAGTGTCCCAAAAAAGGTATGAGGGTGCCTATAAATGCGATAATAATAGAATATATGAAATAATTTTTTATGAAAAATTTTTTCATGAAAATAACCTCCCTTAAACTAAAAGTTTAAAATATAAGCTGTTTATATGTCAAAATATGGATGTATCTCTGAAGGCAAAAAAACGACCTTGCAAATATTGTATTAGAGTGATAGAATTAAAATTTATAAAATTTAGGAGGCAATCTTGGGACTTAATGAATTAACAGTTTCAGAATTAAGAAGGCTTCTTGACAATAGGGATATTACTCCAAGAGAGGTGCTTCAAGATGTTTTTAAGAGAATAGATGAAGTAGAGGATAAGGTAAGGTCTTTTATTTCTATAAACAAAGATTATGCTTACGATTCTGCTAAGGATGCAGAAGAGGCTATTGCTTCAGATAATATTTCATTATTTACTGGAATACCTGTTGCAATTAAGGACAATATATGTACAAAAGGAATATTAACTACATGTGCCTCTAAAATGCTTTATAATTTTATCCCACCCTATGAGAGCACAGTAACAGAGAGACTTAAGAAACAGAAATATATACTTGTGGGAAAGACAAATCTTGATGAATTTGCAATGGGATCCTCAACAGAGAATTCAGGATATTATGTAACAAGAAACCCCTGGGATCTAGAACGGGTGCCAGGAGGTAGCAGTGGAGGTTCTGCTGCTGCTGTGTCAGCTAGTGAATGTATAGCAGCTCTTGGTTCAGATACTGGTGGATCTATAAGACAGCCCGCATCATTTTGTGGTGTTGTAGGATTAAAGCCCACCTATGGAAGGGTATCAAGATATGGACTTGTTGCCTTTGCATCATCTCTTGATCAGATTGGCCCAATTACTAAGGATGTAAGAGATGCAGCAATGATGTTAAATATCATCTCAGGACATGACCCGAAGGATTCCACATCTGCGCCAGTAGAAACCCCTGACTTTACTAAATCATTGGGTAAAGATATAAGGGGACTAAAGATAGGAATACCGAAAGAATATTTTATAGAGGGATTGGATAGAGAGGTTAATGATCTAATACAAGCTGCTATTAAAAAGATCGAGTCATTGGGTGCAATACCTATTGAGGTCTCTTTGCCACATACAGGATATGCTGTTGCAACATATTATATATTAGCTACATCAGAGGCATCTTCAAATCTTGCAAGATATGATGGGGTAAAATATGGCTATAGGTCATCTGATGATCGTTCTAAAAAAGACTTGATAGAAATGTACATGAATACAAGATCTCAAGGATTTGGGCAGGAGGTAAAAAGAAGGATTATGCTTGGTACCTATGCCCTGTCCGCAGGTTACTATGATGCCTATTACAAAAAGGGACAGCAGGTTAGGACATTGATAAAAGGTGACTTTGATATTGTTTTTAAAAATGTAGATGTTATTTTTACCCCTACCTCACCGACTCCTGCTTTTAAGATAGGAGAAAAGGCAACAGACCCTCTTCAGATGTATCTTTCAGATATCTTTACCATATCGGTTAATCTTGCTGGTGTGCCTGCTATCTCTGTTCCCTGTGGTTTTACAAAGAATAACCTTCCTGTTGGACTTCAGATAATAGGGAGGCATTTTGATGAGGAGACAATATTAAAGGTTGCCTATGCCTATGAACAGAGCACTGATTGGCATTTAAGGAGACCATCTCTATGAAGATAGAAAATATGAAATATGAAGCTGTTATAGGACTTGAGGTTCATGCCCAGATGCTAACAAAGACAAAGATATTCTGTGGTTGTCCGACAAAATTTGGCGCTGAACCAAATACCCAGACATGTCCAGTATGTATTGGTATGCCTGGGGTGCTTCCAGTATTGAATAGAAAAGCCCTTGAATTTGCTATAAAGACCGGGCTTGCCTTAAACTGCAGGATCTCTAATTACAGCAGGTTTGCAAGAAAGAACTATTTTTATCCTGATCTGCCAAAGGGATATCAGATCAGTCAGTATGAGCTTCCTATATGTGAAAAGGGTTTTATAGATATTGTTGTGGATGGTCAATCAAAAAGAATAGGCATTACGAGGATACATATGGAAGAAGATGCAGGCAAAAATATACATGAAGAGGGAGGTCATTACAGTTATGTTGATCTTAATCGTGCAGGTATCCCCCTTATGGAGATAGTTTCAGAGCCTGATATAAGAAGTCCTAAAGAGGCAGTTGAATATATGAAAAAACTAAGAACTATACTCCGCTATCTTGATGTATGCGATGGCAATATGGAACAAGGCTCTTTAAGGTGTGATGCGAATGTATCAATTAGACCAATAGGACAAAAAGATTTTGGCACAAAGGTAGAACTTAAGAATATCAATTCCTTTAAGTTTGTTGAAAAGGCCTTGGATTATGAAATAAAACGTCAGATCAAGGTGCTACAAGAAGGTGGAAATATTATTCAGGAGACGAGATTATGGGATCCATCAGCAAATATAACACAATCAATGAGAAGCAAAGAGGAGTCACACGATTATCGTTATTTCCCAGATCCTGACCTTGTGCCTATTGTTGTCGATAGGGAATGGATTAATGAGATTAGGTCAAAGATTCCAGAACTTCCTGATGAAAAGAGAAATCGCTATAAATCAGTATTTAATCTCCCTGAATATGATGCAGAATTTCTTACATCTGAAAGGTCTATTGCAGAATGGTTTGAAAATGCTGTAAAGGCTGGGGGGCAGCCAAAGGCTGTATCTAACTGGATTATGGGAGATCTTATGAGGATGCTTAATGAGGATAATAGGTCGATAGAAGAATGTCCCTTAACACCAAATCAGCTTGTGAACATGCTTAGGCTTATAGATAATGGAACTATTAGTGGTAAGATAGCAAAGACCGTCTTTGAGGAGATGTACAAAAGTGGAAAGGATGCAGAGACAATTGTAAAGGAGAAGGGTCTTGTACAGGTAAGCGATGAGTCCTTGATTGAAAGGGCTATAGAAGAGGTGCTATCAAAAAATCCAAAAGAGGTAGAGAGATATAAGGCTGGTGACGAAAGGCTTATTGGATTTTTTGTAGGACAGGTAATGAAGATCACTAAGGGAAAGGCAAATCCACAGTTAGTTAATGAATTGCTGAAAAACAAGTTAAAAGTATAATTTCTAAATATGTTAAATCCCTAAATAAAATCAGTATTTATGAATCCCATAGATTTTCTTCTGAAACCTAAATCAATTGCCTTAATCGGCGCATCAAGTAGCGAAGAGAAGCTTGGTGGTGTAATCCTTAAAAACCTTCTTAATTTTAAAGGCAAGGTTTATCCAGTGAACCCTAATCATCCTGAATTAATGGGTCTAAAGGCATATCCCTCTTTTAAAGATATCCCTGATGCTATTGACTTAGTTATTGTGATGAGGCCAGCAGCTGAAGTACCTGCTATATTAAAAGAAATTGGTAGAAACGCTAAATGTGTAATTATCTCAAGTTCTGGATTTGCAGAGGTTGGAGATATAGGAATTCAAAATAGTGTAAAAAAAATAGGAAGTGAAATGGGCTTAAGGATACTTGGGCCAAACTGTATGGGGGTTTATAATCCTTACCATAGACTTGACACCTTTTTTCTCCCCTACAAGAGGCTTAGAAGACCTAAAAGGGGCAATGTTGCAGTTGTTTCACAGAGTGGCGCTATCCTTAGCTGTATAATGAGTTCTTTGAAACAATCAAATACTGGTATATCAAAGGCAATTGGTTATGGAAATGCCATAGATATTGATGAATCAGATTTATACGAATATTTAGCAAGTGATAATCAGACCGAGGTTGTTATTTCCTATATTGAATCAATTGCTGATGGAAGGAGATTTATAAATAGTGCAAAAAATCTATCTGAAAAAAAGCCTTTTATTTTACTTAAGTCCGGCAAGGGATTAAGCGGTCAAATAGCAGCATTTTCTCATACTGGAAGATTGGCAGGGAGATATGAGGTTTTTAATTCTATAATGAGACAGTTTGGTATAAAAGAGGCAGTTGATTTTGATGAATTGATAGATGCTGCTAAGGCAATTTCATTTCAGGGCAAGTTTGTAAATATTATGAAAAAAGAAAAAAGGGCAAAACGGGTCTTAATTATAACTAATGGAGGAGGGTCAGGTGTATTAGCAGCAGATGAATGCATGAGGAAAGGGCTTGATGTTGTTAATCTGCCAGATGACAAGAGAGAAAGACTTAGAAGGATATTCCCACATTTTTATGGAATAAATAATCCATTAGATCTGACCGCTCAGGTAAAGGATATGGATTATATTACAGCGATAAATGATCTAAAGGATGATTATGATGGATTTCTTTTGATTGCCCTTCCAAATGTAGCCGGAATTACAGAAGGATTGACAGGATTGATTAAATCTATTCGGTCAGATATAAATAAGCCGATAGTCTTTCATATACCACAAAATGGTGTTGCAAAGAAGATAATCTCAGCTCTTGAAAGGATAAAGATTCCGGTATATGCCTCACCTGAAAGGGCTGTAAGGGCATTGAAGGCGCTTTTGGATTAGGGAGATTTGAATCAACAAAAGGCACTTCTTACTCCTTGTATTCAGAAAGCACATTTAGCAATCTATCAATATCCTCTTCTTTATGGTTAGCTGTGACAGTAAACCTTATTCTTGGTATCTGAACAGTTGGGGGTCTGATGGCAGGTGCGTATATCCTATGCCTTAAAAGATAGTTAGAGAGGTTTAGGCATTTCTCTATACTATCAACAATTACTGGTACTATAGGGGTCTCGCTATTTGATGTATTAAAACCAAGTCTTTTTAATCCATTAATCAGCATTTCTTGATTAAGCCACAACCTTTTTATTAAAGAGGGATCACTCTTAATAATATTTAATGCCTCTAAAGATGCTCCAATCAAGCACGGGGGCAGTGCAGTTGAGAAGATAAAACCCCTTGCACTGTTTTTAATATATTCAATAACATCTCTATTTCCTGCAACAAATGCCCCATAGGAACCTAATGCCTTTGAAAATGTCCCCATCTGTATTATCCAGGGCTCTGGTTTGATCCCAAAATATGAAAGAGCGCCTTTCCCTTCTCCAAGTACACCTGTTCCATGGGCATCATCTAGGTAGAGAATAACGGAACCCTGACATGATGAATGAATTGACTTACATAGATCATATAAATCTCTAAGGGGTGCTATATCCCCATCCATGCTAAAAACTGTATCAGTAACTATTACCTTTCTTTTTGCATCTTCCCTTTTTAAAAGCTCTGATAAATGTTGAACATCTTTATGTCTGTAAATTAATTTTTTTGCCCTGCTTAGTCTGCAACCATCAATAATGCTTGCATGATTAAGTTCATCACTAAAAAGTGCATCACCTTGGCCTGCAATAATAGGTATAATGCTTATATTTGCTATATATCCAGAATTAAAAATTAAAGCACCTTCAGTCTCTTTGAATAGGGCTATCTCCTTTTCAAGCTCTGAGTGAAGAGAGGTGCCACCTGACAAAAGTCTTGAGGCTCCTGAGCCAAGACCATATTTATCAATGGCCTTTTTTGCTGCTCCACTTATATAGGGATTATTACAGAGTCCAAGGTAATCATTAGAAGAGAAATTTATATACTCTTTTCCGTCAATGATAATTCGTGCTGCTGATTTTCCTGCCTCTCTATCTTTTATGTTTCTAATTAATTTTCTTGAATATAATTTTTCCAATTCATTTTTAAACATTTTTGTCCCTAAAAAAATACAAAATATAGTGTAACTTTAAGTACATTACTACATTATATAGGAAAAATCAATTTCCCCTTGACAATATTTATATAATTAAATATTATAAGTGGTAAAAAGTGGTATAAAGTGGAGGATTAATGACATCTTTTTTGGGTAAATATTACCATACATTAGACCCAAAAGGAAGAATCATAATCCCTGCACCCTTAAGAGAAACCTTATCTAAAAAATATACCTCTACAAAACTATATATCACCAACTCTGCCTTTGACAAGTGTCTTTGTCTTTATCCCCTTGAGGAATGGAATAGGCTTGAAGAAAAGATACGGACAATGCCCAAGATGGACGAAGCAGTACAGTTTTATCTGAGAAGGGTAATTGCCTCTGCAGTAGAATGCGAGCTCGATAAACAAGGAAGGATATTAGTGCCCTATGAACATAGACAGGATGCAGGAATAACAAGTGAGGTTGTATTAGTTGGACAGGTAGATATGATAGAGATTTGGGATAAAAAACTTTGGGATGATGTTACTGATCCATCTAAGATTGATAGTAGGGCCTTTAAATCTATATTAGCTGGATATGGATTGTGAATGGGATTGAGAAAGGGATAAGCAGGGAGCAAATCCATATCCCTGTAATGGTTAAGGAGGTAATAGAATTATTAGATATTGTGCCTGATGGTGTTTATATAGATGCCACTGTTGGCCTTGGAGGACATTCGAAGGCAATACTCTCTTATCTAGGAAGTAAGGGCCGTCTTATAGGTATAGATAGAGACGAAGAGGCCATTAAATACTCAGAGAAGAGGCTTAACAATGAAAGGGTATTTCTAAAAAAGGGTAGTTTTTCACAGATAGAGGAGATTCTACTATCAATGGGTGTAAAACAGATTGATGGTGTGCTTTTTGACCTCGGGGTTTCAATGCTCCAATTAAAGGATATGGATCGCGGTTTTAGCTTTATGTCAGAAAAAAGGCTTGATATGAGGATGGACCTCTCTCAGGAACTAACTGCATGGGATGTTATTAATAATTATCCTGAAAATGAATTAGAGAGGGTGATCAGGGAGTATGGAGAAGAGCCATTTGCAAGAAAGATAGCAAGGGCAATTGTAAAAGAAAGAAGCATTTCTCCAATAAATACATGTATTGACCTTTCAACCCTTATAGCAAGGATTTATAGAAAAAGGGGCAAGACCCATCCTGCAACAAGGGTATTTCAGGCATTAAGAATTGAGGTCAATAAGGAGCTATCTGAATTGAAAAAGGGACTTATGTCAGCTGTTAGAATGTTAAGGGTTGGAGGAAGGATAGCAGTTATTTCATATCACTCCCTTGAAGACAGGATTGTGAAGAATTTTATGAAGGAAAATGCAAGGGAGGGATATATAAGGATAATTACAAAGAAACCCATTGTGCCAACAAAAGAGGAGATAATGCTTAATCCGTCTTCAAGGAGTGCAAAGCTAAGAGGAGGGGAAAAAATATGCTAGAGATAAGAAGGAGAAGGTGGAATAATATTTTAAAGTCTTTATCAATAATTCTTTTATTTTTATCTATTTTTGGGATTATATGGTTGAGGACAGGTGTGGTTTCACTTGAGTATAGGATTAGCAGTCTTGAAAAAAAGAAGAAGGAATTAGCACGCGATATAAAGGTGGCCTCTGTAGAAAAGGCAAATTTGCTTTCTGTTGAGAAGGTAGAAGCCGCTGCTTCAGATGAATTTGTCTTTCCAGATAGGGCAAGGGTGATATTTGTGAAAAGGGCTAATGATAACTATATACATAATGCATCCCTTTCAGCATCTAACAAAAGGCATTCAGATGGTTATAAAATGCCATGAAGACAAGGCCAATCATATTGGTTGTTTTCATATCTCTCTGTTTTTTATTGGTTATTCTACGACTTATAGAAATTATGCTTTTAGATCACTCTAAGTTTCTTGAAAAAGCAAGGCTTCAGCAATTCAAGAAAGAGGAAATATCGGTTAGAAGGGGTTTTATACTTGACAGAAGGGGAAGGGAACTCGCTGTTAATCTTGAGACAGAATCTATATATTGTAATCCCCAAGAGATAATAGATCCTGATAGGGTTGCCTCAACAATTTCAAGGACATTAAATAAAAGATCATCAGTAATTTTTTCAAAACTTAATACAGACAGGGGGTTTCAGTGGTTAGAAAGAAAAGTTAGCATAGAAGATGCTAGAAAGATCAGGGAACTAAAATTACAGGGGATAGGACTAATCCCTGAGACAAAGAGATTTTATCCTAAAGGAGACATGGCATCTCATATACTTGGTTTTGTTGACTTTGATAATAAAGGGTTGGAGGGAATTGAGAGGAGATACGACAAATACCTTACTGCAAAGGCCGAAACGGTTACTGTGATGAGGGATGCAAAGGGAAACATAATCTCTATAGGGCTTGATAAGGAGGTAAGGGGAAATGATATAGTGCTTACAATAGATGAAGGTCTCCAATATATTTTGGAGAAAAATCTTGATGAGGTAGTCTCAAAGTGGAAGGCAGTAGCAGCTACAGCTATTATGATGGATCCAAAAACAGGTGAAATATTAGCTATGGCAAACAGGCCAAGCTTCGACCCTAATAAACCATCAGGTGTAAATGCAGAAAAGAGAAGGAACAGGGCTATAACAGATTGCTATGAACCTGGCTCAACATTTAAAATAGTAGCAGGGGTTGCTGCCTTAGAAGAGGGTATAGTCTCTCCTAATTCGAAAATTGATTGTAGCGCTGGCTATATAGAAGTCGGCGGGAAAAAGATAAAGGATGTACACAAAAACGGTTTGCTTACATTTAAAGAGGTTATTCAGAAATCCTCTAATGTGGGTATTATAAAAATTGGTTTAAATCTGGGAAAGGAAAGGCTTTATGATTATATAAGGAGATTTGGGTTTGCTGATAAAACAGGCATTGATCTTACTGGAGAGGTCTCAGGCTGGGTCAAGACACCAGATAAATGGTCAGGAACATCTATAGGGGCTATAACAATAGGTCAGGAGGTTGCTGTTACACCTTTGCAGGTGTTAAGGGCATATGCAGCAATAGCAAATGGAGGTTTTCTAGTTAAACCATATGTGGTTTCTGAGATCATTTCTCCTGATGGCAAAATTGTTTATAAGGCTGTCCCTAAGGCAAATAGAATCATATCTGAAAAGACCGCAAATACCTTCAAGGATATACTAAAGACTGTCACAGAAGAAGGCGGCACAGCAAAACTTGCTGCTGTTGATGGAAATCTTGTTGCTGGAAAGACAGGCACAGCCCAATTGATTGACCAGAGGACTAAGAGATACTCTAAAGAGAGATATGTAAGTTCATTTGTAGGATTTGTGCCTGCTGATGACCCAAAGATTGCTATGATTTTGGTTATACACGAGCCAAAAGGTGCTATATATGGAGGGGTTGTAGCAGGTCCTGCCTTCAAGCAGATAGCCGATGAGTCGCTTTCATATCTAAATGTACCAAGGGATGATTACAGGGAGAAGGGATTGTTGCTTGTTAGTACCGAAAAGAGTGGTCAGTAATTAAAGACAATAGCAAGGAGTTTGATGTGTCCTAGACCGATCTCCAATTATTTTTATAATTATACTTAAAGATGATGAGGATTAGGGATATTATAAGAAGAGATTTCAGATTATCAGGGGATATGGATAGATGTATCTCAGGGCTTGTTTATGACTCAAGAGATGTAAAAGGGGGTGAACTTTTTTTTGCTATAAAGGGTGAAAACTTTGATGGTCATGACTTTATAGAGGATTCAATAAAAAAGGGAGCTATAGGGATTGTTTATGATGCCTCAAGAGATATGAGTGATCTTATGTCTAAATATCCCCATATTGCATGGATAGGTGTTAATGATACAAGGGATGCCATTGCAGCAATTGCAAATGATTTTTATGGCAGACCTTCAGAGGATGCAACAGTCATAGGCATTACAGGGACAAATGGGAAGACAACTACCTCTTATATAATTAAATCCATATTAGAAAATTATGGATTCAGTGTTGGATTAATAGGAACAATAAGGTATCTTATAAAAGATGAATCTTATCCTGCACACCACACAACACCAGAGTCTGTGAATTTTCAAGCCCTAATCAGGGAGATGATAGATAAGGGGTGTAGCCATATTGTCAGTGAGGTATCATCCCATAGCCTTGCACAAAAAAGGGTGGATTATACTAGATTCAAGATAGCAATCTTCACAAATCTCACAAGGGATCACCTGGATTTTCATAAAGATATGGAGGATTATTTCAGGGCAAAAGAGAGGTTGTTTACAGAACTGCTTGATGAAAAAGGGGTTGCTGTTATTAATATAGATGACACTTATGGAAAGAGGATTATCTCCGATATAAAAAATATTGAAAAGTTATCGTCAAAAAGGATTCTCACTTATGGCATTTATAATGATGAGGCTGATATTAGGGCCTATGATATAAAAACAACATTTAAGGGTTCATCATTCAGGATTCAAACCTCATGCCCTGAATTTAAGGCATTGAACTCTGAATCCTTTAAGTCCCCCCTTATTGGTTTAACAAATGTTTATAATATAATAGCCTCAATAGGAGTAGCCCTATCCCTAAACATCCCTGTTAACTTTATTAAGGAGGCGATCTCAAATACAAAATCAATAAGTGGAAGGTTTGAGACAATTGACCAGGGACAGAATTTTCTTGCTGTTGTAGATTATGCCCACACTGAAGATGCACTGGAGAGGCTTTTGATTACAGCCCGCAAAATTAGGGGAAATTGCTCCTCTAATAAAGGAAGGATCATAACTGTATTTGGCTGTGGAGGCAATAGAGACAAAGGGAAGAGACCTTTGATGGGAGAGATAGCAACTAATCTTAGTGATTTTGTAATAATAACATCGGATAATCCAAGAAATGAAGACCCCGGCAAGATTTTAAGAGATATAGAGGAAGGCATTAAGAAGAGCAATTATGTAATCATACAAGATAGAAAAAGTGCTATACAAATGGCAGTCGAAATTGCTGAACAGGGAGATATTCTTATTGTTGCTGGGAAAGGTCATGAGGATTATCAGGAAATAAAAGGGAAACGCTATTATTTTAGTGATAAAGAGGCAATAAAAGAGGCCATAACTCTTAAAAAAAGGTATATTTCTAAATGATTAGTTTAGATACTGTTTTAAAGGCTACATCGGGTAGGGTTATTTCGAAGGGGAAGATAGAGTTTTTAGGTGTTTCTATAGATTCAAGGACAATAAAAGATGGTGAAATATTCATTGCTCTAAAGGGAGATAGATTTGATGGTCATAACTTTGTCTTAGAGGCCCTTAAAAAAGGGGATGGCGCTATTGTTGAAGAGGGATTTGTTTTTCAAGATTTAGAATTGTCAAATAAAACTATTATATCTGTTAAAGACACACTTTATGCCTTACAGGATTTAGCCAAATATTTAAGGAGAGGCTTTAATGGGCATGTTATCTCTGTGGTTGGCAGTAATGGCAAAACTACCACAAAGGAGCTTCTCTCTTCTATTTTGGCTACGAGACTAAATGTGCTAAAGACAAAGGATAATCTCAATAATCAGATAGGTTTGCCTCTTTGTATTGTTAATGGTGTATCTAATCCAGATATTATGGTTCTTGAAATGGGAACAAACAGACCATTTGATATAGATGAATTATGTAGGATTGCTTATCCGGATATCGGCATTATTACTAATATAGGCTATGAACATTTGGAGGGGTTTGGTAGTCTTGAAAATGTCAGGGACGCCGAATTAGAGGTGCTGCCATATATAAAAAGGGCTATTGTGAATGGAGATGACCGTTTTCTCTTGGAGGGAGTAAGAGAGAGGTTTCTTGGAGAGATTTTCACCTATGGTATTAATAGAGATGATGTGGATATAAGAGCAAAGGATATACAGGTTTATGAGGATGGAATTAGATTTGTATTATGTTCTAAAGAAGGGGCAGTTTCAATAAGATCAAATTTATCAGGATACTTTAATGTGTATAACATGATAGCAGCAGCATTAGCAGCATTATCATTAGGCTTTGACCTCGAGGAAATTAAGAAGGGGTTAGAATTGTTCAGCGGTGTTAAAATGAGATTTGAGGTTAGAAGATATCAAGGGGTTACTGTACTAAATGATGTTTATAATGCAAATCCCTCTTCAATAGAGGAGTCACTGAATGAGCTTATGAGATTATATCAATCATCTACTCATAGGGGTGGCAATAGGCATAAAAGGGCAATAGCAGTGCTTGGAGACATGCTTGAACTTGGCGACTATTCTATAAAAGCCCATCAGGAATTGGGCAAGAGGATAGCAAAACTTCCTATTGATATTTTTATAGGGGTAGGTCCTTTAATGGATTTTGCTGTAAGAGAATGTAGCAGCAAAGCAATACATGCAGAGAATAATGAGATAGCTGGATATAAATTAAAGGAGACGATTCAGGAAGGGGATATAGTTCTTATAAAGGGATCAAGGGGAATGAAAATGGAGAAGATTACTAATATTATTGAGGATATGTTTAATTAATTTCTTTGAGGTTTTTAATGCTTTACGAATTTTTATATGACTTACATATTTACTTTACCCCTTTTAATGTCTTTAGATATATAACATTTAGGACGTCCCTTGCTGCCCTCACAGCTTTATTAGTAACATTCATTATCGCCCCTAAAATTATTCAATGGCTAAGAAAGATAAGTATGTTGCAGCAGATAAGGGATGATGGTCCAAAGACCCATTTTTCAAAATCAGGTACACCTACAATGGGAGGCATAATAATAATAGTATCTATCACTATTTCTATGCTTATGTGGGGAAATTTTAAGACCCACTACATGTGGGTAGTGATGATATCCCTTCTTGGCTTTGGGGCTATTGGATTTATTGATGATTATCTCAAGGCAGTTAAGAAAAATCCAAAGGGTCTAAAGGCCTGCTATAAATTTGGCATGCAACTTTTTTTAGCTCTGGTAATAGGGATTTTCCTTTATACAAACCCTAAAGACCCATATAACACTATGCTAAGTGTTCCATTTTTCAAGAAATGGCTATTTGATCTGGGTATTTTTTACATACCCTTTGCGGTTTTTGTCATTGTGGGATCCTCAAATGCTGTGAATTTGACTGATGGCATAGATGGATTAGCTATAGGACTTGTTGCCATAGCAGCATTGGTAAATGGAGCCTTAGTGTATCTTTCAGGACATGCGGAGTTTGCAAGATACTTACAGGTTCTTTATATGCCGGGAATAGGCGAATTAACTGTATTTTGTGGAGCCCTGTTCGGCGCTGCCCTCGGCTTTTTATGGTATAATACATTCCCTGCAGAGGTTTTTATGGGTGATGTGGGATCCCTCGGACTTGGTGGGGCGCTTGGTACCCTTGCAGTTGTAACAAAACATGAAATTATCCTTGCAGTTGTCGGAGGGATTTTTGTTATAGAGACTATCTCTGTTGTATTACAGGTTGTTTCATACAAACTTACAAATAAAAGGATATTCAGAATGGCTCCAATACATCATCACTTTGAATTAAAGGGATGGCCTGAACCTAAGGTAATAGTAAGATTCTGGATAATAGGAATATTTCTTGCATTATTAAGCCTTGCAACCTTAAAATTGAGGTGAAAATATGAAAGGAAGAGCCAAGCGCCAAGTTTCAAATCTCAAGTATGTGATTGGGAATTTTTTATTTATAATTACCCTCTTGCTGCTCATTATTCATTGCCCTCTGTCCTCTGCCTTTGCTGATTATATCTCTTCAAAGGCTGCGATAGTAATAGACTCAGAGACAGAAAGGATACTTTTTGCAAAAAATCCCAATCTAAGGCTTCCTCCTGCAAGTACAACAAAGCTTGTTACAGCCATGGTTGTTCTTGATAGGATTAATCCAGAAACAGTTGTATCAGTAAGCAGGATAGCATCAGAGGTTCCTTCTGTAAGCCCTCATATTAAAGAAGGAGAAAGATATAGGGTAAAAGACCTCTTATATCTTGCACTAATGAGATCTAACAATGGAGCTACTGTAGCGCTTGCTGAGGCTGTATCAGGGATAGAATCAGCCTTTGTAAGATTGATGAATGAAAAGGTTGAGAGAATTGGCGCTGAAAATACAAGATTTGCAAATGCCTCAGGTCTGCCAGGTGGTGAGCAGTATACAACAGCATTTGATCTTGCAAAGATTATGAAGGAGTCTCTTAAATATCCTTTAATTAGGGAGAGCTTAAGCACAAAAGAAAAGGAGATCCGATCAGTTGAAGGAAGGGAGATCTTTTTAAAAAATACTAATCAACTCCTCTGGACAGATGATAATGTTATTGGTGGAAAAACAGGTTATACTAAGGCAGCACAGCACTGTTTTGTGTGTGCAGCTAAGAAAGATGATAGCACATTAATAACAGTAATTCTTGGACAACCAGTTAGAGACAATCTATGGACAGATTCAATTAACCTTTTATCGTTGGGAAAAGAAGTTGTTAATAAGAAGTCAGAGCCTATAATCTATTTAAGCAGCACATCAAAGAGAAAACCCGTAACCCTTGCCTCTTATAAGATGGGTAAAAAGTATAAGATGGCAAAGACCAAGAATGTAAAGAATATAAAAAAGATTAAGACAGCAAAGGTTCAGAAGAAATTAAAGGTAGCAATTAAGCAAAAAAATAAAAAGGATAATAATATAAAGGTTACTAGGAAAAGTGGGACCAATAGAACAAGGAATGTTTCTTAGTAATATAAACAGAAAGAGGGTTACTGTTCTTGGTCTTGCAAGAAGCGGTGTTGGCGCTGCAAATATACTTGCTGAATTTGGTGCTGATGTAACAGTTACTGACAAAAAGGAAAAGGAGGAGCTAAAAGAATATTTAGACAAGTTGGATCCAAAAATTAAAACTGTCCTTGGGCAACATCCCGCAGAGATATTCTTAAATGCTGATCTAATAATAGTTAGTCCTGGTGTGCCCCTTTGGATCAATCCTTTAAATTTAGCGAGGAATAAAGGCATAAGGATTATCGGTGAATTGGAATTAGCCTATCAGATAATATCTAATGGTTTGTTCTTAAAGTCCTTTAATAGAGAAAAATCAAATATACATAGCACAAAGATAAGCCATAAGCCATCTTTTATAGCAGTAACAGGCACCAATGGAAAATCAACAACAACTGCACTTTTATATGAGATGGTTAAAAGGAGTGGTTTTAATGCAATTTTAGGTGGAAATATTGGTAATGCACTTACAGCAGAGATTTCGAATTTCAAATTACAGGTTTCAAATTTAGACTATATTGTAGCTGAAGTCTCCAGTTTTCAACTTGAAAGCATAGAAGCATTTCGTCCTAAGGTTGCAACAATCCTTAATATTACCCAAGATCATTTGGACAGATACAGATCTATGTCAGATTATATTGAAGCAAAATGTATGATATTCAGAAATCAGACCGAGGAAGACTTTCTTGTACTAAATGCAGATGACCCAATTACAAATATAATTGAAGAAAGAATTAAGATAAAAGGTCAAAGACCGAGGGTTTTTTATTTTAGTAGACAAAGAGAGGTTGAAGGAGCTTATTACAAGGATGGAGTCATATATTTTAATATTCCCGAATTAAAAACCCTCTCAGATTTTAGGCTCTATCCATCTAACTTTTTGATTAGAGGTGTCCATAACATTGAGAATGCTATGTCAGCCTCTCTGATGGCACTAATTGCAAGATGCAATCCTGAGGGGATAGAGGAAGCTGTTAAGTCTTTTTCTGGGCTTGAGCATAGGCTTGAGTTTGTTCGTGAAATAGATGGTGTTACATATATAAATGACTCAAAGGGGACAAATGTAGGCGCAGTAGTAAAGTCTCTTGAGGGCTTTAATGAGCCTGTTGTAATGATCGCTGGTGGAAGAGACAAAGACAGTGACTTCACAATATTGAGACCTTTAATTAAGTCAAAGGTAAAAACACTTATCCTTATAGGAGAGGCAAAGGAAAAGATAATGAAGGCTGTTGGGGATCTAACTGATGTCTTTATAGAGGATGATTTAAAATCGGCTGTTTTAAGGGCAAAAGAAATAGCCTCTCCTGGAGATGTTGTTTTACTCTCACCAGCCTGTGCAAGTTTTGATATGTTCAGGGATTTTGAAGACAGGGGCAAACAGTTCAAAGAGATTGTATGGGCATTATGAGATACCCAGTTGGAAGCCATACAAAGGCATATAATCAAACATACGATAAATGGACTGTTATTATTACAGGTGCACTTATTATTATAGGTCTCGTTTCTGTGTATAGTTCAACATCAGTGGTTTCCCCTGATGTTATTGAGAAGTATCAGAAGAAAGGTATCTATATTAGTCAATTTGATTATGTAAAGAAACAGTTTTTTACTGTACTGTTTGGCATTATCGCCTTGCTTAGTGCCTTTAAAATACCCCTTAAACATATTAAGAGATTATCACCAATTATGCTTCTTATCTCTTTTATATTGCTATTAATGGTTTTTACCTCTTTAGGCACAACAGCTGGTGGTGCGAGGAGATGGTTGAGATTATGGCCCTCTAATTTTCAACCATCAGAGCTTGTGAAACTCTCTATGGTAATATTTATGGCATGGTATGTTAGCAGGTCTGGCTATGATAGGGATAAAATCTTTTCCTTTGTTATTCCTATTAGCATTATGGGAATTTTTCAGATTATATTTTTGAAGCAGCCCGATTTTGGCGCAGCTATGAGTCTTGGGATCATCACTATTTTAATGCTCTTTTTATCAGGTACAAGGATAAGATATCTGTCTATCTTAATAGCAATGGCGATCCCAGCAGTTATCTGGCTTATTAAGTCAGAGCCTTACAGATGGAAGAGATTTACAGCCTTTCTTGATCCATGGAAGGATCCATTAGGAAGTGGATTTCAGCTTATTCAGTCATTTATAGCCCTTGGAAGCGGTGGGCTTACAGGAGTTGGTCTCGGTGAGGGAAGACAGAAGCTATATTTTCTTCCAGAGGTTCATACAGACTTTATCTTTTCATTAATAGGTGAAGAGACTGGCTTCATAGGTGCTACAGTAGTGGTTTTCTTGTTTGTTTTTCTTTTTGTAAGAGGTGTTATCATATCAAATAGGGCAATTAATCCCTTTTCTTATTACCTCGGTTTCGGTATTTCTATAATGATAGCTGTTCAGGCGATTATAAATTTTTCTGTGGTTACAGGCATGGTACCCACAAAGGGGCTACCTCTTCCCTTTATAAGCTATGGCGGCTCTTCCTTGATTGTTAATATGATTGCTATAGGATTATTGCTGAACATATCAACAGAGAGGAAATCAGAGGTATCTGATAATAATATAAATACCAATTTTGATTTGGAAAAGCCGGTGCAATATAACCTTTCAAAGGTTAGATATACTGGATATACCAATAAGTGGCGAGGTAGTTACCGATATAGGAAATATAAAAATTAATATTTTTTAAGATTAATTATGAATATTATAATAGCAGGTGGTGGCACGGGCGGCCACTTATATCCAGGTATTGCTGTGGCCGAGGAGTTCCTGAGCAGAGGCAGGGATCAAAAAATAGGTATAGAAAAAAATAACATACTATTTGTAGGCACCGAATATGGAATAGAGTCAAAGATAATACCGAGAGAAGGCTATCTGATAAGATTTATCAGGGCTGAGGGGATAGTAGGAAAATCCTTTATAAAGAAAATAAAGGCTCTTTTAATATTCATATTATCTATTTTTGATTCCCTTCGTATTATTAAGGCCTTTAGGCCTGATATTGTTATAGGTGTTGGTGGTTATGCCTCTGTTGGAATGGTACTGGCAGCTCATTTCAAGGGCATTCCCACAATGATCCTTGAACAAAATTCAGTGCCTGGTAAAGCTAATAGATTTCTTAGTAGGTTTGTTGATGCAATAGCTGTCACATATCAGGAAAGCACCTCTTATTTCCCAAGACATAAGACCTATCTAACAGGTAATCCTATCAGGAAAGAATTGTTAATTAGAGATGAGGAGAGGTCTTATAGTTTATTTCAGGTTGATAGAGATAAATTTACCGTATTTGTTTTTGGTGGAAGTGCTGGGGCAAGGAGTATAAATTATGCTATGGTTGAGGCATTAGACTATCTTACAGATCTAAAAAAAAATATACAATTTATTCACCAGACAGGTGAAAATGATTATGAACATGTAAAAGATGCTTACAGGAAGGCTGGTTTCAGCGGCATAGTAGTTCCTTACATCTATCAAATGGCAGAGGTATATACTATATCAGATATTGTTATCTGCAGGGCAGGTGCGACTACCCTTTCAGAGATTACCGTAGCAGGAAAGGCGTCTATTCTCATCCCATATCCTTATGCTGCCGCAAATCATCAGGAATATAATGCAAGGAAGCTTGAGGATATGGCGGCTGCAAAGGTTATATTAGATAAGGATCTTAATGGGGCTCTGTTGGCAGCTACTATAAGAGAGTTATATAATGACAAAAATTTGAGGGAAAAGATGCAGTTCGCTGCCTCAGCATTTGGAAAGGTAGATGCTGCTGAAAGGGTTGTAGATATAGCATTAAGCCTTGTAAGAAGATGATAAAACTCTTTACTTACTATAATTTTTGGGGAGGGCTAAATTGTTTAACAAGTATAAGGTTATACATTTTGTTGGTATTGGCGGTATAGGTATGAGCGGAATAGCAGAGGTGCTTCATAACCTTGGATATGAGGTGACAGGCTCTGATTTAAGGGAATCTGCGACTACAAGAAGATTGAGGGATCTCGGAATAAAGATATTTATTGGTCATGATGCAGAAAATATCAATGGTGCCCATGTGGTTGTAATATCATCAGCTGTTTCCTTTAACAACATAGAGGTTATTGAGGCAAAAAATAGGGCTATCCCTGTTATTTCTAGGGCAGAGATGCTTGCAGAGTTGGGCAGACTAAAGTACGGGATCCTTATTGCAGGAGCACACGGAAAGACAACTACTACCTCACTTATAGCAACTATACTTGGGGAGGGTGGATTGGATCCCACAGTAGTGATTGGAGGGAAACTTAAGTCTATGGGCAGTAATGCAAAACTAGGATATGGTGATTATATTGTTGCAGAGGCTGATGAGAGTGATGGGTCCTTTCTCAAGCTGAATCCTACCATAGCAGTTATAACTAATATTGATCGGGAACATCTTGATTATTTTAAGGATATTAATGCATTAAAAGATGCCTTTACATCTTTCATTAATAAGGTTCCATTTTATGGCACTTCAATACTTTGCATAGAGAATGAGCATGTGAGGGATATAATCCCATCTATTAAAAGAAGGGTCATAACCTATGGATTTACTCCTGATGCGGATATATATGCCAGGGATATAAAAAATGAGGGAATGAGGATGATTTTTGAACCTGTCTATAAAGGCAAAGGATTAGGTTTATTTGAGCTACCAATGCCAGGAATACATAACATCCTGAATAGTCTTGCTGCTATAACCGTTGCCTTAGAATTGCAGATTCCTATATATGTTATACAGTCAGCCTTAAGAAATTTCAGCGGTATACAAAGAAGATTTGAATTTAAAGGTGAATCAAAGGGTATAAGGTTCTTTGACGATTATGGTCATCATCCATCAGAGATAAGGGCTACTATTAATGCTGCAAGACATTGCTTCAAAGATAACAGACTCCTTGTTATATTTCAGCCCCATAGGTATACAAGGACAAGGGATTTGTTAGATGAGTTTGCTCAAAGCTTTGGAGATGCTGATAGATTGTTTCTTATGGATATATATCCTGCTGGTGAAAAAGAGATAGATGGTATAAATTCATCTAATTTATTTAGAAAAATTCAAGAGAAGGGTTTTAAGAATGCGGTATATATTAAGGAAAAAGGGGATCTTATAAAAAAGGTGATATCTGAAGTCAGGCAGGGAGATATAATCCTAACCCTTGGCGCAGGTGATGTATATAAAATTGGTGAAGAGATTCTGAATGGTTTATGAACTGCTAAAAGATTTCTGCATCTCTAATAATATTGAGATAAGATTTAATGAACCCATGTCAAAACATGTCTCTTTGAGAATTGGGGGCATGTCAGACATTGCAATTTTTCCTGATGAGACCAATATTGCAGAGGTAATAGGAATGCTTGTTGATAGTAATATCCCTTACATAGTTATTGGTGGAGGCACTAATATCTTAATAAGAGACAAAGGAATAGAGGGAGCTGTAATATTTACAAAAAGGATTAATAAAATAACTGATTATCCTAGTAGTAAAGAGATTTATGCACAGGCAGGTGCTTCATTACAGGGGATTATAAATTTATGTGTTGAAAAAGGGCTTTCTGGCATAGAAGGGTTAGCAGGAATCCCCGGTTCCATAGGAGGGGCTATTGCTGGAAATGCAGGTTCCTTTGGATATGAGATTAAGGATGTAATAAAGTCTATAGATATACTGATTAAGGAGGTTGGAATAAGGACATTAATGGCTGATCAGATAGTTTTTAGTTATAGAAAGGCTGATATACCAGTTGATGCTGTTATTTTAAGTGCAAGGCTTAGATTCAAAGAGGATGAACCCAATGAGGTAAAAAAAAGGGTTTCTGAATTTATAAAGGAAAAAAAGTCAAGACAACCAGTATCTGAGGCATCAGCAGGCTGTGTATTTAAAAATCCAAGGCATATAGCTGCAGGCAGGCTGATAGATGAGGCTGGATGTAAAGGGATGAGGGTAGGAGGCATAGAGGTTAGTAGCCTACATGCCAATTTCTTTATTAATACTGGAGAGGGGACTGCTGATGACTTTCTGATGCTTATGGATAAGGTAAGTAAGAGGGTAAAGGATAGATTTGGGATTGTTTTAGAGCCTGAAATCAAGATTTACGGTAGAGACTCCTAATTGAAAATTTTAATCAGGTGTAGATATATGTTGACTAAAAAAAGAATTGGGGTTCTTGCAGGTGGTATATCAGCAGAAAGAGAGGTCTCCCTTAGAAGTGGGATTGCAGTATTTAAGGCCTTGCAAAGTAAGGGATATAATGTAGTTCTTATTGATACGAAAGAGAACCTTTGGGACTCAATAAGGCAAAATAAGATTGAAATTGCCTTTCTCGCCTTACATGGTGGATACGGTGAAAATGGTGCTATTCAGGGTTTTCTTGAGGTTATGGGTATACCATATACAGGATCAGGAATCCTTGCGTCTGCACTTGCAATGGATAAAGAGGCATCAAAGAAGATATTTCTATATCATAATATCCCTATATCGCCCTTTATTGTTGTTCGACGTGATGAAAACATATCACAACTTAAGATAGGCTTTGATATGCCATGGGTTATAAAGCCTGTATCTGAGGGATCAAGCATTGGTGTTAGTATTGTAAAGAAAGAGGATGAGATAAAAGATGCAATGGATAGGGCATTTGTATATGGAGAAAAGATATTAATTGAAAAATATATAAAAGGCAGGGAGGTACATATAGGCATATTAGGTGATCAGGTATTAGGTGGAGTAGAGGTTATACCGTCAGCAGAATTTTATAGCTATAAAGCAAAATATACACCAGGTCTTACAAGGTATATACTTCCTCCAGAATTGGATGAAACATTATATAACAAACTTAAGATGCTTGCATTGGCTTCCCACCGTGCGCTTGGATGTAAAGGGGCAACAAGGGTTGATTTAATACTTGACGAATCAAATAATCCATATGTTTTGGAGGTCAACACTATACCTGGCATGACTGAGACGAGTCTTCTGCCAAAGATAGCAAGGCTCGCTGGTCTTGATTTTGGCGACCTAATAGAGGAGATAATAAGGATTTCATTAAAGGACAATATATGATTTATAGCAATAAAAGAAATGTCAGGATATTAAAAAGAAAAAGGAAAAACAAAAAGATCAGATTTATTGTCTTATTTAGCCTTGCTGTAATTTTAGCTATCTCCTCTATTTCTTATGCTATCAAGCATCATCTTAATATTAATGATATCTACATTTTAGGGAATGAACATCTTAAAAATGATGATATTATATCTCTATTAAAGATAAAGAAAGGCGACCCTATTTTTAGGGTATCTAATCACGAACTCTACAAAAGGATAAAAACCTCTCCATGGATAAAGGATGCAATTATAAAAAAAGATCTCTCAGGAAAGATATTTATTAATATAACAGAGTCTAAACCTGTTGCTATTCTTGATATAAACAATAAATTCTTTCTCGTTGATAGGGATGGGACGTTACTTGAGGAATCAAAGGAGGGAACTCTAACGTTTCTTCCTGTTATCAAAGATATAGACCCTTACAATAATAGGGATACATACTTAGAGGCAATAAAATTCATAAACATACTTCACAATAAGGCTATGCTTTATACAGGAAATGTGGAAATAAGGGGAAACAGACCAGAGGAGATTGAATTAAAAAGTGAAGGTTTTATTATAAAGATCGGTGCAGGAGACTTTGATAAAAAACTTGAGAGGCTTTCTATCATAAAAGAGGAAATAGAAAAAAGGGGACAACCAGTAGAGTTTATAGACCTTAGATTTGCTGGAAAGGCTATAGTAAAGACAGTAGAACAGAAAGGGGAAGAAACAAAAAAATCCCCATACCCTAAAGTAAATAAATCTGGAAATAAGAAAAAAAGTAAGAAGATAGATGCCATTAAAAAGAAACAAAAAAAACAATAATTTTATAGTGGGACTAGACGTAGGCACTACAAAGATATGTGCTATTGTTGCTGATGTTTTCCCTGATCATATCAGCATACAGAATATCAAAACTAAACCATCAATGGGTTTAAGAAAAGGGATTGTTGTGGATATTGATGCTGCTTCTGAATCAATAAGAAATGTTATTTCTGAGATTTCAAAACAGGGTGGAAGGGAAATAAGCAGGGCTATAGTAGGGATAGCAGGCAGTCATATAAAGAGCTTTAATGGGTATGGGGCAATAGGAATAAAAAGGAATCCTATCTCATTTGAGGACATAGAAAGGGCAATAGAATCAGCCAGTGCAGCCTATGTCCCTCTTGACAGGGAGAAGATTCATGTTATCCCCTATGATTTTATTATTGACGGACAGAGGGGAATAAAAGACCCTGTTGGTATGCATGGATCAAGATTGGAGGTGCTTGTTCATATAATTACTGGAGCGATCACAGCTATACAGAATCTTCTTTTATGCTGTGAGAGGGCAGGCCTTGAGGTATCTGATATAGTTCTACAGCCAATAGCCTCCTCAGAGGCAACTTTGACCGAAATGGAGCGGATGGAAGGTACGGTCCTTGTGGATATAGGAGGAGGAACCACTGATATAGCTATTTATAAAGATGGATGGTTAAAGCATACATCTATTCTCGGAATAGGGGGAAATCATTTTACAAACGATTTATCTGTTGGATTAAATATACCCTTTCATGAAGCAGAAGATATAAAGAAAAAAGTTGGTTTTGCAATTACTGATAACAAAAAGGTTTTAATTAGTATAAATAAAAAAAATATAACATTAGAACAGATAAAAGAGATTTTAGAACCAAGGGCCGAAGAACTTCTTGATCTCATAAAGACTGAGGTGAATAATGTGTACAAATCAGGTATTTCTGTATCTGGTGCTGTACTTACAGGGGGGGCATCTTTACTTGAGGGTTTTGAAAGATTAGCAGAGTCAATATTATCAATGCCTGTCAGGATTGGTTATCCAATTGCATTTAAGGATTATTCTGATAAAAATCAGGAAGGCATTACCTCATCTTTTCGTATTATTGGTTTGATTGAAGAATATAATAATCCTATGTACTCAACAGGCATAGGACTTGTGTTATGTGGCATGGAACATATTTTGTCTTTAGAGGTTAGAAGTGGTAATTCGGAGAATTTATTTGATACCATTATTGATAAGATGAAGGAGTGGTTTAAAAGATTGGTTTAATAAAAATCCTATGGGAGGTTTTATGTTTGAGTTAGAGGAAGCTGAAAGACTTGTAGCAAAGATAAAGGTTATAGGGGTTGGAGGCTGTGGCTGCAACGCCCTTAATAATATGGCTGCTGCCAATATTTATGGTGTTGAGTTTATTGCTGTAAATACTGATAAGCAACATCTTGAAACATCCCTTGCTTCTACTAAGATACAGATAGGAGCTGCACTTACAAAGGGTCTTGGCGCTGGCGCAAATCCTGTTATTGGTCGGCAGGCTGCTAATGAGGATAAGGATTTGCTTATAAGCTGTATAGAGGGAGCTGATTTGGTGTTTATTACCGCTGGCATGGGTGGTGGCACAGGCACAGGCGCTGCTCCTGTAATAGCGTCTTTAGCAAGGGAGCTTGGGGTTCTTACAGTGGGAGTTGTCACAAAACCATTTTACTATGAGGGAAGAAAGAGATTAATAAACGCTGAAGAGGGGCTTAAGGAACTTAAAAAGCATGTTGATACACTTATTGTTATCCCCAATGATAGGATCCATTCAGTAGTTGAAAAAGGCACGCCTCTGTTAAAGTCCTTCTCTATAGCAAATGATGTTCTCAAACATGCTATACAAGGAATCTCTGATGTGATACTTGTACCTGGGTTTATAAATCTTGATTTTGCTGATGTAAGGACAATTATGGAGAATTCAGGCAGGGCAGTAATAGGGATAGGGACAGGAAAGGGTGAAAAAGGGGCGATTGAGGCAGCAAAGCGGGCTATAAACAATCCCCTTATAGAGGATTCATTTATTGAAGGGGCAAAGGGAATTCTTATAAATATAACAGGTGGACTTAATCTTTCTCATGATGCTGTGCAGGATGCAGCATCTCTTATTTATGATACAGCTCATAATACAGCAAACATAATACTTGGAGCTGTTATAGATCCTGACATGGAGGATGAGATTAGGATTACTGTTATAGCAACTGGACTTGAAGAGAGGATTGAACAGATAGATGTCCCGCAGGTTGGAAAGTGGTCCCCAAAAAAAGATATTACAAATCTAAGGGGTACTGAGAGAATATTGTCAAAAAGCATCTCTATATCTCCTGAAGAGAAAAATAAAGAAGGATTATCTTATATAAACAACACTGAATTGGATATTAATAAAAGTGGTGGATTATTAATACAAAAGGAGGTTTTAAACGAAGACAAACAAAAGGACTTAAAAGAGTTATTTAATGAAAACCTAGAGAATGGAGGTAAGATGATTGTTAATGATAAAAATGGCTCATCCTTTCCAATGGAGGATAATTTTGATGTGCCTACATTTCTTAGAAAGAAAAAAAATGAATAAATGAACCAAAGACTCATTGAAAAGGCAGACGAACTTATCTCTAAAGAGAAAGGTACTATCTTTAAAGATCCAGGCGGAAGAATAAATATATGTCTTGTTTATCCAAATATCTACTCAGTGGGAATGTCAAACCTCGGATTTCAAGGCATTTATGGGCTTTTAAATAAAAGAGACGATGTTGTTTGTGAGAGGGCTTTTTTACCTGATGAGGATGATATTGAGGAATATATAAGGACAAAAACACCTATATTTTCCCTTGAATCTAAAAGACCTCTAAGTAGGTTTGATATTATTGCATTTAGCATATCCTTTGAGAATGATTATCCAGATATATTAAAGATCCTTTCTTTAGCACAAATACCATTTTATACATATGAGAGAAACGAATTTCATCCAATATTGATTGCAGGTGGTGCTTGCTGCTTTTTTAATCCAGAGGTAATAGCTCCATTTTTTGACATAATCTTTATAGGAGAAGCAGAAGAATCCCTTAATGAATTTCTAAATGTTTATAGAGGTGAAGATAAGAGACAGCTTAAAGAAAGAGTAATAGGCATTGAGGGTATTTATATACCTGAGTTTTACGATATTAAATACAGTGCTGACGGAAGAATATCTGAAAGATCTTCCAAGCAGGGTGCACCTGAGAAAATAAAAAGAAGATACCTAAAGGATTTGTCCCTTGTTCCTATAGCAACCTCAATTATCACTCCTGAAGCTGAATTTTCAGACATGTACCTTATAGAAGTTATGCGAGGATGTCCGTGGAACTGCAGATTCTGCATTGTTAGCCAGATTTATAAACCCTTAAGAAAGAAGAATTTGGGGTTCATAAAAGAGGACATAAAAAGGGCAAAGATAAATTTTAAAGAAAAAAACTCAAATATAAGAATAGGATTAATTGGCCCGTCTCTAACTGATTATCCCCATATCATAGATATATTATGTAATGACGGAGTAGATTTCTCTATTACATCACTTAGGGCAAGTAAAGAAAGTGCAAAACTCGTAGGATTTATGAAGGGGCATAAAAGCGTTTCTATTGCACCAGAGGCTGGAACTGAGAGGATGAGAAGGGTTATAAATAAAAGGGTAACAGAGGAAAATATTTTGGAGACATCAGAGCTTATATTAAATTCTGGGATTGAGAATTTGAAGCTTTATTTTATGATCGGCCTGCCTACAGAGGACATAAATGATATTATGGGGATTATAGAATTAACAAAAAAGATTAGGAGTCTCTCTGATAAAGGAAAAATTATTTTGAGTATAAGCACCTTTGTACCAAAACCATTTACACCTTTTCAATGGCATGAGATGGAAAGATTAGATATAATAAAGGGAAAATTGAGGTTTATAAAAAAAGAACTGATGCATTTAAGAAATGTTAAGGTTTTTCATGATGTGCCAAAATATGCCCATATGCAGGGTTTATTTTCATTAGGAAACAGGATGGTATCAAATGTTCTCGTGAAGATCCTTGAAAGGGAGGATTATAAAAAGGCATGTCTTGATGCTAAAATAGACCCTGATTTTTTTATATTTAGGAGAAAGGATTTTAATGAAATACTGCCGTGGGATTTTATAGATATGGGGATATCAAAGGAACAACTCTGGAATGAATATATGATAGCCCTGTCCCAGGTATGATGGATCCTTTCAATTTGTTAAATTTATTTTAAACAATATTTAGGAAAATAAAAAGATAATAAAAGTCACCCTTAATTTCTTCTTCCAAAGGATCGTGAAATTTTGTGTATAACTCCTTTGCTGAAAATGGGATTTAAAGATGGGAAGTATATTGGGCATTCCGACGAATGTATTTGTACTCGGTCTTGTGAGTCTATTTATGGATATAAGCTCAGAGATGATATATCCATTAATTCCTATTTTTCTAAGTGATGTGCTTCAGGCACAAAAAACTTATATTGGCTTGATAGAGGGTATTGCAGAGGGCACAGCAAGCATTTTAAAGGTTTTTTCTGGTTGGTTATCAGATAGGATTGGCAAAAGAAAGAAAATTATTTTTTGGGGATATGGAATATCTGTATTCAGCAGACCTATTCTTGCAACAGCCACATCATGGGTGCATGTGCTTATTTATAGATTTACAGATAGAGTAGGAAAGGGTGTACGGACATCACCGAGGGATGCAATCATAGCAGATTCTACTGATAAATCTACACTTGGTAAGGCCTTTGGTTTTCATCGCTCTATGGACACTTTAGGAGCAGTAATAGGTCCTTCATTGGCATTTGCAATGCTTGGAATTTTTGGTGGCAACCTTACTTCTGTCTTTTGGTTGTCTATAGTCCCAGGCCTTTTTGCCCTCTGCCTAATTATTTTTTTTGTTAAGGAAATAAAGGTTAATGCTAATGCAAGTATGCCTAAAATAACATTTAAAGGGCTTGATAGAAATTATAAGGCATTTCTCTTCATAGTTGCACTATTTACACTTGGCAAGACATCAGAGGTATTTCTTGTTCTTAGATCACAGGAACTTGGCGTTCCTGTGACATCAATTCCATTATTGTACCTTTCTTTTAATATTGTCTCTGCACTTCTTTCTACTCCATCTGGTATTATAGCTGATAGGATTGGAAAGAGAAAGACTATAATAGCAAGCTATGTTCTCTTTTCACTTATATTCCTTGGTTTTGCTATGGCTACGAGTCAAATTCATGCATGGCTGCTTTTTTTATCTTATGGTCTTTTTGTTGCTATGAATGAGGGTGTTCAAAGGGCTTATGTGGGAACTATTATAAAGCCAGAATTTAAGGCAACTGGATATGGTGTCTACCATACTGTTGTAGGGCTTTCTGCTCTTCCATCTGGCCTTATAGGTGGCCTTTTGTGGCAAAATATAGGCTCCCATGCCCTTTTCTATTATGGCGCATTTTTGTCTATACTTTCATGTATTTTATTTGTATCAATGCTATTTCCAAGGAATATAAAGACAATATGAAAATTTATGATATAATTCGTTATTGTTAATTTTAACTATTTTTAAAGGGGGTTAATTATGATATATCTGTTAAAGATAATTATGGCAATTATCTTTTCACTACATTTCAGTATATCTGCATTGGCAGATACAAAAGAAAAAAAGTTCACAAAAGAGGAGATTAAGAAGATGTCAGATATGAGGGCAATTATTGAAACGAAATTTGGGAATATTGAGCTTAGGTTTTTTCCTGAGGTAGCGCCAAATCATGTGAAAAACTTTATAGATCTTGCAAAAAAGGGTTTTTATGATGGCACTACATTCCACAGGGTTATACCAGGATTTATGATACAGGGTGGTGACCCTAATTCCAAAAATCCTGACAAGTCAAAACACGGCATGGGAGGACCAGGATATACTATAAAGGCAGAATTTAATGATAGGCCCCACAAGAGAGGCACACTATCTATGGCAAGGGCTGCTCATCCAGACAGTGCAGGCTCTCAGTTTTTTATATGTGTAGCAGATTCCTTCTTTTTAGATAAGCAATATACAGTTTTTGGTGAGGTTGTTTCTGGCATGGATGTAGTAGATAAGATCGTTAGCCAACCGAGGGACAGCAGGGATAATCCTGAAGAGAGGATAGAGATGAAGATTAGGATATTGGAGAAATAACCTTTTCGGCTATCTCCTTATCTATGTCCCTTACGAGTATTTTTATTTCGCCCATTTTGCCTATGTTTACCGGATAGGGGCTTACTTTTGAAGACCTTAAAACAACTGGTATCCCTCCGCTTTCAAGTAAGTCCTTTATTATTTCTGCCTCAAGTGAATCATAGGTAATAAATATCTCAACCCACCTTTCACTCATCTCATTTTTACTTTTTCCCAATCCTTTAAAAATCTCTCTATGCCTATGTCAGTTAATGGATGCTTAAGTAGCTGAATTATTACACTATAGGGAATTGTCGCAACATCAGCACCCATCTTAGAAGCCTCCACAACATGTAGCGGATTTCTTATGCTTGCTACAATTACCTCTGTATCAAAAAGATAATTATCATAGATCTCAAGAATATCTCTTACTAAATCCATGCCTACATGGCTTATATCATCAAGTCTACCTACAAAGGGGCTTACATAAGTAGCTCCTGCCTTTGCTGCTAAGAGGGCCTGACTTGGAGAAAATATGAGGGTGACATTTGTCTTAATTCCGATTGAGGAAAGCCTTTTTACAGCTATTAATCCATTCTCAGTCATGGGTATTTTTACAACGATGTTATCAGCTATCTTTGATAGCTCCTCTGCCTCTTTAACCATTTCATCAACACTTAGGCTGATGACCTCTGCGCTGACAGGTCCATCTACTATACTACATATCTCTTTTAGCAGACTTATAGGCTCTCTATTTTCCTTTGATATAAGAGAGGGATTTGTAGTAACCCCATCAATTACACCAAGATCCCAAGCCTTTTTAATTTCTTCAACATTTGCAGTGTCAATAAAAAATTTCATTTTATCCTCCCTGCAGTTAATATTACATAGGCAATAAAATATAGTCTTCTCCCTCTTTTACTACCTTAAATCCAAAGACATTAATGGTTTCAATCAAAGGCCTTCCGAGTATTAAATTAGTCGCCTCTTTTGGTATATTAAGCCTTTCTTCAATAAAGGGCCTTATATATGTATCATACTGGAGCATATCTATAATATCTTCAATTGCTTCCTCCTTATTGGATGAAAGCCTTTCAAAGGCCCTTGATAGTTTTTCATAGGAGCACTTTTCTTCATGTTTTTTTATAATCTCCATAACAACTTCAACTGAACCAAATATATCTGCCCTATTAAGGGCATTTTGTTGTAAACCGATAATTACATCTGAATGATCCCAGCATATATATTTCCTACACTGAATAGGTCTTTTTTCATATATAGTGCATCCTTCTTCATTATCATAGAAGAAACAGGCAGTACTTAAACCTTTATCGTTAATTTTTATAAGCTCAACATATGATTCATAGGTGCTATTATCTTCTATTGATATTACAGGTTCATTAGGCCTAATTGTGTATGTATTTTCATATGAGAGAATACCTAAGACAAAAAGATTAAGGTCTTCTTTCATTAAGGATGGGCTACCCTTTCTGCAACAATCACCACACCTATCACAGTTAGTTTTTTTACTGAAACCCCTTTTAGATGGCCTATTAATCCCATGAAATCCCTTTGGGGTTATAATCTCAAAGCCCCCATCTTCCATTTTATGATTCATCTTTATCTCCCTTTAAATATTCCAGTAATAATTCTGCTATATGTTTAACTGGTTTATCCTTTAGTCTGCTTTTAAATTGTAATATACAGTTTGGACATGATGTTAATATCATGTCGGCTTCCTTATAATCTTCTATCCTTTTTTTAAGGATATCTTCTGAAAGACCTTTATATGATAACCTAAAGGTGCCACCAAATCCACAGCAACCAGTATCTTTTGGTTCTATCAGGTTTATTCCCATTATATTCAATATTTTTTTAGGCTCAGATTTTATATTAAGGTTATAGAGGGAGTGACAGGGATGGTGATAAATTACAGAGGTCAGAGGCATCTCTTTTTTCTCTTTTAGCTTATCAACTACAAACTGAGATATTTCTAAGGCATTGTCTATTCCTTCTCCATAAATCTTTTTATATTGGTCTTTAATGAAATAAATACACGTTGGACAGAGGCCTATAACAGCATCTACATTCAGGTCTTTATATAATTTGATATTTTTTTCAGCAATTTTTATTGTATCTTCTTCTATGCCGAGTCCCATTAAGGGCGCACCACAGCATACCTCACCTCTTGGAAGGATAACATCATAACTCAATGCATTGAGACTTTTGATTAATGACATTCCTATCCCTGGATAAAGAAAATTCACAGTACAGCCTGCAAAAAGTGCAACCCTTCCTTTTGGAGTAGATGCCTTAAACAGAGATATTTTTTCACGTAGGAATGAATTAGGCAAGGAGATTTTTAGATCCCTTAGTGTGTTTAAGGGTTTTATTTTATATATAGGAATTACATGATTCATATTTTGTAATATCCTTAAAGCCCTCATTGTTTTTTCTGTTCTATTAAAGCTGAATCTAATAAAGAATTCTAATAGGTCCTTATTTTTTTTGATTCTTCTATACTCCTTTCTGCCATTGTAAATAGCCTCCGTAATATTGATCCCAAGAGGGCATAGGGTGTTGCAGGCTCCACAAAGGATACAGCTAAATATCCTTTGTTTAAGAATGTCCGAGTAACCTATATCTCCTGAAAAATATTTCTTTAAAAGCATTAATCTACCTCGGGCGCTCATCCCCTCTATTTGGCCTTCTTCATAGGTAGGACAGATAGCCTTACAGCTTCCACATTTAACACAAAAGTTAAGGTTATAATCCATATAATTTTTATGGGTTAATAAAAAGTTCGTGCAAAAATCACACCTTTTTAAAATATCATTAAATAGGCTATGTGAACTAATTGGAATATTTTTATAAATATATCAAGGCTCATTAAGCCTTCCACTTCTAAATCCTTCAAGATCAATAGTTATATATTTAAAACCAAGTTTCTTAAGATATTCCACAACAGAATTCCTTAATGTCTTATTTAATAGTCTATTAATATCCCGCTCAGTTAATTCAATTTTTGCAAGGTCATTATGATATCTCACCCTTAACTCATCAAATCCGAGTTGTTTTAGAAATTCCTCAGAAAGTTCAATTTTTTTCAAGGCCTCTCGGGTTATCTTAACACCATAGGGAAATCTTGATGAAAGGCAAGGCGATGCTGGCTTAGCCCATGTAGCAAGCCCTTTATTTTTTGATAACTCCCTTATTTCAGCTTTCGTCAGTCCAACCTCTATAAGAGGACTCCTCACTCCATATTTTTCTGCTGCCTTTCTACCAGGTCTCCAGTCTGAGATATCATCAAAATTGTTTCCATCAATAACAAACCTGTATCCCTCAGAATTGGCTATCTCTGTTAATTTTGAGAAGAGTTCATCCTTACAATAAAAACATCTGTTTTTCGGATTTTCTGTAAAATATAAATTATTCAGTTCCTCTGTGTAGATAATTCTTAAATTCGCATCTAAATCTTTTGCCATATTTTTAGCAAATTTTAATTCACTTTCAGAAATTGTCTCTGAGGATGCAGTAACAGCAAGATGTCTTATCCCAGAATCTTTTATAGCCTTAAGAACAAGGGTGCTGTCAACACCACCAGAATAGGCAAGGACAACTGATTCCATATCCTTAAGGATATCTATAAGCCTTTCATATTTTTTAAATATATCCTTCTTACCTTTAAAATTATTTTTTTTGTTTTGTAAGTGCATCAAGCATCACCTGAGTTATTGTAAAATCTGGTCTTATTTTTAGCCCCTTCTGAAATTGCTCTATTGCTTTATCAATAAATCCATTTTTCTTGTAAACAATGCCTAAATTATGATAAGCCTCGGCGTAGTCTGGTTTTAACCTAATAGCCTCTTTATAATGTTTGGTTGCCTCATTATGCATTCCTTTTATATAAAAGCTTATACCTAAATGATTATGTGCCTCTGCATGATAGGGATTTAAGTCTAATACCCTGCTCAATCTTTTTATTGCCTCATCAGGGTTATTCTTTTTTGCATATATTGTACCTAATTTGTAATTGGCATCTATATTATCAGGCTCTATTTCTAATACCCTTAAATATAATTCCTTGGCTTTATCATCTAAACCTTTATCCAGATAAATGTTGCCTAAATCTAAAAAAGGTTCAATGAAATTTGGCTTAAGTCTTATTGATTTTTCAAAATGGACTATTGCCTCCTCTATTTGGCCTTTTATAAACAAGGCAGAGCCTAATAGATAATGTCCTTTATAACTTCTTGGCAGAGTTGTCACAATTGCCTTATAATGTTCTATTGCCCTGTCTATCTCTCCTCTTTCAAGATAAATATTACCAAGGTTAAGATAATTTAACAATTCAAAAGGGTTTAAGGACTTTGAGATATTAAGGTAATGTACAGCCTCCTCAGTAAAACCCTTAATAAGATAGGCTCCACCTAAATGACCATAAGGTCTTGATTTATTAGGAGACTTTTTCACTGTATCGCTCCAAAGACTCACCCCATCAATCCAGATAGTATTTCTTGTATAGGTAATTGCAGAGAAGGAAAGGATTATTAAAGATATTAACAATAATGATACAGAACCAAGTGATTTAGAATACATATTTTTATAATAACAAAAGACAAGGCAAAGTAGGAATTTTGGCGCTAAGGATGGGAAGGGATGTGCCTTTCTAAAAGGCATGAAAATTCATAAATAAACTCCCTTCTTATATTAATTATCTCATGGAATAAACATATAAATTCCCTGTATTTTTTTGAAGGCATAGTTTCTGCACTTTCAAGTAATGCATTGCAGAAATACCATATGCACCTAAATGGCCTAAGATACCTATCTACTCTGCATCCTTGAGGAGAAAGAAATTGACAAGGTTCATGGTCATTTATTCTAATTTTATAATTAGGCGGTTTTAATCCTAATGAGTAAATAAATATTAAGTCATTGAGATCATGTTGCCCATGTTTATTTATACAGCATACATCTTTGCAATTAGGGCAGGTTATTTCTGTGCATTTTTGTATGAAGGTATCTATTGTGTCAATCTTTTCTTTAACAAGATGTGCCTTTTTTATAACTTCTGATAATTCCTTTTTATTGAGTATAAAAAAATCCTCTAATTGTTTATTTAAGTAATCACGACATCCTTCATATTGCAACAGGGATTTATTATTCAGCAGATTATGAAGCAGCATAATTGTATGGTATATTAAAATATATTTAAAATTCAAAAAATAGGATTCAAGAACATGAAATGTAGAAATTGCGAAGGCGAATTAAGGTTAATTGTTGGCTGAAAGAATATATTCTTTCGCTGCATGTATTGCGGTAATATATTTAAGATATCCGAATATTTAGAAGAGATTGATGAGGATACATGGCGTATAATCTCTATGAGACCATGCAATAGGGCGTAACCTATATAAATGGGCAATTGCAATATAATAATAGACGGATATAATGTTATTGGTATCCTTCATAGGGATATACAAAAGGCAAGGGAAGATTTTATTGATCTTCTTATAAAATATAAAAAAATCAAAGGCCATGAGATTGTTGTTGTCTTTGATGGACATAAAAGTGGTTCAGCAAATGAGGAAAAAATAGTTCGTGGTGGAATCAAGATTATTTACTCAAGGCTTAATGATAGAGCAGACGATGTTATTAAGAGGATTTTGACAACAAATAGGAGGGAATGGCTTGTAATAAGTTCTGATAGGGATATTGCAAGGCATGCATTTTCTTTAAACTCTATCCCAATTCCTTCTGAAAGGTTTTATGAGATTGTATTAAGAAGGGTTAAAAATAATGACCCGAATATTGAAGGTAAAGAAATTTCAGAGGTGTTTATGCATAAAGATATAAAAGATATAAGTGATGAAAACAATAACATAAAAAGCCAAAGAGGAAATCCACGCCAATTATCAAAAAAGGAAAGGGCTTTAAAAAGGGCAATAGCTAAATTATAATTTGTCAAATTTATTATATGTAATATATATTATATATTTTAAATAAACAGAAATGTAAGCTTTATAATAAACTTATTCTTAAAGATAATATGTCAATACAAAGCATGACAGGATTTGGCTCAGGGGAAAGGGATGGATTTAAAGTTGATGTAAGGTCTCTTAACCATCGTTATTTAGATATCTCTGTTAAAATGCCCCCTGCTCTGCTTGAAAATGAAATATTAATCAGAAATATGATTAAAGAAAGGTTTGCTAGAGGGAAGTTTGATGTATTCATATCATTTACAGACAAAAGACAATATAACTTCAGGGTTAATAAAGAGATGGCAAGAGGTATATATAATGCCTATTTAGAGATACAAAGGGAACTATCTATACCTGGTATAGTAGGCATTGATTTGCTTTCAAGATACGGAGATATGATTATTTCTGATAATCCAGAATATAGTTTAGATAGCCTGAAAGAGGCATTAAGAGATGCCATATCTCAGCTTGAGGATATGCGCAAGAAAGAGGGAGAAATACTCGCAAATTACATAAAGAGTAGCATGAAAAGGATTATAGATATTAATGAAAAAATAAAAAACCTATCTATTGATATAACTTTAAGATGTAGAGATACTCTAACTAAAAAAATTGCAGATTTGATTTATGATTTATCCATTGACGAGTCCAGGCTTGCACAGGAAGTCGCATTTATAGCACAAAAGGTAGACATTACAGAGGAGTTGGCAAGGCTTAATAGCCATGCTCACCAATTTTTGAATATTTTATCAGATGGAAATATTATTGGAAGAAGGCTGGATTTTTTTCTTCAGGAGATGAATAGAGAGGCTAATACCATAGCTTCTAAAGCAGATGATATTAGGATAATAGATCTGACCATAGAATTGAAGACAGAGATAGAGAAAATAAGGGAACAGATCCAGAATATTCAATAATGAATAATTTTTTTATTAACATAGGATTTGGAAATGTTGTAGCTGTGCAAAGGATAGTGGCTATTGTAAATCCGGGGTCTTTGCCAATGAGGAAATTGAGGGAGGATGCTCGGGAAAGGGGCAAGCTTATTGATGCAACTGAGGGGAAAAAGACAAGGTCAATAATAGTTACAGATAGTAGCCATATTATTTTGTCAGCCCTTCAGTCTGAGACCTTAATGCAGAGAATTGCTGAAAAAGAGGGGAAAGAATAATTTATGTGTAGACAATTTAGAATTAAAATGGGCAATCTCTTTGTTGTATCTGCGCCTTCAGGTGCAGGCAAGACTACTCTTTGCAGGCGGTTATGTGAGGTTCTTCCTGATATTAGGCATTCAGTCTCTTTTACAACAAGAAAGATAAGGCCAGGAGAGATAGATGGTGTTCATTATGTATTCATAGATGAAGAAGAGTTTCGTTCTATGATAAACGCAGGAGAATTTCTAGAATGGGCAACTGTTCATGGTAATTTTTATGGGACGCCAAGGAGTAAAATAATTGAATCAATTGAGAGCGGAATAGATGTAGTGCTTGATATAGATGTTCAGGGAGCTAGGCAGATAAAAGAGAAATATCCTGATAGCAAATTGATTTTTATTTTGCCTCCATCTATGGATGAATTATTGAAGAGATTGAAAGGAAGAATGACTGATTCTAAAGAGGTGATAAGGGAGAGAATGAAAAAGGCTAAGGATGAGATTATTGAGTATAAAAATTATGATTATGTTATAGTAAATGATATATTTGAAAATGCCCTTGAAGAGCTTAAGTCGATAGTTATTGCTGAAAGATCAAAGATACAAAAAATAGACACTAATTGGATTTTACAAACCTTTGGTTTGTAAAGTTTATAAATTTAAAATTTAAAGTAAGGAGTTTGATATGGATATAATATCTTTACCAATTGAATATGATAAAAAAAAGATAGATAGTAGATATAGACTTGTAATAATTGCTTCGCAGCGCGGTCGGGAACTGTATCTTGGAGCTAAACCAAGGATATCCGAAAAAACGAAAAAGGTTACAACTACTGCTATTTTAGAGTCAATCACTAATAAAATAGAATTTATTACAGGACATGAAGCTGCTTTAGCTATTGAGAAGGCAGAAAAGATTGATTATAGGAAATTAATAGAAGAAAAGAGAAGACCTATAGTTGATTTATCTTCACTGGAAAAGGACCTTAAGGTTTATTTGCACGAAAGAGAAACAGTGGAAAGGGAACTTGAGGACCTTTTTACAGAGGTTGAAGGAAAGGGAGAGTCTTCAGAAATTGAAGAAGAGTAGATGGTTAATTTATTAAATGGCAAGTCCATACTTTTTGGAATATCCGGGAGTATAGCTGCCTATAAAGCAATTGAGGTTATAAGGCTGTTAAAAAAAGAAGGGGCATCTGTCAATGTAATCATGACAGATGCCTCAAGGCATTTTATAACACCCCTTTCGGTTGAGATTGCATCTTGCAATAATGTCTATTCAGATATGTTTAGATCTCCTCTTTCTCATATAAGCCTTACAGCAAATGCTGATCTTTTTATTATTGCCCCTGCAACAGCAAATATAATAGGTAAATATGCAAATGGTATAGCTGATGATATGCTTAGCACCGCCTTGCTTGCTTATAGAGGCAAGGTTATTTTTGTTCCAGCAATGAACTATAGGATGTGGGAAAACCCAATGGTCCAGAAAAATGTAGATTACCTTTTATCTAAAGGAGTGATTTTTATTGGTCCTGAAAAAGGGTGTCTTGCATGCGGTGAGGAAGGCACTGGAAGAATGGCTGATGCAGATATAATCATGGAAGCTATCAAAACCGTATTTATGAAGCAGGATTTATCAGGTCAAAGGATTGTTGTTACTGCGGGGCCGACAAGGGAATATTTAGACCCTGTCAGATATATTTCTAATAGATCCTCGGGCAGAATGGGATATGCTATTGCGAGGATAGCAAAGATGAGAGGTGCTGATGTTACCCTTATAAGTGGACCTGTATCACTAATGCCACCTTATGGAGTCGATTTAATCAAGACAGAAACAACAGAAGATATGTATAGGGCAGTAAAGGAGCACATAAAAGATGCATCACTTTTTATTATGTCTGCTGCTGTCTCAGATTATATGTTTTCAAGAATTGAAGATTTTAAGATTGAAAAAAGAGAAAAAATAGATATTGAACTCATTAAGACAAAGGACATTCTAAAAGAAATAGGCAGTTTAAAGGAAACACAGTATATTGTTGGCTTTTCGGCAGAGACGGGAAATAGACTTGACAGGGCAAGAAAAAAGCTTTCTGACAAAAATATTGATATGATAGTATTTAATAATGTGCTGAAAGAAGGTTCTGGATTTGATGTTGAAACTAATGAAGTAGTTATATTATACAAAGACGATAAAGGAAATATTAATGAATTTCCTCTTCCTTTAATGTCAAAGGAGGAAGTTGCAAGTGCAATGTTTGATAAGATTGTAGAGTTAAGAAAAAAAGCTCTTTGAAATTATGGAAGACAATATTTATATTAAAAGATTAAGGGAGAAGATTTCTGAGAATCCTGCTTCTAAACTGTTTTTATCACTCGCTGAGGAACTCTGGAAAAGAGATAGAGGTGATGAGGCAATTAAGATTCTTTTAAGTGGGATTGAGAGAAATCCTGATTTTCTTACAGCAAGGCTTACCCTTGTAAAGTGGTATATTAAAAGGGGCATGTTTTCTGAGGCAGAAAGAGAATTCAAGGAGATAAAAGAGAGGTTTACAGATAGTTCCAATAATAAGATTGAAAGGATAGAAAGAATATTAAACTCTGTTAATTTCCTTAATAGATTTCTTGATGCTCTAAATAAAAGATTTTCTAATCAGTAATCCACTGGATATATTATGGTAAATCATAGAATAAGCGCTGTTAGGCGCATTATGCAATTTAAAAAAATAGATATGTTTTTAATTAATAACATTAAAAATATCAGTTATTTAACAGGATTTACTGGTTCATCGGGATTTGTAGTTTTAACAAAGGACAAAAGCCTTTTTTTTACTGATTTCAGGTATAAAGAACAGGCTGAGAAAGAGGTTTTAGGATGCGAAATAAGGGTTGAAAAAGATAGAAGAATAAAAGTTTTAACAAGTCTCATAAATAAACTAGGAATAACGAGTCTCGGCTTTGAGACATCAATTCCCTATGAATTTTATGAGCAATTAAAAAAACTACCTGTGACTTTATCTCCTCAAAGGGATATTATAGAAAATTTAAGGAAAATTAAAGATGAAGTAGAGATATCAAATATTAAGCTGGCTGTTCAAAGGGCTGAAAAGGCTTTTTTGAAGATTAAACCGAGGATAAAGGCTGGTGTAAAGGAATTAGAGATAGCATTAAGGCTTGAGGAACAATTAAAAAAGGAAGGAAGCAGACATATCCCATTTGATATAATAGTAGCCTCTGGTAAAAACTCTTCTATGCCTCATGCTAAGCCAACAGAAAAGAAGATAGAAAAGGGAGATTTTGTTATAATTGACTTTGGGGCAGAGGCAATGGGATATTATTCAGATATTACAAGGACCTTTATCATAAAGGGCGGTTCATTTTCAGAAAAGGCTAAGATATATAATATTGTTAATAATGCAAGAAAGAAGGCTATAGAGGCGGTAAGAGCTGGAATAAACACAAAATTAATAGACAAGGCTGCTAGAGATTTCATAAAAGAAGCTGGTTATGGGGAATTCTTTGGTCATGGCTTAGGACATGGTATAGGGATGGATGTCCATGAGTCCCCTCGCATTTCATGGACAAAGGGTGAGAAGGTTTTAAATGGACAGGTTTTTACTGTTGAGCCTGGTATATACATACCCGGGGTTGGTGGTGTTAGGATAGAGGATATTATACTTGTAAAAAATGGAGTTGCTGAATTATTAACAAGTCTCAATCGGGATCTGGAAATAATAGGCAACCTTAATTAGGTTTTAATTAATTATTTTGGAGGTGAAGATTGATTACAACTGGGGATTTTAGAAGGGGAACAAAGATTGAGTATAAAGGAGAACCCTATGAGGTTATTGAATTCCAGCATGTCAAGATGCAGCAGAGAGCTCCTATTGTTAGGACAAAGATAAAGAGCTTAAAGACAGGTAGGGTTCTTGAAGAGACCTTTCAGGCTGGAGAGAAATTTGAGTCGCCTCAATTAGAGGAAAAGGATATGCAGTATCTTTATGCTCAGGAAGATGAACATTATTTTATGGATATGGAGACATACGATCAGGTGTCTATATCTACTGAACAACTAGGAGAGGCAAAAAAATATATAAAGGAAAATATGATTGTAAAAATCTTATATTATAAGGGGATGCCTATTACTATAGAGCCTCCAATGTTTGTTGAGCTTGAGGTAATAGAAACAGAACCTGCCTTTAAGGGAGATACAGCATCAGGCGGAAGCAAACCTGCTAAGCTTGAGACAGGGGCAGTAGTAAAGGTTCCCTTTCATATACAGCCAGGGGATGTCCTTAAGATTGATACAAGGACCGGTGAATATATTGAAAAAATAAAATAATCTATTTTATCAGCATATTAACTTGGCGATACACTATAATGCTTGGAGGTTGTGATGGATATAGATGATTTAAAGGAACTGATCGGTCTGCTTAAGGATTCTGATATAACAGAGTTGCAAATAGAAAAAGAAGGAATAAAGATAAAGTTAAAGAGGGAAAAATATTTTGGCCATATTGAGACTCAACAGCCCTTTATTATTGAGAAGAAGGGAGAAATAGAAAAAGAAGAAGAAGTAGAAGTAGAAGAAAAAAAACTTTTTACTGTAACCTCTCCAATTGTAGGAACATTTTATAGGTCCCCATCTCCTGATGCAGAGCCATTTGTTGAGGTTGGCACAAGTGTAAAGAAGGGACAACCACTCTGCATTATAGAGGCAATGAAGCTTATGAATGAAATAGAGAGCGAAATAGATGGGACAATAGTAAAAATACTTGTTGAGTCAGGTCAGCCTGTTGAATATGGAGAACCTCTTTTTCTTATAGAACCTGCTTAAATTCTAACTTACAAATAAGGTAGATATGAAACTATTTAAAAAGATACTAATAGCAAATCGAGGTGAAATTGCTGTAAGGGTAATAAGGGCATGCAGAGAACTTGGCATTAAAACAGTTGCTGTTTTTTCAGATATAGAACGGGAGTCACTTCATGTAAAGCTTGCTGATGAGGCAATATGCATAGGTCCTGCAAACGCGTCTTTGAGTTATATGAATATTCCGGCAATATTAAGCGCTGCTGAGCTTACTGATGCTGAGGCAATACATCCTGGCTATGGGTTTTTATCTGAAAACCTGCAATTTGCAGAGGCCTGTCTAACATCAGGAATTACTTTTATAGGTCCTACACCTGAAAATTTAAGAATCGGAGGAGATAAGGCGAAGGCTCGTCAATTAATGAAAAGAAGAGGCATACCCGTAGTCCCTGGTAGCGATGGTCCTATTTCATCTGATGAAGGGGCAATAAAAATAGCAAAGAAGATTGGATTTCCTGTTATATTGAAGGCATCCTCAGGTGGTGGAGGAAAGGGAATGAGGATAGTGAGGGAAGAACAGGAGCTTGCCCATGCCTTTCATATGGCACAGATGGAATCAGTAGCTTCTTTTGGTAATAGTGAATTATATATTGAAAAATATCTCCCTTCTATCAGACATATTGAGGTGCAGATAATTGCTGATGGTAAGGGCAATGTAATACATTTAGGAGAGAGGGAGTGTTCTATACAAAGGAGGCACCAAAAGCTTATAGAAGAAGCGCCTTCTCCTATATCAACTGAGAGATTCAGAAAAAAGATATGCGATCTTGCTGTAAGGGCAGCAAAGGTTATGAAATATAAAAATGCAGGGACAATAGAGTTTATTGTTGATAGTGAGCAGAATATTTATTTTATGGAGATAAATACAAGGGTTCAGGTAGAACATCCTATAACAGAAGAGGTGACAGGAATAGATATAATTAAGGAACAGATAAAGATAGCTGCTGGTTTTCCTTTATCAATAAAGCAAAATCAGGTAAAAATATCAGGGCATTCCATAGAGTGCAGGATCAATGCGGAAGATCCTGAGAAATTTATACCTTCACCTGGTAAGATAACCCAGTTTATATTGCCTGGCGGTCCTGGAATAAGGGTTGATACCGCCGCATACACAGGATGGGTTGTGCCTCCCTTTTATGATTCAATGATAGCAAAGCTTATAGTGCATGGAAAAAATAGGGAGGATGCAATTTTAAGGATGAGAAGGGCCTTGAGTGAATTTATAATAGAAGGCATCAAGACTACTATCCCCTTACATCAGAGGATACTAAATCACCCTGAATTCATAAAGGGAAATTTTAATACCAATTTTATTGAAACCTCTTTGTTTGGTGAGGCACAATCAGAAAACAAGCAAGCCCTTCAAAAATCTCCTGAAGATTAAACTAAATAATTGTATAAAAGTTTTAACCATTGCTTGATAATCGATTAGGGTAATGAATAAATTAGGCAATATATGTTTTATAATAGATTCAGATAGCATAGATAATGCCCTATTTCCTGCCCTTGAGGCAGGTATAAACTGGATTCAATACCGAGAAAAAAAAAGGACAAGAAAGGAGATATTTTATAATGCACTTAAGATCAGAGAGATTACAAAAAGGTTTAATGCCTGTTTTATTATAAATGACTATACTGATATTGCACTTGCTGTGGATGCTGATGGTGTTCATCTCGGACAGGATGACCTACCTATAAAATTGGCAAGAGAGCTTATAGGCAATAAGATTATCGGCATCTCAACACATAACATTGAGGAGGCAAAAATAGCAGAGAAAAATGGTGCAGATTATATAGGATTTGGCTCCATATTTCCTACTACCACAAAAGACGATGCTGTCATCCAGGGAATTAAACCTTTAATAGAGGTTAAAAAAGCTGTTAAGATACCTATCATAGCTATAGGAGGTTTAACTGCGGATAATGCAAAGGCTATTTTTGAGATGGGATGTTATGGTATTGCTGTATCATCAGGGATTTTAAAAGGTGACATAAGGTATAATGTAAAGAGACTTTTATCAATTATAGATAATGTTAGGAGATTTCAATCAATTATAAATAATGCAATTTAAAGCATGACTGATTGATTTGACTGATTGGATAAAGGAGGTTTAAGAGTGAAAATCTATAATATTATATTAGTAGGAATTTTTTCATTATTATTAGCTATTTCAGGATGTAAGAAAAAGGAAGATGTTATAAAAATTGGTATAGCTGGGCCAATGACAGGACCTCAGGCAAAGATGGGTTCTGACTTTAGAAATGGAGTGATGATAGCTGTTGATGAATGGAATGCTAAAGGTGGCGTGCTTGGTAAAAGAATAGAGATTTTAATAGGAGATGACCAGGCAGACCCTAAGCAAGCAGTATCGGTTGCGAATAAGCTTGTAATTGATGGTGCTATAGGCATAATAGGTCATTTTAACTCAAGCTGCTCAATACCAGCATCAGATGTGTATAATAGGGCTGGAATCCCGATGATTACACCAGCATCAACAAATCCGCAATTGACAGAGAAAGGGTATAGGGGCGTCTTTAGGGTATGCGGAAGGGATGACCAGCAAGGACTCATTGCAGCAGAATTTGTTATAAATAAATTGAAGATAAAGAAAGTAGCAATATTACATGATAAGACCACTTATGGACAGGGGCTTGCTGATGAATTTAAGAAGTCCCTTGGAGATAAGGTAGAAGTTGTGTATTATGGAGGGATAACCCAGGGAGAGAGGGATTTTAAGACTGTTCTTACAACAATAAGAGGAAAAAAACCTGAACTCATTTATTTTGGCGGGATATACCCTGAGGCAGGTCTTCTTGTAAAACAGTCAAGGGAGATAGGCATGAATGTCCCATTCATGAGCGGAGACGGCTCAATTGATCCTAAATTTATTGAAATTGCAGGTGCTGATGCTGCAGAGGGTACATATCTGACTTTCAGTCCAGACCCAAAGAATATACCAGAGGCAAAGGGATTTATAGAGGCTTATACAAAGAGATATGGAGAGATTGGACCATACTCAATTTATGCATATGATGCGATGAATATATTGTTGACTGCTATAAAAGAGGCTGGTACTACAGAAGGCAAGGCAATAATTGAGAAATTACATACCCTTGAATTTTCAGGAGCTACTGGAAAAATAAAATTCAATGAAAAAGGTGATGTCGCTAAGTCTCCTTATATTGTATGGATAACAAGAGGTGGAAGGTTTGAGGAATATTGGAAGCCCTAAGATTCAGTATTTAAGAACTTTCAATAAATAACAATGCGGGATCCTCAAGATAATTTATTACCTTTGAAAGAAATTTTGCTGAATATACGCCATCTATTATCCTGTGGTCAAATGTAAGGGACAGTGGCACAATTTTTCTTATAACAATCTGACCATCTTTAACGCGCGGCTTTTCTGAAATCTTCCCTATGCCAAGTATAGCTACATCAGGATAATTAATAATAGGGGTTGCAAAAATACCGCCAAAATATCCAAAATTTGTAATGCTAAAACTACTTCCCCTCATCTCATCAATCTTTATTTTTCTTTCCCTTGCCTTTTGGCTTAATTCTGAAATCTCTCTTGCTAATTCAATGATTGTCTTTTTGTCAACATCTCTTATAACTGGTACCATAAGCCCCTCGGGGGTATCAACAGCAATGCCAATGTTGAAATATTTTTTTGCTATTATTTCTTCCTTTTCTTCATCAAAAGAGGCATTGAGCATGGGATATTCTGCAAATGCATGCTGAACAGCCTTAATAAAAAAGGGCAGGAATGTTAGGTGGATATTTTTTTCAAGTAATAATCTCTTTTCCCTTTCCCTGAGATTCCATAATTCTGTAATATCTGCCTCATCCATTCCTGTTACAAAGGCTGTTGTCCTCTGAGATAATAGGAGATTCCTTGCTATAGTTCTTCTTAATCTGCTTAAAGGTATCCTTTCTATTTCTCCATACTGATCCTTTGTTATTTTAGCCTTTTTAGATGCCTCTATTACATCATCCTTTGTAATGCTGCCTCCAGGACCAGAGCCTTTAATTGTATCAAGCTTAACATCAAGCTCCTTAGCCAAGGCCCTTACTGATGGAGTTGCGAGGATCTCCTCTTCTTCAGGAAGGACACCAACAACGCTAACAGATTTTGGTCTCTCTTCTGTCTTTTGCTTTTCTTTAAAGGCTTCTCCTTCTTCAGCAATTGTCATTAATATCTCTCCAACCTTTGCTATATCACCAACGGCCTTATTAATCTTCAATATAATTCCCTTCTTAGGGGAAGGCACCTCTACAACAGCCTTGTCTGTCTCTATTTCAAGAACTGTTTGGTGTTCATCAATAGAATCTCCTTCTTTAACAAGCCATTTTCTTATCTCCCCTTCTGTTATACCTTCGCCAAGGTCTGGCAAAACAAAATCAAATGACATATTAAACCCCTCTAATATCTCATTACCTCTTCAATCCCTTTTTTTATCCTCTCTATCGTTGGCATGTAGTAGTCCTCAAGTTTTGGCAATGGCATCACAACATCATACCCTGTTACCCTTATTATTGGAGCCTTAAGATAGAGAATCATATCCTCTGCGATTGAAGCTGAAAGCTCTGCTCCAAATCCGCATGTCTTTGGAGCTTCGTGAACAATAACAACCCTACCAGTCTTTTTTACTGACTTAAAAATGGTTTCTTCATCAAATGGACTTAGGGTCATAAGATCTATTACCTCTGCATCAATTCCCTCTATTGCTTGTAGAACTCTGTGAAGCATGCTTCCCCATGAAATAACTGTCACATCTTTACCTTCTTGAACAATTCTTGCCCTACCAAGGGGCACAATATACTCTTCTTCAGGCACATCCTCTTTTATCAGACGATAGAGCCTTGTTGATTCTAAAAAGATAACAGGATCAGGATCCCTGATAGATGAGATTAGCAATCCCTTTGCATAATAAGGTGAAGAAGGAACAACTACTTTTAACCCAGGCATATGACAGAATAGGGATTCTGTGCTTTCTGAGTGGAGTTCTGGTGCCCTTATACCAGCCCCATAAGGGGTTCTTATAACAATTGGACAGGTAAATCTTCCCCTTGACCTTGAGCGTATTCTTGATGCATGTGAGAATATCTGGTCTATAGAGGGGTATATAAAGCCCATAAACTGAATCTCGGCAACTGGTCTTAATCCATATACAGCCATACCAATAGCAGTGCCTACAATAACTGACTCAGCAAGAGGTGTATCAATCACCCTTTCTTCTCCAAATAAATCAATTAGCCCTTCTGTAACCCGGAATACACCGCCATTTTTACCCACGTCTTCGCCTAAAATAATAACACTATTATCCCTCTGCATCTCTTCTTTTAATGCAAGATTTATTGCCTGAACCATATTTATTTTTGGCATATCAGAAATCCTTAAGCTGTTTTATTTGCCTCGGCGTTAACTTTTCATAGGTGAACAAAAACATGTCTTCTGGTTTTGGAGGATTTATTGTTTCAGCCTTTTTTATTTCATCATCAATAATAGCCTTTGTTTTATCCTCTACCTCTTTCTTATATTGTTCTGTTAATAATCCTTCTTTTTTCATGAAGAGCTCTAATCTCAATACAGGATCTTTTGCCTTCCATGCCTCCAATTCGTATTTTTCTCTATATCTTGTTGCATCGTCAGCTGTTGTATGATCAGACATTCTATATGTAAAGCACTCAATAAAGGTAGGTCCTCCTCTGTTTTTAGCTTTTAGAAGAGCCTCTTTTGTAACCTTATAAACAGCAAATACATCGTTGCCATCTACCTGAACTCCTTCAAACCCATAAGCAAATGCCTTTTGTGCCAGTGTTTTTGATGCACTTTGTTTATGTCTTGGAACAGATATTGCCCACTGATTATTCTGACATATGAAAATAACGGGCAGATTAAAGACTCCTGCCATATTCATTCCCTCGTGAAAATCACCTTTTGATGTTCCTCCGTCACCAAAATAGCAGGCAACGGCAATATTATCTTTTTTATATTTGGCAGCCATTGCAGCACCAACAGCATGTGGAATTTGAGTACCAACAGGGACACAAATAGGAAATATATTAAGGTTTTCAGGTATTTTTATGCCCCTTTCATCCCCAGACCAATATTGAAAAAGCATATGAATCGGAAACCCTAAAGTAATATAAACCCCCATCTCTCTGAAAGATGGGAATATCCAATCAGATTTATCAAATGCACATGCGCTTCCTATCTGTGATGCCTCTTGACCAAGAATAGATGCATAGGTACCTATCCTTCCTTCCCTCTGAAGTTTAAGGGCATGATAATCAAATGTGCGTGATAGGATAAGCAATTCATAAAATCTCTTTATCTCTGAATCTGATAAGGGAGGCATTAGAGATGTATCAACATCACCTTTTTCATTCAGAATGGAAATATGTTTTACATGAAATGATTCTATAATTTCTTCTGGCATTAGTTAAAGAATATCATGTAATGAATTACGTGTCAAATATCACTTTTTACATAAGCCATAAAAACATTTGCATAATCAAAACAGATGTGGCTAAAAGCCTTTAGTTAATTTACATTGTTTCCTTCATCACCATCAGAGGTAACTTAATAAATAGTACATTTATAATCTTTTTTATAAAAAACATCTTCTAAAGGCTTTAATAGTGTGTTTGCTTTGCTTTATTATGGATTATTTTTTTATGGGAAAATAAATTAATAATCATAAAAATAAATCCTATTGTTAATGCGGCATCAGCTATATTAAAGGCAGGCCAGTGGTGTTTACCTATATATACATCCAAAAAATCTATAACATAACCATGAAGCAATCTATCCATAAGATTTCCAGCTGCACCGCCAAGTATAAGGGAGAGACCTGTTCTATTATCCCTGTCTTTTATAATAAGATAGGATATAAATATAATGGCAATAGAGGTCACTGCTATGAAAAATACATTGCCAAGATCTTTAAACATACCGAAGGCAGATCCAATATTTTCTACATATACAATATTTAAAAAAGGCGTAACCTTAATAATATCATATGGACCAATATAGCTCTTAATAAGATATTTGCTGAATTGATCAAGGATAAAGATAATCAGGGCGAAGAAAAAGGCAAGTTTGATGGTAATAGATTTTAAAAGGATTTTCTTAATCATTTTGGTCAGAAATTGCAATATAACATCTCTCGCAGATATATGGATGTTCAGGAAATTTACCAGTAGTATTACTCCAGTTCCAGCATCTTTCACATTTAGTCCCCTCTGCATGTTCTACCTTTATAAACATACCTTTAATCTTTGTGCTTTCATAATAGGAGCCATCTGGTTTCTGTTTTACAGGATAAATATCAACCTGAGAAGTTATAAAGAGGGTTGGCAAAAAATCTTTATAATCCATTAAGAGGCTTAATTGTTCATCAGGCAGATAAAATATTAGTTTTGCCTCAAGGGAACTACCAATAAATTTTTCCTTTCTCTTAATCTCTAATGCCTTATTTGCCTCATCTCTTATTTCAATAAGTCTTTCCCATCTCTTCTCAAGAGAATCATCTAAATATTGCTCATTAACACGAGGAAATCCTGAAAGGAAGACGCTTTCATTTTTTTCTTTGTTAAAGGGTAGTTTTTGAATATACTGCCATATCTCCTCAGCTGTGAATGAAAGTATAGGAGCCATAAGTCTTGTCATATCCACTAATATTTGATACATAACCCATTGGGATGCTCTTCTCTGTAAAGAATTTGCCTTAAATGTATAGATTCTATCTTTAAGTATATCAAGATAAAAGGAGCTCATATCAACAATACAGAAGTTATAAATAGAGTGAAAGACTTCATGGAAATTAAAATCCTCATAGGCTGCGTAAACCCTTCTAATTAAACCCTGAAGCCTTGACATTGCCCATCTGTCAATTTCTAATAGATTATTGCTGTAATCTTTGCCGTCAAAATCAGAGATATTTCCAAGTAAAAACCTCCCGGTATTTCTTATCTTTCTATAAGCCTCTGTGAGCCTGTTTAATATATCCTTTGAGAGCCTTACATCATCCCTATAATCTTCAGCAGAAACCCATAATCTTATAATCTCTGCACCGTTATTTTTTATAACCTCCTGAGGAGCTATAACATTGCCGAGGGATTTAGACATCTTTTTCCCCTGTCCATCTACTGTAAAGCCATGGGTGAGAACTATGTTGTAAGGAGCCTTTCCCCTTGTGCCAACAGATGCAATAAGGGAACTCTGAAACCATCCCCTATGCTGGTCACTTCCCTCAAGATACATGTTTGCAGGCCAGGATAGTCTTTTATCCCTTTCTAATACAGATGCATGGCTTACACCTGAATCAAACCATACATCAAGGATATCCATCTCTTTTTTAAAAGAAATACCGTTGCATTTATTGCATTTGTAGCCCTCTTTTAGAAAATCCTTGATGTCTGTTGTAAACCAAATATCAGCACCATTCCTTTCTATTATCTCCACAATTTTATTAAATAATTCGTCATCCTGAACAAAATTTCCACACTCTTCGCATGTGATGATCGTTATAGGAACTCCCCATGTCCTCTGTCTTGAAATGCACCAGTCAGGCCTGTTAGAGACCATTCCATATATCCTCTCTTTACCCCATGAAGGAATCCATTCAACCCGTTCTATCTCCTTAAGGCATTTTGCTTTTAAATTACCCTTTTCCATAGAGATAAACCATTGTTTTGTAGCCCTAAATATGACGGGTTTTTTGCATCTCCAGCAGTGAGGGTAAGAGTGCTTTATTTTTTTCTCTCCAAGGATAGCCTTTCTTTTTTTAAGAACTTCAATTATCCCTTCATTTGCCTTAAAAACAAACTGTCCTTCAAATTCAGGTATATCCTTTGTGAATTTGCCCCTATCATCCACAGGGGCATATACATCGAGACCATATTTAAGTGCCACCTCATAGTCATCTTCGCCATGTCCTGGTGCTATATGCACAATGCCAGTTCCTTCTCCTGCTGTTACAAAATTTCCAATTATTACCCTTGACTCCCTATCTATAAAAGGATGATTAGCCCTCAAGCCCTCTAATTTATTGCCGTGAATCTTTAGAACAATTTCACCTTTAATTATCCCATTCTCCTTTAAGGTGTTGAGGCTATCCTCTGCAACTATATGAATCTCTTCACCTTCTTGAACAGCAGCATAAATAAGCTCTGGATGAACAGCGAGGGCAAGATTAGCAGGAAGTGTCCAAGGAGTAGTTGTCCATATAACAATATAGACTTTTTCCACTGATAATTTAGGAAGATATTTTTTTATATCATCTGCCAAAACCTGAAACCGTACATAGATAGAGGGAGACTCTTTTTCTGCATACTCTACCTCTGCCTCTGCAAGTGCTGTAATGCAGGAAGGGCACCAATGAACAGGTTTTTTGCCTTTATATACATATCCATTTTTTACAAATCTGAAAAACTCCCTTACAATAGATGCCTCATAATCATAAGACATGGTAAGATATGGTTTCTCCCAGTCCCCAAATACGCCGAGTCTTTTGAACTCTTCTCTTTGAATATTGACAAATTTATCAGCATATTCTCTGCATAACTGCCTTTTAGTTAAAATATCCACATGTTCTTTTTTTGCACCAAGATTTTTATCTACCTGGAGCTCTATCGGAAGACCGTGACAGTCCCAGCCTGGGACAAATGGAGAATAAAAGCCCTGCATGGATTTATATTTGACAATAATATCTTTGAGTATCTTGTTTAAGGCATGTCCTATATGGATATTTCCATTTGCATATGGAGGACCATCGTGAAGGATAAAACTTTTGTTATTTCTGTTTTTCTCCTGAATTTTTTGATAGATATGATTCTTATCCCAGAAATTTAGAATCTCAACCTCTTTCTGGCTGAGATTTGCCTTCATTGGAAAATCTGTCTTTGGTAAATTTAGTGTATCCTTGTAATCAATTAGCATGACAAAAAATTACCATTAATATGTATTTGGTGTCAAGAAAACATAGGATTGGCATGATTAAAAGGCTTGACATTAAGTTATAGACACCTTTAAAATCAAGTGATCATGCATGTAACTGACATTAATTGCCTTTTAAACCTAATAATTATGAATTGGGGGAGGCATTGAATAGTGCAGGCAAAGTTGACAGGTCAGTTCATAATGCAAATATAGAAGAATTGCAGAATAAGATTCAAGATAGTAAAAGGATACGTAGAAAGAGATTAATAAATCTTCTCAATTATATTAACTTTCAAGACCAAACTGTAACCTTAAATTTCAAACACAAGAAGTTTAATAATATCATATCATTTCAGGCATATCCACAACCATGTATCAAT
>CAZIMB010000005.1:0-64502 GCA_964540275.1 uncultured Nitrospirota bacterium | reverse complement strand
ATACAATAAGACATTACAAAATTACACTTTTTTATACCCCCCTCTATAGAGGGCTTGACAATTAGCAAAAATTATTGTCTAATTTCATTAAGGATTTTTTTTAGAATAGGTTTATAAGTAAAAAGGAGGTGAGAGAGGTTTTTTATTTTTTTATAGTAAATGCTGCATAGCAGTCATAATATTAAAAAGAAAGTAGGAGGGTTTTAAAGATGGAAAAAATGGTAGAAAGGATTAAGGACATGTATTACAGGGCAGTAAGCTATTTACAGACAGAGAAGGGACAGGCGCTTGTTGAATATGCACTTCTGTTGATTCTCATCGCAGTTGTGGCAATAATTATGATTAAAGCTACAGGTGAAAAAGTTAATAGTGCATTCTCCACAATAAATAGTAACTTGTAAAGATAAAAATTTTATTAATCAGGAGGGGATAACCCCTCCTGATATTTTCTATCTTTATATAGGTATATAGTTAACATCTTTTTATTATGGATAGCAATGTTAGGATGTTTTAGATAATATTTTAATTTATAGGGAGTTACTTTAAATGGAAAAATTAAGGAAATTATCTAATAATTTCAGCGATAAGATATATTTATCAGTCAATAGCGAAAAAGGACAGGCACTTGTAGAGTATGCACTTATTTTATTGCTTATAGCTGTAGTTGTTGTCATAATGGTTACGGGAGTTGGACAGAAGACTAACGATTTTTATAGCACGATAAATAGTTCGATACCACAAAATTGAAAAATAGGAAAGGAATAGTTATGAATCCCTTTATTATAAATAATAGAAAAGGTCAGACATTAATAGAGACAGCACTAGTGTTATTGATCCTTTTAATAATAGTCCTTGGTCTGGCTGAATTTGCAAGGGCATGGTTTCTAAAAAGCTCACTTAAAAATGCTGTAAGACAAGGAGCAAGGGTGGCTGTGATAACGCCTGCTACCGGTTTGAGTCCTACATCCTTTCAATGCACTTCAACTACAGCCTGCCCAAATACAAATGTAATAATAAATGCCGTATGCTGCCAACCAGGAGTGAAAAGCGGCACAAGTGTGACACTGCAATGTATAAGTCAAGCGGGTGGTAGCGTTAACTGTAACACTATTACCTCAGGGGGCACTGTCAGAGTTATAGCAACATATAATGAGCCTAATTTCTTCATCGTCGGCGGGGGGATCTGGCCGTGGTCAAAGGCTTTAAATATTACAGTAGATGCATCAATGAGGTATGAATAACAGGTTAAAGGGTATTACTACCAAGGTAATTTTAACTCTTTTTTTGGAATCAAATCCATATTTTATATATTTGTTGAAGATGTTGAGAATTTTTAGATTAGGAAAAGGAGGGAGCTATTATGGCAGATAAGCAGAAGACAGTATTCGTAGTGGGTATAGTAGCTATAGCTATTGCGGCAGTGGCGGCTTATGCACTATACAATTATATGAAAGGTCAGGAACAGAGGGCAAGAGAGGCAGTAGCAACGCAGCCAGTTGTTGTGGCATCAGTAGAGATACCAGCAGGCACGTCTATTGACGCTGATAAAGTTAAGATTATTGATTGGCCAAAGGCAAGTCTGCCTATTGGATCCTTCAGTTCAACTGAACAAATATTAGGCAGAGTGCCTACAGGGAGGCTTATACCTGGTGAGCCTATTACTGAGGCAAAGCTTGTTCCAAGGGAGGGCGCACCAGGCATCCTCACTTATAAGATATCTGCTGGTCATAGGGCAATGACAGTTGCAGTAGATCAGGTAGCAGGTGTTGCTGGATTTATAACCCCTGGAAGCAAAGTTGATGTTGTGCTTATAACCACACCTCCTGGCGCTACACAACCTATTAGCAAAATTATCCCTACCCTTCAAAATATACCAGTACTTGCAATTGGGCAGATAGTAGAGCAAAAGGAAGGACAACCAGTTGTAGTGCCAACAGTAACAATGGATGTCACGCCTTCACAAGCAGAAGACCTCGGTATAGCAAGCACACAGGGAAGGCTCCAGCTTGTTTTAAGAAGGGCAGGTGATACAGAGCCTACAAGGACTGGAGGCGCTACTGTAACAAGGGTATTGGGAGGAACTCAACCTATGGAAGTAGTGACTGATAAAAAGCCTGATAAAAAGGTAAAGGTTGCTAAAAGGGGAGAAAAACTCGCAGAGGTTAAGCCCACAGTTCAGCCACCCACTCCTCCACCACCTCATGTTATAGAAGTAATAAAAGGCACAAGCAGGTCAATAGAACAGTTTAAAACACAATAATGGAGGAGACAATTATGGAAACGAAGATATTAAATAGATCCTTATTAGCAATATTTATGGTTTTAATCTTCTGTGGGGTATCTTTTGCAGGGATTATGACAGAGGTGGGTTTAAACAAGAGCATACTGATAGATGTCAAGACACCTATTGAAAGGGTATCAGTAGCAAATCCTGCTATCGCTGATGTGACTGTAATAAGTCCGAATCAGTTGATGATACTCGGTAAGGCATTTGGAAGCACCTCACTTATCATCTGGCAGAAAGGTGAAAAACCGAGATTTCATGAGGTAAAGGTTATCCCAGACATAAATGAAATACAGGAGCGCATAAAAGCTATTGCTCCAAAGGAAGATGTAATTGTCTCTTATGCAAATGATCATGTGCTTCTTTCAGGAACTGTCTCAAATGAACAGATGATTAATAAAATAATTGCTATAGCAAGCGCGTATGCAAAGGAAGGCACCGCAATAAAGACAACAAGATATTCTGCTGGTTTAACAGAGACAGTTGAGACCCCTGCTTTTAAGGTTTTAAACTACATAACCTTAAAAGAGGCCCAGCAGGTATTGCTTGAGGTAAAAGTTGCCCAGATAGATAAAACAAAGTTAAAAGAACTCGGCATAAGCTACCTTACCAAACAGAAAAACTTTGAACTCACAGCACCAGGTCTTTTTACAACTCCTGACGGCTCAATTGGCGGCGGTGCTGGCTTTGGAGTCGCTCCTGGCATAGAGAATTTTGATATTGGTGAGCTGGCTCCACAGATAGGCATTGCACATTATCCAAGCGGAATAGGCGCAGTTATAAAGGCCCTTGCCACAAAGGGGTATGCAAAGATTTTAGCAGAGCCAAACCTTATAGTCAGAAGCGGGGAGAAGGGCAATTTCCTTGCAGGCGCAAGGGTGCCGATTCAGACAGTTACAGGCACTCCTCCAACACCTTCTATAAGCTTTGAGCAGGTGGGTGTAAGGCTTAATTTTGCGCCCGAGGTCCTTGAAACAGGCGTAATAAGGCTGAAGATAGACCCTGCTGAAGTAAGCGACATAGGACGGGTGGTTGAGTTCACAGGAGGGCTTTTCGCGCCTATTATTAATACAAGAGAGGTAAAGACAAGCGTTGACCTTAAAGAAGGCGAAAGCCTTGTGCTTGCAGGGCTTTTCTCAGAGGAGATGAAAAAGAATATAAAGAAGATACCAATTCTCGGCGACATACCAATATTAGGTTTGTTCTTCAGAAATACATCTGATGAACTTAATGAAAAGGAACTCGCCTTCTTCATAACACCAAGGCTGGTTAAGCCATTAGCTCCAGGCGTAAAACCTGCGCTTCCGACTGATAAGAAGTTAACTCCTGAAGAGGAAAGAGAGTTTCAGTGGATACCTTTGCCTGCGGCAGTGGAGGAGTAAGAGTGAACATCTATCAGAAAGGAAAAAGAGAAATATTGTTTTACAGCTTTGAGAGGAGTTTGAGATTATAGAAGGGTTGACTGTGAGGGTGAAGGAGATAATTTTATAGTGGCAGAGGGTCGGACAATGAATAAAAAATAAAGGGGTTAGGCATTAAATTAAATAATACTTATAAAAAATCCTTAAGTTTAATGGACATTATACGGGCTATAGATTGGAGGAACAATGAATCTCAATAAATCTCAATCTATATCAAAGGCTTTAAAAAACAAAAAAGGCATAACATTAGTGCTTTTGGCTTTCATGTTAGTTGTTCTTATTGCCCTTGCAGCTCTTGCAATTGATATTGCCTATATGTATGTGGTAAAAAACGAGCTTCAGGTTGCAGCAGATGCAGCAGCATTGGCAGGGGCGGCAAAGCTGACTGGAGCAACCGATAGCGGCGGCACCGTATCTCCTCAATTAGATGCACGAAAGGAGGCATGGAAATTTGCATGTGAAAATAAAGCAGCAGGCTCAAAAGTTTTCCTTGTAACGAATAGCTCAACAAACTGCGGCTCTCCACCAGCATCTGGTTTGAATGAAAACAATGATGCAACTGGTGACATAATAGTAGGACACTGGAGAGCTGCTGCTCCTGGCACTATCACTTGTGCAACAGGGTGGGAACCCCATGGAAATGGATATTTTTGCCGGGCAAATGGAAGTACTGGACTTGTAATAAATGCAATAAAAGTTGTGCCAAAAAGGACATCTGCAGGACAGACCTATGGAATGGGACCTGTTAGTCTTTTTCTGGGAAGGGTAATAGGTTGGAATGTAATGAGCGCAAGGGCAGAAGCCATAGCGGCGAGGCCGCCGAGGGCCCAGGTACCTCTTACCATTTGTCTCGACACATGCACCAGCGGGGTTGTAAGCCCAGAAGGAACACTTTTATACTGGGCACCTTATCCCAGCGAAGCAATTCCGGGCAATGTGGGAATAGCATGGACATCTTTTAATACATCATCACAACAGATGGAGAATAATGAGATTAATGCGATTACTTGTGGTAAAGAAATAAATGCCTGCGGGCTAACTGTCTACACAAGCAATGGCAATGTCAATTCTTTACAAAGACAGTTGAGATGCGCCTTTAAGAATCCTCTTTACGACAGTGCAAACAAGACATGTGCAGATGGCAACTGCAATAGCAGTTCTGATAATGTTACTTCATGGACAGTTTTAGTAGCTATTGTGCAGTCTCCCAATGGCTGCCCTCCTGGGGATCAGCCGTCTCCGGATACCGTTGTCTCATATGGACGGATGACAATTACGGAAGTTTATGCGACCGGAGGCGGAGGAACGAACGAATGTGCCTGTAGCGCTTATGATGCGCCAGCCATGACAGGATCCCAGCCAAATGCTATTCGGGTTACCAGCCTCCAATGTCTTGCTTGCCCGGCTACAGAATATACTGGGAGGACCCCTGTATTAGTGAAATAGTGAAAATGGGGAAATTGGGGACAGCGCCTATTTTTAATGGATAGGGAGTGAATTGGGGGTATTGGAGAAAAAAAGGGACAGCGACTATTTTAATGGATAATAAGGGATGAATTGGGGTCAGATCTTGAAAAAAAAAGGTACAACCCACTGACTCCATTTATTAAGGGTAAAAATAACCACCTGAGCAAATCCCCTTTTGTTAAGTGGGGAAGATAAAATGCAATGGTAAAGCAAAAATAAGATTTAATAAGTTTTATTGTTAATAAATAATTAATATAATAAATAATAAATGGTGGAAATGGGAGGGACAAGTTTAATGTCGCCGAGTATAACGGTTGTTGTTATTGATTCTGATGTAGATTCCTTAAAAGATATCGTGAAGTACATAACAAATTTTGACGGACATGCAATAGTTGAAGGTACAGCTGTTACCTTTGAAAAAGGTTATGAACTTATTCATCAAAAAAGACCAATGGTTGTTATTATGGATGTGGATAAGGATATTAACCTCTCAATTGAGAGGATTAAGACAATACTGAACAGGTTCCCCCAGGTCTCAATATTTGCCACAAGTAGTGATAAGTCAGCAGACACTATTCTTAAGGTCATGAGGGCTGGGGCAACAGAGTACATACTAAAACCAGTTGCGGAGACTGACCTTGTATTAGCCCTGCAGAAACTTGGCAGGCTTTGGGTAGGAAAGCCTGCCCCTGAGGAACAGTTTGGAAAGGTTTATACATTTTTTAGCCCAAAGGCTGGAGTTGGTGTAACCACAACTGCAGTTAACTATGCTGTTAATTTATACAAGCAGACAAATGAGCCTACAATTATAGTTGACTTTGACCTTATAGGAGGTGATGTCTCAACATTTTTAAACATTAGACCTTCTTATACAATAAGCGATGTAACTACCAATATCACCCGACTTGATAAGAGTTTTTTGAGTGGTATTATAGTAAAGCATAAATCAGGCATCCATGTGCTTGCAGAGCCAGCTAGAATTGCAGATGGGATAACAATAAAGGGTCCAGATGTAAAAAGGTTACTAGGTTTTCTCAGAACAATGTATAAGCACATTGTCATAGATACAGAGCCCTCTTTGACACAAACAACAAGGACAGTTTTTGAAAATTCTGATATCCTATTTCTTATTTTTGTATTAAGTCTTCCGAGCATAAAAAATGTAAGTAAACATCTTGAATATTTTAAGAGCATTGGTTTGAACAAAGAAAAGATAAGACTTATTGTAAATAGATATGTAAAAAAATCAGATATTAAGATTGAGGATGCTGAAAAGGTCCTTGACAGTAGTATTTTCTATTCCCTTCCAAATGAGTTTGAAACTACAATGGACAGCATCAATAAAGGAGTTCCTATTGATGAAATTGATTCAAAGTCAAGGCTGAATTTAGCTATAAAAGAGATGGTTAAGATGGTAGAGACAAAAAAATAGAAAGGAGGAAGTATTATGGCAATCAGGGAAAGTGCTCTTGGGGTTGATACATATCAGACGCTTAAGACGAGGATTCATAGGAGGCTTATAGATAGGCTTGACCTTTCTAATATAGAAATGATAGATCCTGATCTTTTGAATAGGGAGATAGCAAAGGTTATAGAGGTGTTAATTGAGGAAGAGAATATTCCCATTAGTTTGACAGAGAAGGAAACACTTATAGTTGATATCTTACATGAGACATTTGGTCTTGGCCCACTTGAACCACTCCTTGCTGACCCTGATATATCGGATATACTTGTTAATAGATATAATCAGGTTTATATAGAGAAGCTTGGAAAACTCCAGAAGGTAGATGTGTCTTTCAGGGATAATAATCACTTGCTTCAGATAATAGACAGGATTGTTTCAAAGGTAGGAAGGAGGATAGATGAGTCTTCTCCTTATGTTGATGCAAGGCTTCCAGATGGATCAAGGGTAAATGCAATCATCCCTCCCTTAGCGCTGGATGGTCCTGTCCTTTCTATCAGAAGATTTGGTATCGATCCTTTAAAGATGTCTGATATATTATCCTTTGGCACACTTAACCAGAATATGGCTATGCTGCTTGAGGCAAGTGTTAAAGCGAGGCTTAATATACTTATATCTGGAGGCGCAGGAACAGGGAAGACTACACTCCTTAATATACTCTCTGAATTTATTCCAAGTGATGAGAGGATTATAACAATTGAAGACTCTGCGGAGCTTAAATTAAAACAGGAGCATGTTGTAAGGCTTGAGACTAGACCACCAAATATTGAAGGTAGGGGAGAGGTTACTCAGAGGGATCTTGTAAGAAATGCCTTAAGAATGAGACCTGACAGGATAATTGTTGGAGAGGTAAGAGGCGGTGAGGCACTTGATATGCTTCAGGCTATGAATACAGGACACGATGGATCCCTATCAACTATCCACGCAAACAATACGAGAGACGCTTTGGCAAGATTGGAGACAATGGTGCTTATGTCAGGCATTGAACTGCCAGAAAGGGCGATAAGGGAACAGATAAGCTCTGCTATACAAATGATAATACAGGTTGCGAGATTTTCAGATGGTTCAAGGAAGATAATAAATATATCAGAGATTACAGGTATGGAGGGCATGACTATAGTAATGCAGGATATATTTGAGTTTAAGAGAAGGGGTGTCGCTCCTGATGGCAGGGTTTTGGGGGAGTTTGTTTCTACAGGGGTAAGACCAAGATTTGTTGATAAGTTTAAGGCAATGGGCATTGACATTCCATCCCACATTTTTGAGAGGCCAATATGACAAACATTCAACTAATAGCTATTTTATTTTTTACTGCCATATTGTTTGGCATGATAGCACTATATTTAGGTTATACAGTTTTAAGGGAATCCCCGAGGTTCCATTTAAAGAAAAGGCTGCTTGATATGGCTTTACAGAGAGATGAAAGGCTTCCATCAGATATTTCAAAGGAGATACTGGAAGAGATCCCTGTTTTTGATAAGTATTTAATGAGGTTTAAGTTTATAAAAAAACTTGATAAACTCATCGATAATGCAGGGCTTAATATAAATGTAAAATTATTTATGTTAATAATACTCTTTTCAGCAATTTTAGGGGTCCTAGTTGGCATAGCATTAAGAAGGGGTGTAATAGTCCCGGTTGTGCTTACTCCCTTATTTGGTATGATCCCATTGTTTTATCTGATGCAGAAAAAGAAATTAAGGATACAAAGATTTACTGAGCAGTTCCCTGATTGCCTTGACATGATTGCAAGGTCATTGAGGGCAGGACATTCTCTATCAAGTGCTATTGAGACCATAGGAAAGGAAATGGCTGAACCAGTAGCTGGGATTTTTCGGACAGCCTATGAAGAGCAGTCTCTCGGTCTTAGTATGAGAGATGCTATCACAAGGATGCTTGACCGTATGGAGAGTATGGATTTAAAGCTTTTTGTATCTGCTATAAATGTGCACAGGGAAGTAGGAGGCAATCTTGCTGAGATGATGGAAAGGCTTGGCAGTACAATCAGGGAGAGGCTAAAGATTAGAAGACAGATAAAGGTCTATACAGCACAGGGAAGGCTTTCAGGTTATGTGCTTGCTGCCCTTCCTATCTTCATGGCTGCTGTTTTATATCTATTTGTAGCCCCGGATTATATAAAAGAGCTTATTGAGGTAAAGACAGGATGGTATATGATAGGATATGCTATTGTGAGCCAAATAATAGGATTTATTGTTATAAGGAAACTTATTAATATAAGGATATAAGGGAGGTTATATGCCATTAAGTATAGTAATATTTCTGTTTTTTTTAGGCACGGCATCAGTTATCTTTTTCCTTATATATATGTTTCTTCCAAAAAAGACCCTTTTAGAGGAAAGGCTTGAGGCAGTCTCTCGTACTACTACTGGTCCTGTTATACTTCTTGAAAAACCAGCTACAGCATGGCAGAAGTTTCTATCAAGATTAGGTGCAAAGATACCACTTAAACCAGGTGAGCAGGGTAAGTATATGCGTATGCTTGCTGCAGCAGGGTTTAAAAAAGAGAGACTTCCAGTATTTATGGGAGTAAAAATATTTCTTGCTATCTTACTGCCAGTATTGTATCTTGTCTTTTATGGTCTACCAATAGAGAAAGATGCCACAATTAGGTATCTATTTGTTATTATGTCTGGTATCATAGGTTTCCTTTTGCCTACTTTTTGGCTTTCTAAAAGGATTAAAAAAAGACAGATAGAGATTTTTCATGAGTTGCCCGATGCATTGGACCTTTTGACAGTATGTGTAGAGGCAGGACTTGGTCTTGAGGCTGCTATGATAAAAGTTGCAGAGGATGAACAATTCAGACATACCCCTTTGGCAGCAGAGATGAGGCTTGCCCTTCAGGAAATAAGGGCAGGGAAACCAAGGTTTGAGGCACTTAGAGATATGGGAGAAAGGACAATGGTAGATGACCTTAAGTCATTTGCAGCAATGCTTATCCAGACAGAGAAGTTTGGAACAAGCCTTGCTAATGCCCTTAGGGTACATTCGGATTCATTAAGAACAAAGAGAAGGCAGATAGCTGAAGAGGCAGCTTCAAAGATAGCTATAAAGATACTATTCCCATTGGCATTTTTTATATTTCCCGCATTGTTGATTGTTATTTTAGGTCCTGGTGTTATTATACTGATAAGAACTTTTGGGGATATGTGAATAAGATCGCGTTCAAAATTTTACATATCCCTCTTACCAAAGTAAAAGAGAAAAAATAGGAGGAATAAAAATGGAGATAAAGGGAGGTGAGATATAAATGATTTCAATGGATACGGCCATACTTTTAATAATAGCTGTAGAGTTAGCATTAATTTATGTGAGACTTGGCAGGAAATAGGAATTGTTATGTCAATGTTAAGGCTAAGGGTATGGTTTTTAAATCCTTAGCCATTATTTTGTATGAAAGCTATTAACATTACAACGGAAAAAGAAATTGCTGCAAATGTGATGGCAGCAACTAGCATTCTGAAACGGATGAAGGGACTCCTCGGCATGGATACGCTGGCGAAGGGAGAGGCATTATTGATAAAACCATGCAAGGGCATTCATACTATTGGAATGAAATTTGTGATAGATGTTATTTTTCTTGATAAAGACAATAATATTATAGCTATGAAAAAATATATGAAGCCAAATTGTTTTACCCCAATATATTTAAGGGCAGTAAGCGCCCTTGAACTGCCTGCAGGCACTATTGATAGTACATCGATGAATATTGGAGACAGGATAAAATTTATAGACTAATTCCCCTCTATCAAGAGGGGTGTGTTAAGTGACCTCATTTATGAGCTACAGAGAAGAGTATTATAAATTAATCGAAAAGTTGAGACGCATTTCTATAGAATTCTATGAAGACAGGCTAGTTACCATCGCTATTTTTGGCTCTGTAGCTAAAGATACGTTCAGACCCGATTCTGATATAGATATTCTTATTGTTGCTGAGAATCTGCCTAAAGGAAGGATAAAGCGTGTTGCAGAGTTTGAAGAAAATATAGAAAATAGGCTTTCTGAAGACTTTAGAATGATGGCAAGCAACAACATTTATCCTTATATTTCACCTGTCTTCAAGACAATGGAAGAGGTAAAGCTCGGAAGCCCTCTTTTTCTTGATATGACAGAGGATGTAAAAATTCTTTATGACAGGGATAATTTTTTTCTGAATTATATCTCAGATTTAAAAACAAGACTAAATAAACTCGGATCAAAAAAGGTGCAGTTTAAAGGTGGATATTATTGGCTTCTAAAGCCTGATTATAAACCAGGAGACATTATAGAATTATGACCAATATAAGCCTTGCAAAGAGTTACATGATAAAGGCAGTCAAAAGACTAAAAATCCTTGACATCTTACTTATAGAGAAGGATTACTCTGATGTCGTCAGAGAGGCACAGGAGGTAGTTGAACTTGCTCAAAAGGCAATGCTCAGGCAGATAGGGATAGATCCACCAAAGTGGCATGATGTGGGAATGATATTATTAGAACATAGAGAGAAATTTCCTGAAGATGTTAGATGCAACTTAGAGGAGATTTCTAAAATTTCAAAATGGCTAAGAACTGAGCGAGAACTCTCATTTTATGGCGATATAGACTTTATTCCAACTGATGAATATTCAGAAGAAGATGCAAATAGGGCTATTGATGGAGCCAGAAAGGTTGTAGAGGCAGCTTTAAAGGTAATACAATTATAGACTGCATGGAAAAAGATAACAAAAAAAAAACATAAACATCTACATACCCTCACTCCTTTTCATCATAACAATCCTCACAAGAATCCCATTTGTAAGCAAATATCTCTATCATTTAGATTCTGGTCAGTTTGCCCTTGCCCTTGATAAATATGATATTACAACCCATCAACCGCACCCTCCTGGCTATTTTCTTTATGTAATGTTAGGAAGGCTTCTAAACTATTTCATTAATGACGCTAATACTGTTTTTGTTACTATAAGCATTATCTTCAGCGGTCTGACAGTTGTTGCAATATATTATCTCGGCAAAGAGATCTTTGACAGAAGGACAGGGGTCATTGCAGGCGTCCTCTCAATAACAAGCCCTAATGTTTGGTTTCATGGAGAGGTGGCACTCACATATATAGTTGAGGCTTTTTTCAGCACCCTTATAGCCTTTCTCTGCTGGAAGATATATAAAAGTCGGTGGGAGAGAGGGGTAGAAAAATACCTCTACCTCTCTGCCATTGCCATTGGCATTGCAGGTGGCATCAGACAGAATACAATAGTTTTTTTATTGCCTCTCTGGCTTTTTTCAATTAAAGGGTTACCACTTCGAAAAATTATAACATCCTTTATACTGCTTGGGATTATATGTCTTTCGTGGTTCATACCGATGATTCAGATGACAGGAGGATATGATGTTTACAGAGAGGCATTCAGGGAGTTATGGTTGTTTAATACAGGCCGTCTTTCTGTTTTTGAGAGAGGCTGGGATTCATTCAAGTTATTTTCTTTATTGCTCTGTAAGTTTACTATTTATAGTATTGGAGCCGGGATATTGATTTTAGGACTTGCCGCCTATTCAATCATAAGAAACAAAAGACTAAAAACCTTAGATAATTCTAAGGTATTGTTCTTTGCCACATGGATAATGCCATCCTTTATGTTCTATCTGTTTATTTTCATACATCCCGCAAATCCTGGATATGTTCTAATATTCATTCCAGCACTTTTGGTTTTAACTGCCTTTGCTGTTGGCTATATGGCAAAAGAATTATTAAAAATAATTAGTAAAGACTATTTTAATAAAATAGCTTTTTTTACTGTATCAATCAATGCCTTGTTTTTTTTATTTTCCAACCATATTGTCTCTTATAATGCTATTAAAACCAATGACAAAGACCTTGACATTATGCTAAGGGAGATCAAAACCTTTGATGCCTCAAAAACAAAAATTTTTATCGGTCCATATACATTTTATAGCTACAGACATATTATGTACTATCTGCCCGAATACAGAGTTTGTCAAGTAGATACCAGGATTGCACCAACTGGAGAGGTTAGAAAGACCTTTTGTGGTGTAAAAAGGGAGACATTTTTAAGTGATGAGATTATCATTCCTTTAGATATAAATAAGTTTATTACAATTTTAATTTCTGATTATAAAAAAAAGGCTGAAGGAATAGAAGGGGTTGAGATAAAGAATTTGAAAGACACAGAGATATACATAGCATCGGGAGATATACAACTTATTAAAAAGATATATCCAGATTTAAGGATAAAATTATGAGGCTTTTGTGTTAAAAGTAGTTTTAGATAAGCATTTATTTTAGGTATGGGAAATCTCAAATTATAAATAAGCTTTATTGAGTACTTGATAGATGACCATGAAACTCAATCTGCCAGCAGGTGTGGACATAAATAAAATCAAAAATGATAATCCATTAGAGAAGGTAACTATAATATCTGGAATAGGTGAGTTTGAAATCCTGAAGTGGTAGTCTGCAGAAAGGGTGATTTGGATAAACGGAGGGCCATTAGATTTAAAAATTAGGATCTTTAATTTTCCTTGCTGGGAAGCTGAGATCAATGGGAAAAGCCATAAAATAAAGACAGAACAAGGCACAGGGACGGTACTGATAAATATTTCAAAGAGTGAACATGTTTTGAGATTAAGGTTTAAAGATACACCTGTAAGATATTATGGAAAGATGATTTCTATTTTGACTATAATTGCATTATTTGGATTTATTGTATTTGATAGGTAAAAGATAATCCCAAAAAAAGTTTAGAGGAGAACTATATTTTGAAAGGAAATTATAAAAGAGAGAGGATTATTGCCTTACGGATTTTTATATTTTTTGCGTCAATTTATTTTTTTAGTGCATCCTTTAATTTTTATAGTATTGATGCGGGGATGTTAAGAATAGAGTTGGCTCGTTCTATAGTAGAGAGATTGGATTTTAATATTCCAGAGGGCATGGGTATAAAGGGAATGGATGGTAGGGATTATTCATGGGTTGGAATTGGATCAGCATTATTAGCAGTTCCTTTTTTTATTGTAGCAAAGGCATTAGGAGGTAATCCTGAAATATCTATTGCAATAATGAACCTTATTTTTGGAGCTGGCACATGTGTATTGGTCTATCTTTTTTCAATCTCCCTGGGATATTCAATCAGGGCTTCTGTGTTAACCTCTATCTTCTTTGGGCTTGGCACTTTTGTATGGCCATTAGCAAAACACCCCTTTGACCATATTGTGGAGACATTTTTTATCCTATTAACTGTCTATACAGCTTATCATTATTTGAATGGGAAGAGGGTTTTATATCTCTTGATTTCTGCCTTTTCTCTTGGTTTTGCCTTTATTACCCGTCAAACATCTATCCTTATTATTCCTCCTCTGCTTATAATGGCAATTTATCATTATCAAAAAGATAGTTTAAAGAAAAACATAGGTCTTTTATTTAAAGATATTGTTTTATGGTCATTAGTATTTCTTCCCTTTTTAATTATATTTTTCTGGTATAATTACTATCGCTTTGGTTCAATCTTTGAAACGGGCTATCAGTTAGGTGCTTCAAGAATAGGATTAAAATTATACGGAGAAACTCCATTTTTGACCGGTATCACTGGTTATCTAATTAGCCCAAGCAAGGGATTCTTTTATTACTCTCCTATAGCAATACTGTTTTTCTTTTCAATCAAAAATTTTATTAAAAAACACAAAGGACTTTTTATTTGTTTTAGTTTAATAATAACAATATATCTATTTTCCCTCTCAGGACTATTTTATTGGCACGGTGACTGGGCATGGGGACCGAGGTATATTCTTGTACTTACACCATTTTTTATGATTCCCATTGCTGAACTCTTAGACTCAAAAAAATGGTCAGAGAAAAAATATCAGAAAATGGTTCTGGTTTTTGTTTTTATTATAAGTTTTGTAATTCAAATTGGAGCAGTATCAGTTGTTTTTTATAAGTATTTTATTAATTTAAAGATAAATGAAAGGATTAAATTTTTGGATACTGGTCTTGGAGGGTTGCCTCCACATGAAATCTATTTTGATTGCAAGAGGTCACCTATAATAGCACAGTTTGGTTTTATCTATGAAATGGCTAAAAATATAAGTAAGTATAAATATTTTGAACCACCTAAGGATGCCACAATTCATGAGATGATAATGTCAAATCTGCATATGAATGTCTTTGATTTCTGGTGGTTGCATTTATATTTTGTCGATAGGAATTATTCTGGGTTTATTATGGCATTTATGCTTTTTATAAATGCGATTCTAATTTGGATGGAGATTACTAAAATTTTAGGTTCAGATCCTGCAATATAACATAATTATATGTAGGCCATGGCAAGGACAGCGGAGATAGGATATCCTGCTGCACCTTGCCATATAACATTCAGGTGAAATGTAATAGAGCAGATACATTTAATAATAAGGAAGATTATTCACGATTTTTTAACTGTTTATAAATTATAAATAGTAAAAGAGGAATAGCTTAAAACTATTCCTCTTCTAATGTTAGATTATTTTCCTGTTTTAGTGATGCTCACATTCTTTGTTTCTTTTTTCCAAAGTTGTGCAAGAACCTCTTTACTGCCATAGGGCATATACCATAGTTCAACATCAATAGTCATGTCATAAATAACCGGAACCTTTTTAACCTTATCACCATCTTTGACATCTTCAAGTGGAAATGGGATATCAAATTTCTCAGTAACTGTCTTGTGAGGATGTAAACTTGTCTCACGTATTAATCCACTCTTCTCATAGGGACCTCTGCCCATTCTGTCTCCACGCCCAAACTGTTGAGGTATGGGCATATAAATTTTGGACTGTTTAAAAATTTCTTGTCCATCAGGGGTCTTTCCGGTAACTTCCAGTACCAGCCTATTTGGGGTTGGTCAACCATCAGGAATTACATGACCTGCCTTGTTTGTAAGAGACACCTTTACACTTGTTTGAGGGATCATTTTAACACCATCTCTCCAGTAATGGGGGGTAACCTCTACCTTCATATCAACAGCCATATTTGCTAATTCAGCAGATCTGTAACTCTGTATGTTATGACCAAGACCGCTTTCGCGCATATGGCACTGCTGACATGTTTTATTTCCACCTTCCGCAATATATGACCAAAGATAGCTTCCATAAAGTGTCGCGCATTGTGATGGATTTTCAAGTTCAAAGTTTGGCCCAAGACCATGACACTGACCACAGAGGATTGACTCTTTCATGATCTTGCTTTCCTTCATGACGGGATGTGATTGATCAGGATGACGTCCGCTTTTGGTACCATATACAGCATCTTTCATAGGGTATCCATCTGTCCATTTGTGGACTATCGCATTCCTTTGATGACATATGAGACAACCTATATTTAATTTTTGGAGATTCTTAGATGCTTCGTCACCAATTTCCTTAAAGGCATAAATGTTTTTTACGATCTCCTGTGCTACGCTTTCTTCTGCATCTGCAAGTTGTGGAAGATGACATTTTGCACAAAGCATTAGATGTTCAATCTTTACATCCTCAGGTTTTTTTACCCCTGAGTGCTCCCATTCCTTTAAACCAAGCTCAATTGTTGTTTTAAATGTAGCAGCAGTTCTGCCAACTTCTTCAGGTCCAAAAATAGACCTTGCATGCAATGATTTTTCCCACTCATCATATTCTTTTGGATGACACATTTTACAGGTACTTGAATCATACATCTTTGCAAGCTCGTCAATGGTCTTTGCCCTGTTTTTACTATCTTTCTGCATCGCAAATAATGTCAGTGGCAATAAAATAAAGAGCAAAATAAAAATAAACCTTAATAATTGCATACCCTCTCCTTTCAATAAAAAATTTTAGGTATTTGGCTCCTTTAATTTTTGTATGCAATTTCTATAGTCATCACCCCTTTCATTGTTTATTTAGGGAAGAAATGATAAATTCTACCTTATATAACCTAAACATTGTCAATTAGCAATTTATGTAGTGTGAAATTTTCTGTATAAATTTCAGATTTAGAAAATATGTACCTGCCTTTATATGGGATTCAGAGTTATATGATAAAATAAATTATGGGATTAAAGAAGTTAAGTCTCGGTTTTAAATTCAGCCTAATCATAGGAACAATTCTTTTGCTTTTCTGCTTATGTTTTTCCTTAATCCTGTATTATTATCTGAGAAATCAGGCTATAAAAGAGGCAGAAGAAAAAACCCTCATAATTATGACACAGGTAAAAGCAGTCGGGGGTTATGTTAGAGAGACCTTAAGGCCTACGATTTTCAGTACACTTGCCAGATTTGATGCAAAGGATAAATTTATTGTTGAGGCAATGTCAACTACCCATGTAAGCCTTAAGGTTATGGAAAGGTTTAACAAGGATTTAGAAGGTTATATTTTTATATTTACAGAAGGGTCTCTGAAAACCCCATGAACCCTAAAAACAGGGCTGATTTTTTTCATATTGATATGATTTCATATTTTCGTTCTAACAGGGATCAAACAGCCTGGAACGGCATGGTTGAGATAGATGGAAAGAAATATCTCGCACGTCTTAGGCCTATTGTTATGGAAACTGGCTGTCTTCAATGCCACGGCAATCCATCAGACGCTCCTAAGGAGCTTTTAAGAATATACGGAACAAAAGGTGGTTTTGGATGGACTGTTGGAGATGTTGTGGGTGTTGACTCTGTAATGGCTCCACTTGATTTAGCCCTTGCAAATGTAAGAAGAGTTGCAATTGATACATTCATGTTTGGCATCGGCTCTCTTGGATTGCTTTTTCTCGCCCTGTATGGGACATTTGAATATCTCGTCACCAGTCCTCTAAATAATCTTTCGGCCATTTTCAGAAAAATTGCTGTCGGAGAAGAGCCGCTCGGCATAGACATTCCTGTTAAACGCACAGACGAGATAGGCGATCTTAAGGAATCATTTAACATACTCTCTCAACATCTTCTGGAAGCCCAGGAGAAGCTTAAAAAGACAGCAGAGATAGAAAAACAGATGATTGAAACAGAGAAGCTTGCTACTATAGGTCAGCTGGCAGCAGGAGTTGCCCATGAAATAAACAATCCCTTAGGAGGGATAAGACTCTGCTTTAATAATCTGATGAATACAAAGATGGATGAAGATAAAAAAAGACAACATATAGAAGTCATTAATTCAGGACTTAACAGGATACAGAACATTGTGAAACAACTTCTTGATTATTCCAAGAAATCTCAGCTTAATATTGCTCCTTCGTCACTCAACAGGATAATAGAAGATGTGATTTGTCTTACAGAATATACGGCTGCTCAAAAGGGCATTAAGATCATAAAAGATCTTTCAAGTAATGCACCTGAACTTATGGTTGATGCGAATAAACTTGAACAAGTATTTCTTAATCTTATAATTAATGCCATTCAGGCAATGGATGGAGGAGGAGTATTGACTGTCAGGACATGGGCTGAAGGGAATTTTTTCAATGTTTCGGTCTCTGATACAGGAAAAGGCATCCCTCCAGATATACTGAATAAAATATTTGACCCATTCTTTACGACAAAAGAGGTTGGAGAAGGGACAGGGCTTGGCCTTACTGTTAGTAAATCAATTATAGAGCAGCATAAGGGAGAAATAACCGTCAACACATCAGGAAAAGGAACTACATTTATAGTAAAATTACCATTAATACCATGAAAAGACACATATTAATAATTGAAGACGACCCTATTATGCGACTCGGCATGGAGCACTTCCTGACCTCACAGGGATACAATGTCTTATCATGTGCAGATGGCAAAGAAGGAATTAATGCCATTGAAAAAGGGTCACATGATTTAATTGTTACAGATCTGAAACTCCCATACAGGGATGGTTTTGATATCCTTAAAAAGGTAAAGGATGTTTCTCCAGAGGCAGGAGTTATTATCATCACGGGCTATGCTGAGATAAAAGATGCTGTCAAGGCAATAAAAGATGGGGCCTTTGATTATATCTCAAAGCCCTTTTCTAACGAAGAACTTTTGGTTTCAATTGAGAGATTTTTTAAATTCAGGAAATTGGAAGATGAAGTTACTTATCTAAAGGAGACATTAAAGGGCAAGATTGAGTTTGAGAATATAATAGGAATTAGTTCTGCGATGAAAGATGTTTTTGATAGAATTTCCTCAGTAGCTAGTACAGATGTGCCAGTTTTAATTATAGGTGAAAGTGGAACTGGCAAGGAATTAGTTGCTAATGCAATTCATAGGTTGAGTAAAAGAAGTAATTTACAGTTTATCAAGATTAATTGTGCGGCCATACCGGAAACCCTCTTTGAATCCGAACTCTTTGGACACGAAAAAGGAGCTTTTACTGGCGCCATTGAGATGAGGAAGGGAAAGTTCGAGTTTGCGGATGAAGGTACTATATTCTTTGATGAGATTGGTGATATACCTATTTCCCTTCAGCCTAAGCTTTTAAGGGTTCTTGAAGAGGGTACAGTTACAAGACTCGGCGGTAATGTTGCGATTAAAGTTGATGTTAGGTGTATTTATGCTACAAGCAAAAATCTTAAAGAGTATGTAGCTGCAGGAAAGTTCAGGGAGGACCTCTTTTACAGAATAAATGTAGTGCCGATAAATATTCCACCGTTGAGAGAAAGGAAGGAGGATATTCCTTATCTTATAGACCATTTTCTTAAATATTTCAAAGGTAAGTTTAACAAACCCTATCTGAATATTTCCCAATCTGCCTATGAGGCCCTTCTTGACTATGATTATCCAGGGAATGTGCGTGAACTGAAACATGCCATAGAGCGGGCAGCAGTTCTTTCTAAGGATGGCAGTATTGATTTAGAGCATCTTCCTGATGAGATCTCTGGCGATGCTAAAGGATCTGCCTGTTTGTCAAAAGAATTATCTTTAGAAGCAAGCATAAGATGCTTTGAAAGACAGAAGATTATCCAGGCAATTAAAGAAACAGGAGGCAAAAAGATAGAGGCAGCAAGAAGGCTCGGGATCAGTAGAAAGGTTCTTTGGAAGAAATTGAAAGAATACGGTATCGTGTAAGTTCCCATTAGGGAACATTCTTTTTTACTATTGTCTTTGTCAAGAAACATAATTAGCCCTTATCAGTTTAAAATCCTTTTGTTTTTAAATCTTTTTTTTCTGATGGCATTATTATTGCCATATATCTGTTAACAGATTAACCCGTTAGAAAATTGAGCAGAGCTCAAACCATCATCAAATTTTACTTTTATACACTGACATGGATAAGGGTGGTGAGGTTTCTAACAGGGTCAGTTCTTAACCTACATCTTATTTAAAGAAGGAGGTGAAGATGAGAAAAATTTTAGTTGCCACTGATGGTTCGCCATATTCTGAAAAAGCAATTGAAAAGGCGATTGAAATGGCAAAGAAGGATGATGTGGAGATTATCGTTGTCAATGTTGCTGAAGATTATTGTCCCATGGGCCTTGCGGAAATGGACGGTGAGACCATCAGAGATCTTGTGATGAAGGAGTCTAAGGGAATCATGTCGTCAGCACTTGAAAGGTTTAAATCTGCTGGTATTACGGCAAGGGGCATAATAGAAACAGGAAGCCCAGCAGACACAATCATCGAACTCGCAAAAAGAGAAAAAACTGATGAGATTGTTATAGCTACTCACGGCAGGCATGGTGCAAAAAAATTTGTGATGGGAAGCGTAACAGAGAGGGTTATTGAGTTTGCACCATGCCCAGTTTTAGTTGTTAAGTAAAAACTCAGCAAAACTTAAAATTAGGAGGATTAGAGATGAGAAAGGTTTTGGTCGTAAGCATAACATGCTTTTTTATATTTGCAATAGCAGCATTTGCTGCTGCACAACAGTGGGATCCTGAAACAATAAAGAAATGCGCGGAATGGAAAGATATGGCAGCAGCTAAAAAAGAGATGCCCGAGAACATTCCAGGAGTAAAACTTATAACAGGTGATGAACTAAAAAAGTGGATGGATACAAAGAAAAACTTCATACTCTTAGACAACAGGGTTAAAGAGCAGTATGATGCAGAAAGAATTAAGGGTGCAAAATGGTTGTTGGCAGACCATTTACTCGCTGACCCTAAACTCTTAGATCAGTTCAAAAAGGATGATATCATCGTATTTTATTGCAACGGCCTTCTCTGCTGGAGGTCTCCAGCAGCAGCATTGATGTTCTCCAAGGCTGGATTCAAGAACCTTTATTGGTATAGGGAAGGTTTACCTGACTGGAAGGCAAAGAAATATCCAACGGAGTAAGCATGCTCAATATTGCGGGATAGAAGGCATGTCTGTCCCGCAATAAAATCTTTAAGGAGGGTCTGTATGGCAGTTGAAGGGGGAAAAGAATTTGAAGAAAAAGCGAAAAAGACATTCTCAGCAGAGCGGAGAGAGGATTATGTTGTTTTGGTTATTTCTACCATAACTGTAATTCTTGTTTTGGCAGGGATTATCGGCAGCAAGTTTTTTTCATCGCTTTTCATAAAATACTAAGGAGGCAATATGGGAGTAGGTGTAGATTTAGCGGATGTCAAACAATGGCCCAAAATGTTGCCAGGATTTTTAGTCTGTCTCATATTTGCATGGATAGGATTGCAGTGGGATTTTTATATCCTCGGTGAGATGAGAAAGGGATATAGAGAGGCAGAGGCTATACTGAAGCCGCATAAGGACCTCGGCAAGCCTATAAAGCCTTATGATGAGTATGTAAAAGATAAGGAAGATGCTTATAAGGGCGCCATGACTCTCTATCAACTCGGCATAGAGAAGGTAAAGCCATCAAAACCTTTTATGTTAAAGAAGGCTGATTATGAGCAGGTCTCTCAAACAAAGGAGATTCCCTTTAAATTTCGTTTTGGTGAACGTATGAATCAGTTTCAGATCACCTATGTTGCATTCCTCTTGCTGGGTGGCATGCTTATACGCAATACCATAGGTGTTCCAAAGGTCCTTCAGCCAGGTACTGTAGCAGCACGTCCTATCATTAAACCTGGTATAATCGTCCTCGGCGCATACTATATGTGGTCTGATGTCCTGAGAGTTGGACTTGTGGGTTTTTTGCTTGTAGTGTTATTTGTTCTTGGACTTGCTATAGTGATTTCTGTATGGGGGAGACGAGCAGGGGCCGATGATGGACTCATGGGGTTGATGAGCGCTGGCGTAGGGGTATGCGGAGTTTCAGCAGCAGTAGCTGTAGCGCCAGTTGTAAATGCAAAGCCGAGGGACTTTTTCTATGCGATAGGGACAATACTTCTTTTTGGGACACTCTGCTTATTTACATTCCCATATATCGGCAGAGCGATTGGAATGTCTGAACCAGTTTATGGTGCATGGGTAGGAACTGCCATTCTTAATACTGCCCAACTCGTGGCTGCAGCCACATGGTATGGCCATGAAGCTCTGCTTACAGCTAATGTTGTGAATGTGGTAAGAATAGGGTTTATCCCTATGGTAGTCCTGTGGGCTATCTATTACTATACGGTAAGACCAGCAAAAGCTGCAGGAGAGACAGGTCAGAAAGTCAATGCTATGCAAGTTATTAAAGAAAAATTTCCGATCTTCATACTCGGATTTTTCATCATGGTCACCTTAAATCAGTTAGGCATGTTTTCATCAGTACAAAAGGATATACTCGGCAGGGATCTCGTAAGGATTTTCATGGCTATTGGCTTTGCAGGGGTAGGACTCAATATTGCTTTTGAGGACCTCAAAAAGGCTGGGGGAGCAGCATTCGGAATAGGCTTTGGAGCCGCTACTATAAAAGCTGTTCTGGCAGCAATTGTGGTTATACTGATAGGAACAGAGGCCTTCAGAATAAAATAAAAAAATATTTCAAAAAGGGCATATCAATTCTGGTATGCCCTTTTTAGTATTATGACAATAAAAAAAATTTTGTTGTGCACTGATGGCGAGGAACATACTGTTCGGGCTGTGGAGTATGCAATAACCTTAGCAGAACAATCTAAGGCAGAGGTTGTAGGCCTTTATGTTGTTAATCCCTTTCTCAAGAGGTATACCAATGAAATATATGCTGTTAATAGAAATGAGTGCAGGGAATATCTTGACAGGGCACTACAAAAAGAGGGAGAGGATGCTGTCAATAAATTTATGGCAAAAGCAAAAACAAAAGAGGTCGCTGCATATACAAAAATTAGATATGGAGACCCTGAACAGGAAATTCTCACCGAGATAAACGAAGGTGGTTATGACATTGTAATCATGGGTGCTAAGTTGTTAAAAGGATGGAAAGAGAGGTTTGAATCATTTTCTTTGCCAGAAAGGATATTCAAAAGATCTCCCATATCTATGGTCTTTGTTAGGTGAATAATGCGATACTATTTTTCTTTAAATGCACCTTTTCCAAAAGATAGGATATATCAATTTTTCAAAGATCTTGATAAATTCTTCAGGCTTAATATTCAATGGACAGTTCTTCATTTATCCAATTGTATTGATATACAAAAGGGAAGTAGATTTGAACTCAAGGTCAGGTATGATAGAAATGACATAGAGACAAATTATATAGGCATCGTAGAGGAATCTGTCGAGAACAATGTGCTTTCTATAAGCTTAGATGGAGAGATGTCCAGAAGAATAACAATAAGGTTGGAGGATGCAGGAGAAAATACCACGACTATTTATTATGACGAATTAATAGATAGAGATCTTGCCCCAGAAGAAATAAGGGATATAAACCTCTGGATTAGAAGCATTATCAATTATATTTCAATCAGCCAGAAGACTAATATTTGCAATAAAGTTTATAAGTGGTTTATTGACCGAATATGGCTCAAATTAAGCCCCTCTGGAAGGAGAATTGTTTTTTTTATTGTTGTAATTGAGGGTATTGCCTTTATTTTTTTTATCCTGCTGATTATCTGGCTTCTTATCTTTAAAGATTTTTAAGAATTCTCTATGGACAGTTTAGAATTTCCTAATCAGAGCGTATAATTTATTTTTCTTCCCTCTTAAGCAGGTCTTCTATCTTAACTCTGACTTCTGCCTTTATCTAAATCTGACTCATTCTTCAAATAGAACTCTATGAACTTCTTGACTTCTTATGAATTTAAATCAGTACGATTATGATAATTATATACAAAAAAAAGATAATGGTATATAATTATTGAGTGAGGATATTGAATATAAGTCTTTTATTGATTAATACAGATTATGGGAATTAGCAAAATTGTCCTTCCTTCAATCAGTGTGATGCTCTTTCTTGTTGTATTTCTTTACCTATCCTTTTATGCTGGTAAGGGTCTTCTTAATGACGGCGATACAGGCTATCATATAAGGGCAGGAGAGTATATTATTGAAAATCTCGCAATTCCAAAAAATGACATATTTTCCTTTCACTACCCACCGCTTCCTTGGACAGCCCATGAATGGCTTTCTGAGGTCATAATGGCAATTATACATAAGGTATCAGGACTGACAGGTGTTGTCATCTTTTTTAGTTTTCTAATAGCTATTACCTATTCAATATTTTTTAAGATAATGAAGTCATATAAAGGCAATATATTTATAAGCCTTATTCTTATAATCTTAGTTTTGTCCTCTTCGCAGATACATTGGCTGGCAAGGCCTCATATATTCTCACTTCTTATTATGACTATATGGTATTTCATACTTGATCAATATCAATACAATGACAGGAATTATCTCTATTTACTGCCTTTGATAATGCTTATATGGGTGAATCTCCATGGTGGTTATATGAGTGGCTTTATTCTATTAGGTATATATCTATTTGGCAATGTAATGAAGATGCTTTTTTCTGATAGGTTGAAAAAACTATGGGCAAAAAAGGCAAAAACAATAACTCTGGCGATTTTTGCCTGTCTGTTAGTTTCTATGATTAATCCCTATGGTTATCATATCCTTATCTTTCCTTTTAAGCTTACATCAAATAAATTTATTATGGATAATGTTCATGAGTTCTTATCCCCTAACTTTCATCAGCCAATGGTATTTACAGTGATGTTGTTCCTTGTGATTTCTGTTTTTGCAGTTTCAAAGAAATCACTAAATATTATTGAGTTACTCCTTATCCTTGTATTTACATATATGTCATTATATTCAGCAAGGTATATACCCCTCTTTGCCATAATAGTATCGCCTATCTTATTAAGACATTCTGAAGATTTATTAAAAGATATAAAAGGAAGGTTTTATGATTTTTTAAGGAAAAGGTCAGATCATATTTATAAAACTGATTCATTATCAGGGGGATATCTTTGGATTGTTGTAGCGTTTTTGGCTGTTATAACAGGTTATTCCAACGGGTCTATAGATTATAAATTTGATGAAAAGGCGAAGCCTGTTGCTGCTACAGAGTTTTTGAAAAGGGAGTATATTGAAGGCAATATGTTTAATAATGATGAGATGGGAGATTATATTATTTATGCTGCATGGCCTCAATATAAGGTCTTCTTTGATGGTCGTTCTGATATGTATGGGTCAGAGAGGATGAAGGAATATTTTAAGATATCAAGGGTTCAATTAGGTTGGGATGAGGTTATAGAGAAATATAATATAGACTGGATTATATATGATGCTAATTCAACACTTTCATTGTTTCTAATGGAGAGAAGGGATTGGCATCTCATATATGCAGATAAGGTGGCAAATATATTTGTAAAAAATATACCAAAATATTATCATCTGATAAATAAATATCCTGATGTTAAGCTGGTAGTAGAGAAGGATGAAAAAGGTGAACCTGCTCAAGTTTATGATAATTAAAATGTGGATTACAACTAAGGACGCTTTAAAAAACCTTATTTAATGGGTATTTTATAAAATGGTCTCTTTACATGTCCCTTACAAGCTGATTTTTATTGCCCACTTTTTTTATTCCCTTTTTATTCATATTGTTGTGCTTTTTGTAATACTAAACATACCTATTTCAGGTAGTGGATTTCATTTAAGCCAATTTGCAGGTTTTTTTGTATCCCTAACTGAAGAGATGAAGGTAAAACCCTCTATTAGCATAAAAAAGGTAAATAACAAGCTCCCTATTGATTTAGAGGCCCCTATTAATTTAGAGGAAGGTAGCAGACCTAAATCAAATCTTATTGAAGGTAATGATGTAAGTATTGTTAATGACTCTATTTACGAGCCTCAGGAGTGGGACTATGATATTAAACATGATATTAAAGATGGTGCAATGGATTTTCAACCAATAACAGCATCAGAAGATGCCATTATTCCAGAGGTATTGCTAATTGAGGAGGGTGAAAAAAAAGAGAATGATCAAGGTATGATTGAGCTTTTAAGTAAATTAGAGAAAGACAATAAAATAGAGGATAATCCTATTAAAGAGACAGAGAGAAAGACTGAATCATTAAAAATAGAGGATTCAGATCCTATTAAACACCGTGTTATAGAGGTAAAAAATGAGATTAAGCAAGGGTATGTTAATAAATTAAAGGATACTTCTTCTGATGAATCAAAAATTGCATCTCTATCTGAAAAAATAGATACCCCTATGTTAATGCCAAAAGAGCCCCAGATACCCATACTTCCTGATATGGCTTTAAATAAGAAAAGAGATTCTGATTTAAGGATAGAAGAGGTAAAAGCGCCGCTTTTACCAGATTCTCGGGAAAATAAACATCTAATTTTAGATAAGCAGAAGGGGATTGATGAGAAAAAATCAGAACAGGCTGATATTGCAGGTATCGGAATTCCTATCCCAGATATCTTTATTTTAAAGGACATTAGGATTGAATTAATTTTTTATGAGATAGAGAAACCGGCTATTTCTACAAGTCTTTTTAAAAAGGCTCATCCAAAAGAAAGGGCAAAGGAGAATGATAAAAAGTTGGAAATTAAGGAAGTAGGTGAATATGTAAAAGGCAGGGGTTATAAGATTGAGTATTACCTATTAAATGCAGAAAAGGGGACTTATACATTTGTTATTGAAAATAAAGACAAGAAAACATATCATGCTGATGCGGTGTTCTATATTTATCAGGAGAAAAGTGGTGAAAGGATTAGGAAATATGCAGATATAATGATAAAAAATGATGATGTTAAAAAGATAAAATTTATACTTCCTGAGGCAGTGTTTTGGGATGATGAGGATTATTTTTCAGGAAGTATTGAGGATGCAAGATCTGTAACTAAATTTAATTACAATACAGGACTTTCATGGAAGGAGGATAAGGATTATTAATATTACAATAAAACTTTTAAGAATACTCGGCTTTAGCAAAGGAGATGCAACATGGAAAAATTAATAGGTCAGAGACTTCTCAGTGAAGGTTTGATAAGAGAAGAGCATTTAAAAAAGGCTTTGGAGAGGCAAAGGATTTATGGAGGTAGGATTGGACACAACCTTGTAGCCCTTGGATTTATAAAGGCAGAGGAGTTAGAACAATTCTTTAAGAGATATCCGAAATCACCCAGTTCTTTAGAGGCTACAGGTCTAAGTCTCAGCTTTATAACAGACCTCGTGATTAAACATATACTTTTTATGGGCGAGTTTACAATGAAAGAGGTGTCAGATAGGGTGATGCTTCCGATAAATATTGTTGATGCAGCTATACAAAATCTAAGAAGGGAAAAATTTATTGAGGTTAAAGGTGCTACTGAATATGCAAGGGTGACATATAAGTTTGCCATTACAGGACAAGGTAGAAACAGGGCATCAGAACTCCTTAATATCTGTGGATATGTGGGACCTGCACCTGTCACTATTGATGATTATAGGCAGATGGCAGAGATTCAAACAGTAAAAAATATAATTGTGGATGAAGAAAGCTTAAAAAAAGCCTTTTCACATTTGATAATAAGCGAGGATTTATTGGTCAGATTAGGTCCTGCTATAAGTTCTGGCAAGGCAATGTTTATATATGGACCGCCAGGAAATGGGAAGACAGCAATTGCAGAGACCATAGGAAAGTTACTTCCTGATACAATTTATATACCTTACTCCATTATTGTAGAAGATCAAATAATAACTGTATATGACCCTGTAAATCATGTAACTGTCCCTTCAGAAGTCAATGACCATGACCTGAGATGGGTTCATATAAAGAGACCTGTTATTATGACAGGTGGGGAGCTTGTCTTATCTATGCTTGATCTTGAATTTAATCATATATCAAGGTTTTATAATGCACCATTACAGATGAAGGCAAATAATGGATTGTTTATTGTTGATGATTTTGGCAGGCAACAAATAGAGCCACAGGATCTCTTAAATAGATGGATTGTGCCTCTGGAAAGACGTGAGGATTTTCTTACCCTTCATACAGGGATGAAGTTTGATATACCCTTTGACCAGCTTATTATTTTTTCAACAAATATAGAGCCAAGGAAGCTTGTTGATGAGGCCTTTTTAAGAAGAATTCGCTATAAGATCAAGATAGACCATCCAACTGAAAAAGAGTACGAGTCTATATTTAAAAGGGTCTGTGAGTCAAATGGAATAGCCTTTGACAAGGATGTTTTTGATTATCTTTTAAATAATTATTACAAAAAATTAAACATCAAACTAAATGCATGCCATCCAAGGGATCTAATAGATCATATCATTGATACCGCTCACTACTATAATATCCCCCCATGTCTCACAAAGGAAGGTATTGATGCTGCTTGGAAAAGCTATTTCGTAGATATTTAATGTCCAACGAAAGACATGATTATTTGTTATAATAAAAATATATATTAAAGGAGTTTAATTTGGTTAAAGAAGTTATCCATTTTACATTAGAGGACCTTCCAAAGGTGCCCATTGTAGTAGAAAATATATCCCCACGTTTTATCCGTGAACATATGGTTATCCCTTTGGAAAAAAACAACAGTACATTAAAGGTTCTTATTGCAGACCCTAATGATAGGACTACTATTGATGCACTTCGTGTTGCCACATCTTCAGACATAGAAATATACACTGCTGATAAAAAGCTAATAGAAGAGTATATCTCTAAATTTTACGGACAAGAGGCTCAAAACATAAGCAGGATAATTGAGGATATGGGAGAAAAGGGTTTTGAGTTTCTTAAGGAAGATGATGAGGATATTGGTCATTTAAAGGATATGGCATCTGAGGCTCCTGTGATAAGGCTTGTTAATCTCTTGATAACAAGGGCAGTAGAGAGCAGGGCAAGTGATATTCATCTTGAGCCCTTTGAGGATGAGGTAAAGGTAAGATACCGAATAGATGGTGTTTTACATGATATAGAGTCCATACCTAAAAAGCTTCAGCCAGCAATTATATCAAGGGTAAAGATTATGTCTAAATTGAATATTGCAGAGAGGAGATTGCCCCAGGATGGAAGGATCAAGCTAAAGATAGGCGACAGAGAGATTGATATAAGGGTATCTACTATTCCAATATTGCATGGTGAAAGCGTTGTCATGAGGATACTCCAGAAAGAGGGCATTGTTATTGATCTCAATCTACTTGGATTCTCTGAAAATACACTGCATGTCTTTAATAATCTAATTAATAAGACAAACGGGATAGTTCTTGTGACAGGACCTACAGGAAGTGGAAAGACCACTACACTTTATGGTGCCCTTGATAAAATAAATTCCCCTGATAAGAAGATAATAACTGTTGAAGATCCTATTGAATATCAGCTTAAGGGGATAAATCAGATACAGGTAAAGCCACAAATAGGACTTAATTTTGCTAATACACTCAGACATATAGTTAGACAGGACCCAGATATAATCATGATTGGAGAAATAAGGGATCTTGAGACAGCAGAAATAGCTATACAATCAGCCCTGACAGGTCATTTAGTATTTTCAACCCTGCATACCAATGATGCACCGAGCGCTGTAACCAGACTTCTTGATATGGGAGTGGAGAATTATCTTCTTTCATCTACTGTAAGGGGGATACTGGCACAGAGGCTTGTTAGGATTATCTGCCCCTCATGTAAAGAGATAGATACATCTCTTGATAGAGAAGAGCTTTATACCATTGGTATTTCAAAGGATGTTATCCTCTATAGAGGCAGGGGATGTGAAAGGTGCGCCTTTACTGGTTATTATGGAAGGACAGGGATATTTGAGTTGCTCGTTGTTGATGAGGATGTGAGAAAATTGGTGTTGAAAAATGCAGATGCAAATCAGATAAGGGAAATAGCAAGACAACATGGAATGATTACACTACTTGAGGATGGATTGGAAAAGGTAAGAAAGGGGATAACAACAATAACAGAAGTATTTAGGGTTACTCAGGAGGCTTGATGCCTGTATTTGCTTATAAGGCAACCACATCAGAAGGCTCTATTACAGAGGGCATTATAGAGGCTGTAGATGAGAGGACAGCAATTGAAAGATTAAGGGATTCAGGACTTATCCCATTAAGGATAAATTTACCTCGTGAAAGCACAAAAAGGTTCTCTTTGAGGTCAAAGACAGGGGATGTCCTGACCTTTACTACTGAATTGTCAGTATTGTTAAATGCTGGGCTTCCCCTTGACAGGAGTCTTAATATCTTATCTGAGATATCAGAAAGCAGTGAAATGAAGATTGTGGTGCAGGGTATCCTGAAATCTATAAGGGGTGGAAGCTCCTTTTCTGATGCGCTTCAGGCACACCCAAAGATTTTCTCAAGGCTTTATGTAAATATGATAAAGGCAGGTGAGGCGAGTGGTTCACTTGATATTGTTTTAGAAAAATTAGCAGAGTTTATAGAATCTTCTAAAGAGCTAAAGGAAAGTGTAGTCTCTGCCCTGATTTATCCTTTAATATTAATAACAACTGGTAGTATATCTATTGCCGTGCTTCTGACATATGTCCTTCCCAAGTTTACTTCAATATTTGCTGAATTGGGAGGGTCTTTACCTGTTCCAACACAGATACTGCTTTTTGTAAGTAATGGTCTTAAAAATTCATGGTGGATTATACTTCTTTCTTTTGTTGGGGTATGGATAATTTTGAAGAATTATATAAAGACAGAGTCAGGCAGGTATAAGTGGGATAGTTTTATGCTGAGGGTTTCGGGAGACATTATAAGAAAGCTGGAGACAGCGAGGTTTTGCAGGACCCTCGGGATGTTAATAAAGAGTGGAGTGCCTTTACTTCAGGCATTGAATAATGCAAAGGATGTTATATCAAATAGGGTTATCTCTTCTGCTATTGAAAATGTATCTAAGGGTATAAAAGGGGGCAAGGGGATTGCCATAACCTTATCAGAAGGCAATGTCTTTCCATCTTTGGCTTTATCAATGATAAAGGTAGGAGAGGAGACAGGACAACTGGATAACATGCTTTTGAAGGTAGCCTCTACCTATGAAAAAAGTTTAAGGCTTTCAATAAAGAGGTTTGTGAGTTTTCTTGAGCCTGCTATGATACTCGGGATGGGCCTTATAATTGGCTTTATAGTGGTATCTATGCTTATGGCAATATTTAGCATCACGGATCTGCCATTTTAGCCATAAACGGTGAATTGTGAATAATAAGGCAGGATTTACCCTTCTTGAACTAATAATAGTCATAACAATTATCACTATTCTTGTCGGCATTTCTACTATCTTTTTTGCCAATACATTGCCAAAGGGAAGGTTTAATGCTGCTGTGAGGGATATCTCAGCAACAATAAGGTCTGCTAAGACATTAGCCCTTATAAGCGGTACAAATCAGACTTTTTTAATAGATATTGACGAGAAAAAATACGGCATTGATGGAAAGGGATATAAAGAGATACCTTCTCATATCAGCATTAAGATTATAGATCCTTTTTTAAAGGAGTTTACAGAGGGGAAATATAATTTCCTGTTTTATGGTGCAGGCGGGGTTGAGGGTGGAGATATATTGCTCTCTGATGGAAAGAGAAGGATAAGGATTCATGTTGATCCAATAGCAGGTTCAACAGTAATTAAATAAATCATGAATCAAGGGATTATAAATAAAGACAAAGGTTTTACCCTTCTTGAGATTCTTGTAGCTACATCAATCCTTGCAATAGCAATAGTAGTAGTGCTTCAGCTTTTCTCATCAAATCTGAGGTCTATTACAGCATCAGAGGACTATGTTTACGCAGCTATGAAGGCTGATGCAAAGATGAAGGAGGTATTAGCTGAAAAGGAGATCAAGGAAAGAAGCATGACAGAGATAACAGATGATGGCTACAATATAAATGTCAACATAACTGAGGAAAAAAAGGAGGGCAGGGATCTATTAAATGTCAAGCTATTAAGGATAGATGTCATTGTGCAGTGGAAGAAGGGTAGGAAAGAAAAATCCTTGTCATTAAGTACATTAAAATTGGTAAAGAAAATATGAGACATTATATAAATTCTAAGGTAGGTTTTACTCTCCTTGAACTAATCATCTCTATTACGATGATTGGGCTTATTATACTTATTACAGCAGGGGCGATGAGGCTTGGACATAGTTCTATTGAAAGAGGAGATAAAAGGATTGAGGATATAGAGAGGATAAAGGCCTCTATTAATATTATAGACTCTCAAATACAATCAATCTTCCCTTTGACAGAAAAGGGGGATGATGGGGAAAAAAAATATGTTTTTAAGGGTGAAAGGAATCTCATGAAGTTTGGCTCTAACTATTCTATTTGGAGGGGGATAAAGGGCTATACATTTGTTGAGTATAAGATTGAAAATATAAAAGGAAAGTCTCATCTTGTGGTGTCAGAAAGTATTGTAGGCATAGAAAATAAAAGGGAGATCAATCTACTTAATGATTTTGACGAGATCGATTTTGAGTATTTCCAGAAAGATTCTACAGAAGATAAAGGACAATGGGTCTCTGCGTGGTCTGATGATAAAAAGATGCCTTTAAGAATAAAAATAAACCTTTCACAAGGTACAAGGAAATTTTCTTTTATAATACCTGTAAAGGCAAGACCTCTAAAAGAGGAGGTTTATGAGTAGTATAATAGCTTGCAAAAAAGGGATTGCTTTGCTTTTAGTCCTTTGGATACTTACTATTTTAATGGTTATAGCATTTTCCTTTTCCTTTGCAACCAGGACAGATGTTATTTCAACAGTGGCATTCAAGGAAGGTGTTGAGAGGAAATATATTGCTGAAGCAGGCATAGAGAGGGCGATATTAGAGATCTATTATAGAAGGCAGCACATGGCAGAAGAAGATGTGTGGAGGATTGATGGTAGAGAATATGAAGGCCGACTGGGAGATGGTTTTTACAAGGTTAGAATATTGGATGAGTCTGGAAAGATAAATATAAACACAACATCTGATATAATATTAAGAAACCTGCTTTTAAATATCGGTGTTTCTGATGAAGAGGCTGATGTGATTGTGGATTCTATAATGGATTGGAAGGACGAGGATGATTTCTATAGGCTTAATGGTGCAGAGAGCGAATATTATAAGTCTTTGCCAGTGCCTTATAAACCCAAGAATTCTCCCTTTGATGTTATAGAGGAACTTCTTATGGTGAGAGGTATTACGCCTGAGATTCTTTATGGTAGTGGTGAAATAAAAGGGCTTATTAATTTTATTACCCTTTATTCAAGGACAAATGCCATCAATATAAATGTGGCTCCTAAGGAGGTGCTTTCAGCACTGCCAGGCATATCTCCTGAAATAGCAGATGCCATAATAAGTTATAGACAGGATAAAGAGATAAGGGACATAAGTGAGGTTAGAGAGATTATTGGTGCGGGTTTTCAATTAGCAAGTCCTTATATGAGCGCTGGAGATAGCGAGTTCTTTACAGTAGATAGTATAGGATATAAGGATAAGTCAAAAGGGGGCTATGGAATCAGGGCAACTATATCTATTAGCGGTGGAAGGATCAAAATTCTTTATTATAAAAGGCCAATACAGATATGACAGCTATAAATAAACTCACATACATTGTAACAGACCCTCTGGTAAGGCTTGAAAAGTTTTGGAGAATCTTATGGAGGATCCTAACCTTTAGTTTATCTGATGAGACCTTTTATCCTAAGAAAAATATTTCTGTCTCAATAGAAAAAGATTGCCTTCATATTGTTTATGGCTCAAGATTTTTGTCAAGGATAAATATTAAAGGATATAGGAAAATTACCTTTGAGCCAAAACAGAAACAGACAGAATTAGTTGCCTCTTCTGTGGCTATATTCATGGATGAATTTAAGACAGGGGATGTAGATGTATCCTTAATAATTCCAAAAGATTGGTCTATTGTAAAGGTTGTGGAATTTCCTTCAACAGTTAGGGATCATCTTTCTGATGTTGTCTATTATGAATTAGACAGATTAACCCCATTCACTCCTGAAAATGCAATATATGACTATAGGATTTTAAAAGATATGAATGGGAAGCTATCTGTGCTTCTTGGTGTGGCAAGGGCAGACCTTGTTAACCCATATATAGAATCCCTTAAGGAGAAGGATATTAATGTTAACAGGGTGTCAATTAATCTCTCAACTATAGGCACCCTTGCCCGTTATGTTGATAAAGGCATGAGTGATTTTGTTTTTGTAGATATAGGCAATTCCTTTTATGAAGGAGCCCTGTTCATTGATGGGATTATAACAGATACCTTTAGGGGTACATGTGAGGGCTGCGATGAGAAGACAAAGGCTGAAATTATACTGAAAGATATATCATCCTATACTGAGATCTTTAAAAATAAGGGAAAGAAATATCAAGGGCTATTTCTATTAAGAGATAAAAACCCTGTTTTTAAAGAGACATTTAGACTCTTGATAAGTATGCCCTATAAGTTTCTTGATGAGATAGGTGCAAAGATATCGCCAAAGGATGATGCTTCATATGCAGCAACAGGAGGGCTTTTGGAATCCCTCTGGATAAAATCATTAGGACTGAATCTTCTGAAAAGGGGTAAATATGAAGTATCTAAGCCACCACTGCTGTTAAGTGCTATTTTTGCGATTTTTCTTTTATGTATTGGTATTATTTACATGATATCCCCTTTATATGTAGAGAAACAGAAAATAAAGGACCTAGACCGGCAGATTGTTGAAAGAAAGGAAGAGGTCAAAAAGATTGAGGATCTTAAGAAAAATATTGAGTCAATTAAGACAGAGATAGCAGAGATTAGGAATTTTAAGGCAGGAAGGCCAATGGCATTGGATATATTAAGAGAATTAACTATAATTATTCCCAGAAATGCATGGCTTACAAGGGTAAGAGTTGGTAAGGATACCGTTGATATTGAGGGTTATGCAGCCTCTGCGTCTGAGCTGATACCAAAGCTTGAGGCATCAAAATACTTTAAAAAGGTAGAATTCTCATCTCCTACATTTAGGGATATAAAAATGAATGCTGACAGATTTAGCATAAAGATGGAGATGGAGATGGTCAAAAGGGAGATAAAAAAAGAAGAAGAGGAATTTATTGAAGAAAATGAGGCAGAGTAAAACCTTAATATTAACGATACCATTAATGATAATATTGTTAGGACTTGTTTTTTATCAATATGGTTATTTATATATGCAGGAAAATCTGGAGTCTATTAAGGATGAGGAGGCGATTAAGGTAAAGACCCTTGAAAGGTATGTCTCTCTTATTTCTGAAAGGCCACAAATAGAGAAGACTCTTGAAGCATTAAAAGACATTAGAGCCTCAGAAGAGACTAAATTCATTGAAGGGCAGACCCCACCTCTTGCAGCAGCTAACCTTCAGGATATAGTGAAAAATATAATTATTGGATATGGTGGTACAATATCAAGTGAGAGAATAGGAAAGCCTGAAGAACTTATGAGATTTAAGGTAATAACAGTAAGCATTGATGCTATAATTCCCACCTCAGCGGTTCTAAGTGATATCATCTATGCTATTGAAACAAAGATACCCTATCTTGTTATAAGCGATCTTGATATAAGGGTAAGGAATTTTAGAGAACCAAGGGAATTGCTTGTGAAGTTGGATGTATCAGCTATAATGAGCGGGAAATAATATGCAAATTTTAAAATACATACTTAAAAATATTAATTTATTGAATATATTGCTAATAATAGCTATTGTAATATCTGCTGACTATGCTATTTCTCCTTTTCTTGGTAGTGTAAAGTATAAAACACCTGCATCTAAGCAGATACCTATGGAAGAGTTGGATATTATTACTATTAAGCCCCCTGTGCATGACCCTTTGTTAATTTCAGAACAGAATCTATTTCATCCAGAAAGGAAGATCCCACCGGAGAAGAGGGTAGATGGTCCACCCCAACCAAAACCTGAATTTGTCCTATATGGCACAACTATAACAGATACTGTAAGGCTTGCATACATGGAAGACAAGACATCCCCTGCCTCTATGCAAAAGACAAAGAGACATCATACATTGAAAAAAGGTGATGTCTTAAGCGGTTATGTACTAAGGGAAATAGAAGAGGACAGGGTTGTAATGGAAAGGGATGATGAAAAGATAATAGTTACTGTATATGACTCACAAAAGACAAGAGGTGTAGCCTCACCACAACCACCTCAACCTGTACCAACCCCACCTCAGCCACGAAGACCAATACGACCTCCTATCCCTCCGAGGACTACACAGTAAGGGATAGTTGTCCTGAATTTACCCTCTATAATAACCCATTTCTGCTCTGAATTAGGACCTTTTGTGAATGTTAGAGATTTTAAAAATTATTAAATAAAGACTCTCCTATTAAGATTAAGAATAGACCTAATGTAACTCCCCTTTGATCCCCTTTTAAACCAATTTTGAATGTCTTAAGATAAGAAAAAGGGTTTAATAATTTTAAAGGGCAATGACTTATAATAAAACTATGACTAATGAAATAGAAAACTTTGATAAAGGGTCAATAGAAAGGATATTTGGTTCTAAGTTCTCTAATGCTACCAATATAAAGCTTCTCTGGAAGGGAGAGGACTCCTTTAACTGTATCTTTGAGACGGTAAAAGGGGCAGAGAGGTTTATCTGCCTTCAATTCTATATATTCAGGAACGATGAAACTGGCAATGAACTGGCAAGAATTTTAAAACAGAAGAGCCTTGAAGGTGTGAAGGTCTTTCTACTATATGACCATTTTGGCTCATTTGGCACACCGAGGAGTTTCTGGAATGACATGAAAAAGGTAGGGATAAATGTAAGGGCATCAAGGCCGTTTAAGTTTACCCGTCCCTTTCATTATGTCCATAGAGATCATAGAAAATTAATAATTGTGGATTCTTTGAGGGCCTTTACAGGGGGTTTAAACATAGCAAATGAATATAGTGGGTTTCATCTTAAGAAAAAGGGTTTGGGATGGCGTGACACAGGTATAATGATTGAAGGACCGGTTGTCAGTGAGATGTTTGAGAGCTTTAAAAAGACATGGTATGTTTGGGGAGGAGACCCTATAAAGATTGATGATTTGAGGGTTTATAAAACAGTTTCAGACAATGGAATTTTTGCGCTTCCCATATTTGTATCATCTGCAAAGGGAAGAAGAAGAATGAGGAGGCTTATATATTACAGTATAAATCATTCACAAAAAAGCATCTGTTTAACAACGGCATACTTTGTCCCCAGTTTGAGGATGCTTGAGACCCTTGAAGAGGCCGTTAAAAGGGGTGTCAGGGTAAGAATTCTCGTCCCTGGGATAAGCGATGTGCCTATTGCGTCATATGCAGGAAGGGCCTTTTTTACAAGGCTTTTAAAGGCTGGTGTTGAGATATATATGTATGCGGGGGAGATCCTGCATGCAAAAAGCTATATATTTGATGAAAGTTGGAGCATTATAGGTTCAACTAATCTAGATTTTCAGTCATTTAGATATAATGATGAGGGCAATGTGGGCATACTTGATGTGGGTTTTGCATCAAAGATGTTGGAGATATTTGAAGAAGACATAAGACATTCTACAAGAATATATCTTGAGCAATGGCATAAAAGACCATTAAGGGAAAAAATTATGGAAAACCTTTTTGCCCTATTTAGGAGGAGATTATGAACAATTAAATCTTTATATTTAGCAAAGGTATCTTCAATCTCTGTTTATCATTCCTACCAATGATTAAATCTTCTGCATCCTTTTTATTATGATTTATTGTTGGAAGGCTTGAGCCATGCTGGATAGTATGTCTTCCAAATCTCTCTGATAATTTATCAATAACATTATAAATCCTTGATATCTTTTCTATTTTCGGCATTTCATCAAATAGGGTGTATTGAATCCTTGATGCATCCACAAGACCTGCAAGGACTATACATGTCTGACGATATATATTTTCAGGTTTGTAAATAAGATTAAATCCCTCCTTTAGTATATGAAATATCTCTAATGGATAGGCGCTTGGTTTATTCAGCCTCATCTCTATTGCTCTGTTTTTAAAATCCTGTGTTTTTAAAAGGATTAAAAGCCTCGTTGCTGAAAGATTATACCTCCTTGCTTTAATACATGCCTCTTCCAGATTCCTTGAGAGTTCTGCAAATATGAATGTTTCATCATTTGTTGGTTTGTTAAATGTCTTTGCCTTGCTTATGGATTGATAACTGCTCTTAGATTCTGAGATTACAGTATAAACACTTCTGCCATTTAGTTCATGCCAGATCTCCTGATAGGGTTTTGAAAAGTGTCTTTTTACAAAGGACTCATCCTTTTTTGCAAAATCAAGGGCTGTATGGATATTAAGCTTTTTCATATAAGCTGCTGTATTCGGGCCTATACCCCATATCTCTTGAACAGGTAGTTTCTCTAAATAAATATGTATATCCTTACCTGATATTACAGTTAATCCCTTTGGTTTTTGATGGCTTGATGCTATCTTTGAAAGAACCTTTGTAATGCTTACTCCTATTGATACACTTATCCCTAATTCTATATTTATTGTTTTTTGTATTTTTTTTGCTATGTCTTGATAGGAGGAGCGAAAAACCCTTCTTAGTCCGGTAAGATCAACGAATGCCTCATCTATAGAGTATTCTTCAACATCAGGGGAAAATCTCCTTACTATCTCAAACATTCTGACAGAGAAAAGGCTATAGGTTTCATAATCAGATTCCTTAACGATTACATCGGGGCATATTCTTTTTGCCTCAAATATCCTCATGCCCCTTTTTACCCCCTTTGCCTTTGCTTCGTAACTAGCGGCAGTTACAATCCCTCGCTCTTTGCCAACTATAACGGGCTTACCTTTTAAGCATGGATTAACTGCCTGCTCACAGGATGCAAAGAAGGCATCAGCATCAAGATGGAGTATTGCCCTTGGCCATGACTCTATTGTTAATAGTTGTGTGTTCATAAGGCATTATCTATATTTTCTTATTACTGCTGTGACAATACCAGCAATCTTCAACTCCCTTTTTGGCTTAATTGGTTTATATTTAGGATTTGCAGGGATAAGTAAGAGGGAATCCCTGCTTTTTTTAAGATATTTCATTGTCCACAAACCATCAACCTCTGCAATGATAATATCTCCGCTTTTTGGGCTTAGGCTTTTATCTACTATTACCATATCGCCAGGCATTATCCCTGCCTCGATCATGGAGTCTCCTGATACCTTAAGAAGAAATGTGGAGGAGGGATTTTCTATGAGCATCTCATCAAGGGAGATAGTATCTGCTAATTCCTCTTCAGCAGGACTTGGAAAACCAGCCTCTATAGTACCAAGTTTCTTTATGCATTTTCGTATTGATTTTGGAATCAATCTGCCCTTTTCATCTTTTTTAAGGATATTGAGGGTTTCAAGGTGCGAAACAAGCTTTGATACAGCATTTTTAGATCTAATGCCTGTTATAAGGCATATCTCTGAAAAGCTCGGCATTCTTCCTTTTTCATGATAAAAATCGGAGATCTCTTTTATCCTTTTTTGCAAGTTAGATTGCCTTAACTCCTTCATGTCTATATTATAGGTGAACAAAAGTTCACTGTCAAGTCTGATTAATTAACCCATATATCTTTACGCTCTTTTTTATATATAATTTGATATAATTAGTGCATTAGACTTTTAATCTCAGGAGGTTTTTATGTCTATATCATCAATAAGGGATTTTATTGAAATCAGGGATGGATCTGTTTATGTAAAGGACAAGGCAGGGATAAGAAACATCATTGATAGCTTGATTTATGATGCAGTGTTTGAATCAGATGAAGAAAAGAAAAAAGCAAAGTTCATACTCATTAAAGAGATTGCAAAGGTATGTGGTGCGATACCAGCATCTATACAGGGATTATATGAGGAGATGGGACGAAGATATCCCAATTTTACTGTACCTGCAATAAATATAAGGGGTCTTACCTATGACGTTTCAAGGATAATATTTAAAAAGGCTATGGAGATGAATGTTATGGCCCTTATATTTGAGATAGCAAGGTCAGAGATAGGATATACGAAACAGAGACCTATTGAGTATTCAACAGTTATTCTGGCTGCTGCAGTTAGAGAGGGTTTTGAGGGACCTGTTTTTATTCAGGGAGACCATTTTCAACTTGTAAGAAAAAACTATCTGAGTGGTCCTGATCTTGAGACCAATTATGTAAAGGGCCTTATTGCAGAGGCAATAGAGGCAGAGTTTTATAATATTGATATTGATACATCCACAATAGTTGATCTTGAAAAACCGACTGTAAAGGAACAGCAGAGACCAAATTTTGAAAAGACAGCGGAGCTGGCAGAGTATGTGAGACAACTACAACCAGAAGGTGTAGAGATATCTATTGGCGGGGAGATAGGGGAAATAGGAGGTAAAAATAGCAATCCTGAAGAGTTGAGGGCATATTTAAGCGGATTTAATGAGACATTTAAAGGTGGAAAAGGCCTTAGCAAGCTTAGTGTTCAAACAGGGACTACCCATGGAGGCGTTGTATTGCCTGATGGAAGTTTAGCAAAGGTAAAGATAGATTTTGATACCTTGAGGACCTTATCAGATATTGCAAGGAAGGAGTATGGGCTTTCAGGATGTGTCCAGCATGGCGCCTCAACCCTTCCTGATGAGGCATTTAACATGTTTCCTGAGACAGGCACTTCAGAGGTTCATTTAGCAACAGGATTTCAGAATATAATATATGACAGCAAATACCTGCCTGATGACTTCAGAAAAGAGGTCTATGATTTTATCAAGTCTGAGTATAGTAAAGAGTGGAAAGAGGGACAGACAGAGGAGCAATTTATATATAGCACAAGGAAAAAGGGATTTGGTCCAATTAAGAAGAAATGGTGGGATCTTCCAGCCTCAATTAAAGACCCTATAATGAAGGAACTTGAGGCAAAATTTGAATTGATATTTGAGAAGTTAAGGGTAACAAATACCGTTGATATAGTTAGGGCAAATGTAAAACCTGTTATTGTTAAAAAAACAGTAGATGTAGGTCTACTTGGATTATAAATTAATATGGGAGGTGCAAAATGCAGGGCAAGGTTACATTAAGTGTAATTAAGGCAGATGTTGGTGGTTATGTTGGACACTCCAGTATCCACCCTGAAATACTGAAGACAGCAGAGGATAGATTGTCCCATGCTGTAGAAAAGGGGTTGTTGATAGATTACCATGTGTCAAGATGTGGAGATGACCTTGAACTGATTATGACCCATAGTCGCGGAATAGATAATGAGAACATACATAAATTAGCATGGGATACCTTTGTATCATGCACTGAGGTTGCAAAGGAATTGAAGCTTTATGGGGCCGGACAAGACCTCCTCCAAGACTCCTTTACAGGAACAATAAGAGGTATGGGACCTGGGGTAGCAGAGATGGAATTTCTTGAGAGAAAGAGCGAGACAATCATAATATTTATGGCTGATAAGACCTCACCAGGTGCATGGAACCTCCCTTTATATAAGATATTTGCTGACCCCTTTAATACAGCAGGCCTTGTTATTGACCCTACAATGCATGAAGGTTTCAGGTTTGAGGTTATAGATGTTTATGAACATAAAAAAATCCTATTTTCTGCTCCAGAGGAACTATATGACCTATTGATGTTTATTGGTGCAATGAGGAGATTTATCATAAAAAATGTCTATAGAAAAGATGGAGAGATTGCAGCAACAGCCTCAACAGAAAAGCTCAGCCTCATAGCAGGTAAATATGTTGGCAAAGATGACCCTGTTCTTATAGTTAGGTGCCAGGCTGGATTGCCAGCAGTAGGAGAGGTTTTAGAACCCTTCGCCTTTCCTCATATTGTAGAGGGATGGATGAGGGGTTCCCATCATGGGCCATTGATGCCAGTTCCCTTTTATGAGGCAAATCCATCAAGGTTTGATGGTCCTCCACGTGTAATAGCTGCTGGTTTTCAGTTATGCGGAGGTAAGCTTATAGGTCCGAGGGATCTATTTGATGATCCAGCATTTGATGATGCCAGAAAAAGGGCAAATGAAATTGCTAATTATCTTAGACATCATGGGCCTTTTGAACCCCATAGATTAGGTCTTGATGACCTTGAATATACAACTATGCCCCAGTTAATGAAGAAATTTGAGGAAAGGTTTGTAAGCTAAATTGAGGTGGAAAGATGAACGAAAAGGATAAGGAGGTTGTTGGAATAATAGTAGGAGGAGGCCCTGCTCCAGGGATAAACGGTGTTATAAGCTCAGCAACGATTGAGGCTATCAGAGGGGGAAAAACAGTAATTGGTATCATAGGTGGTTTTAAACCACTTTTTGAAGGAAATAAATCCGCTGTAATGCAATTGACAATAGATGATGTATCCCGTATCCATACTGAGGGAGGTTCTATTTTAAGGACATCTCGTGATTATCCTGATAAGGTTAAGGAGAGATTTAAGGTCCTTATGACAACCCTTAAACAACTCAAGATAAAATATTTAATCACAATTGGTGGTGAGGGTACACTGTTTATGGCAAATTGGATAGAGAAGGAGGCGAGGGGTTCAATAAGTGTTGTACATGTGCCAAAGACTATTGATAATGATATACCTTTGCCAGGTGGTGCACCTACCTTCGGATTTCAGACAGCAAGACATTGGGGTGTTGAGATTGTAAAGAATATAATGGAGGACGCAAGGACTACAGGCAGATGGTATTTTATAACAACGATGGGAAGACACGCAGGACACCTTGCCCTTGGTATAGGAAAGGCTTCAGGGGCTACCATAACCTTAATACCTGAGGAGTTTAAAGAACAACGTCTCTCCTTTAAAAAGGTTGCTGATATATTAATAGCCTCTATTATAAAAAGATTATCTATGAACAGAGACCATGGAGTAGCAATACTCGCTGAGGGAATAGCAGAGAAATTTGACCTTGAAGAGTTAAGCAGGTATGAACAGCTTGAGAGGGATGAGACAGGGAGGATAAGACTTTCAGAGATTCAACTCGGAAGGGTAATGAAGAATTTTGTTAAAAAGACCCTTGACTCTATGGGCATAAGGACTACTATTGTTGATAAGAGTGTTGGATATGAGCTTAGGGCAGCTGATCCTATACCATTTGATATTGAGTACACAAGGAATCTTGGATATGGGGCAGTCCGTTATTTGTTAAGAGGTGGAACAGGCTCAATGATAGCCTTTTACGAAGGGTTTTTGAGGCCTATACCCTTTGTGGAGATGATAGATTATCAAACAGGAAAGGTCAAGATAAGGACTTTAGATATTACCTCTGAAACATATGAGGTCGGAAGGAAATATATGATACGTCTTGAACAAGAGGATTTGGAGGGAGAAAGCCTTAATAGGCTTGCTAATGTAGCAAAATTAAGCCCAGAGGATTTTAAGAAGAGATTCAGTTATATCCTTGAGTCTGGAGCTTGTTTATAATAGTTTTTCTCTAAATAATGTTTTAATAGTAGTCAGATATTTTAATTGCATTTTCTATTAATCCGCAATCAAACAAAGTATGTATAGAATCAAAGCTTTTAGGAGGTCTTTGTTTTATTATTCATTATGAATGATTTTGAGAGGGCAGAGAGGCTTAAAGAGGTTTTAAATTCCCTTTATTCAATAAATAAGATAATCCCTATTATTGTTGAGGGCAGGAGGGATGCTAATGCGCTCAGGAAGATAGGGCTTGTAGGGGAGATAATTACCCTACATTCGGGCAAGGGGATATATGAGTTTTGTGAGGATATTGCGGAGAGATTTAATAGGGTTATTCTTCTTATGGATTGGGATGATAAAGGGGAAAGCCTTTATAACACAGTATCACAGCACCTGAAAGGACATTGGGAGGAGTTTGCCCCTTTCAGAGAGATAATAAAGATCCTTTGTCAGAAGGATATAAAGGATATAGAAGGCATACCCACACTTCTTGAAAGGCTTGCAGGGGAAGAAGTAAAGGTTGGAGATGAAACAGAGGGATTTTTAGGTGATATATGAGAAATATTTTAGGCTCTAAGGGTGAGGATATTGCAATAAAGTTTTTAAGTAAAAAGGGGCACAAAATACTCTTTCGTAATTATAAGACACCTTTAGGAGAGGTAGACATTATTACTAAAGATAATGAAACAATTGTATTTGTAGAGGTAAAGACAAGGAGTAATGAATCCTTTGGTCAACCCTTTGAATCAGTAGATTACAGAAAACAGGAAAGGCTTAAAAGGATCGCCCTATATTACTTAAAGCAGAATAGAATTGAGTCTCCTATTAGATTTGATGTTATTAGCATCCTATTAAGAAATGGAAAAAACGAGATAAATCATATAGTAGAGGCATTTTAATAATATTGATCTATTTATGTACATATATCTGAACGATAAGATTGTTCATTCTACAGAGGCAAGGATCTCTGTATTTGATCATGGATTTCTTTATGGAGATGGTATATTTGAGACCATACGGGTCTATGATGGTGTTGCCTTTATGCTTGATGAACATCTGAAGAGATTATTTCGTTCCGCATCCTTAATAGGATTGAATATTCCTAAGACCTTTTCAGAGATAAAGATTGCAATATATGAAACGCTTCAAGCAAATTCCCTGACAAATGCTTATTTAAGAATCACTGTTACAAGGGGGGAGGGTGCTATAGGGCTTGATCCTGCACTTTGTAAAGGTCCCACATTTGTGATAATGGTAAATGAATTTAAGGAGTATCCAAGTTCATATTATAAAAATGGTTTAAAGGCAATAATATCTACTGTAAAAAGAAACATTAAAGAGGCGATTGATTCAAGAATTAAATCCCTAAATTTCCTTAATAATATATTAGCAAAGATAGAGGCAAAACAGCATGAATCTTACGAGGCTATAATGTTAAATTATCAAGATTATCTCGCAGAGGGGACAATCAGCAATATCTTTTTTGTTAAGAATGATATACTCTGTACACCATCTATAGAATGTGGGATACTTGATGGTATAACAAGGGCGATAGTAATTGACCTTGCTATAAAAAACGGCATCAGGGTAAAAGAGGGAGAATTTACAAGGGATGATCTTTTTAGTGCCTCAGAGGTTTTTATAACAAACACTACCATGGAGGTTATGCCTGTATCTGTGATTATTGACTGCAGGTCTCAGGTATTAGATCCTCATGTAAATAAACCTCGGGTCATACATTATTCAGTAGGAGATATTTCAAAGATGCTTCTCAGTAAATATAGAAAAGAGGTAATAGGATATGTCAGAGAAAAAAAGGGTGAAACTACATTACTCTGGCAATGAGATAGCAAGATTTATAGATAACAGTCTTCTAAGGCCAGAGGCAAAAGAGGCTGATATTATAATGCTGTGTAAAAGTGCAATAAGATATAAATTTTATTCTGTCTGTGTGAATCCATATTATGTGCCCCTTTGTAGCGCTATTCTTAAAGGACATGATATAAAGGTAACAACGGTAATAGGATTTCCCTTTGGGGCCTCCTTAAAGGAGGTAAAGGTTTATGAGGCTCAGAAAGCCCTAAATTACGGAGCTGATGAATTAGATATTGTAATCAACATAGGCGCAGCAAAGTCTGGAAATTGGGATTATGTTGAGGAAGAACTCTATGATATAATATCAGCCACTAAAGAGGCTGTTCATAAAGTGATAATAGAGACATGTTATCTTACAGATAAAGAGAAGAAGATAGCTTCAGATATAGCTGTCAGATGTGGTGCTAAATTTATAAAGACCTCAACAGGTTTTGGAAGTAAAGGCGCAGATATTAAAGATGTAAGGTTAATTAAAGGATATATTAAGGATAGGGCCGAGATAAAGGCATCTGGTGGTATCAAGACCTTGTCAAGTGTTAAGAGATTTATTGAGGCAGGCGCTACAAGGATTGGGACAAGCGCTGGTGTGGAGATAATGAAGGAGATTATATAGATGGTCTTAGGGCTTTTAGATTCAATTGTAGGTGTTTTTCCCCATTCCATTCATTTATAGAGGGGATAAAGGCAGCATCTATGAGATTATTATTCTGAACAATATCAAAGAATCCTCCTAAATCAAAACCAATGCTGTCCATTCCTTTGCCATTCTGTTTTAAAAATATTTTAAGATGATTATTTCCAACAATCCTTGATTGCATTACTTTAAGCCCTTTAGCACCAAAAACTGGTTCATCATTTCCATAACCAAATGGCTCAAGCCTTGAGATCTCATCAATAAGTTCAGTCCTAATTTCAGATAGTTTTACTGATGCATCCAGATTTAAGACAGGTATGAGGTCATCTTCAGATAAGGTCTTATCAATAATTTTGTTAATCATTGATCTAAATTGTTCCATTGAATCTACGGATAAACTCAGCCCTGCAGCCTGTCTGTGTCCCCCAAATCTAATAAGTACATCCTTGCATTGAGTAAGGGCATCATAAATATCAAAGGAAGGGATGCTTCTTGCTGAACCCTTTGCAATGCCATTTTCTACAGAGAGAATAAAGGTAGGTCTATTATATTGCTCAGCAATCCTTGAGGCAACAATGCCTACAACACCTATGTGCCATCCCTCGGAGGCTAAAACAACGGCATCTTTAGCCCCTATTGGTTTTGATTTGAGCATTTCCATTGCTTCCTGATAAACAGACTCTTCTATCTCCTGTCTTTTGGAATTTAGCTCATTAAGCCTTTTTGCAAGCTTTTCTGCCTCTGCCTCTGACCTCGTGGTAAGGAGCCTCACAACTGAATTTGCATCATCTATTCTTCCTGCGGCATTAATTCTTGGTATGATTGCATAGTAAAGCAATGAAGTTCTGAAAAAGTCTGCTCTTATTCCTGCTGCCTCTTTTAATGCACTTATGCCAATTCTATTTCCAGATTGGATTAGATTAATACCATGTTTTAAGATAATCCTGTTTTCTCCTAAGACAGGTACTACATCCGCCCCTGTGCCAATGGCAGCAAGATCAAAAAACTCGTATACATCTGAGATATTATTTTCAAAAAGTGCGTATATTAAATTAAAGGCTATACCTACACCTGATAAATTAAAGAATGTAACATTATTAGATGAGAGTTTAGGATTTATTACAGCGAAGGCATCAGGTCTTAAAAAGTCAGAGGATTGGTAAGATAAAGGGGAATCAATTACACCTTCTTTGTCTTTAGATTTAAAGCATCTTTTTATTGGTTCATGATGGTCTGTGATTATTACATCGATCTTAGATGAGTTAGCAATAGAGACAGCTTCAAAGGATGTGATACCACAATCCACTGTTATTATTAATTTTGCACCTAATTCCTTTGCCCTTTTAATCCCTGATAATCCAAATCCGTAGCCATCCACTAATCTATTTGGTATAAAATAATAGACCTTTAATCCAAATTTACTTAGCCCTTCAACCATTATTGCTGTTGCAGTAATACCATCAGCATCATAATCACCATGGACTAAAACTATCTCACCCCGTTTTTTTGCATCCCTTATTCTCTCAATGGCCTTTTTCATTTCAGGCAATTCAAAGGGATCTGGCAACTTACTTGTATCAGGATTTAAAAAGGAGTCAATCTCATCAGGTTTCTTTATGCCCCTATTGATTAATACCTGGGCAAATGTGCTAGAAACAGAGGCAAGGCGGCAGATGTAATTTATATATTCTGGATTTGTTCTATTTACAAACCATTTAATTTGTGAGTTGGTTAGCACAGATTAACCCTTTTTAAAACCCTTGCCAAGTAAAAGGATAACAGGGCTTGCTACAAATATTGAGGAGTATGTGCCAATGGATATTCCTATTAGCATGGCAAGGGCAAAGTCATGAATAACCTCACCGCCGAATAAGAATAATGCAAGGGCAGCAAAAAGTGTTGTTAAAGAGGTTATAATGGTACGGGAAAGCACCTCATTAAGGCTTTTGTTAATTATAGTCTCTATAGGGTCTTTGACTAAAAACTTTATATTTTCCCTTATCCTATCGAATATGACCACTGTATCTGTAAGTGAATAACCTGCAATGGCAAGAAGTGCACTCAGGAATATTAAATTTATCTCCTTGTTTAATAGATAAAATATGCCAAGCACTGCAAGTACATCATGAAGTGTGGCTATGACCGCTCCTATTCCAAACTTAAACTGAAATCTCCATGCAACATATATTAATAAGCCTGCAGTAGCCATAATAATAGCTTTTAATGCATCATCCCTTAATTTTGCACCAATCTTAGGTCCAATCTCTGTAACAGAGTCAATCACTGGCGTAGCATCAGCGAATTTTTGTGATAGGATTTGGACTATTCTTTCAGAGATTTCGCCTAATTTTTCCTCCTCCTTTTTTACCCTAATAAGTATCTTGTTTTCAGCAGGTAGGTCTTGAAGATCAAAATCCTTTACACCACCCTCATCCAATACCTTTCTTATCTCCTGAAGAGGGATATGTTTTTGAAACTTAACCTGTACAGATGTCCCACCAGCAAAGTCAACACCGAGATTTGCCCTACCAGTAAATATCTGAAATAAGGCAATTATACCGAGGGTTAATAATATGCCTGAGAGGATAAAGGTATATTTTCTCTTTCCCATAAAATCTATATTTGTTTTTTTGAGTATCTCTATCATATGCTTAACCTCTTAATTTCTTTTTTGGAAAGGATGATATCAAAGACCGTCTTTGTACCTATTAGGGCTGTAAAGAGATTTATAGCAACACCGAGGCTTAATGTAACAGCAAAGCCTTTTATAGGTCCTGTACCAAACTGAAATAATACTGCTGCAGTTATGAGTGTTGTTACGTGAGAATCAAATATTGTCCAAAAGGCCTTTTTATATCCACTGTCAACTGCTGCCTTTGGTGTTTTGCCAGCCCTCAATTCCTCTCTCATCCTCTCAAACATTAGAACGTTTGAATCAACAGCCATTCCTATTGCCAGAATTATACCAGCTATTCCTGGAAGTGTAAGGGTTGCATTCAAGGAGGCCATAGCACCTAATAAAAGTATTATATTGAGCACTAATGCAAAATCAGCAATAACCCCTGATAGCCTATAATAAAATATCATAAATGATACAACGAGCAGCGTGCCTATAATTCCAGCTAATTTTCCTGCCTCAATAGAATCCCTTCCAAGGGAAGGTCCGACTGTCACATTTTGTAATATCTTTAAAGGTGCTGGTAGTGAACCAGCCCTTAACACTATAGCAAGGTCCTTAGCCTCATCTATTGTAAATCTACCAGTTATCTGGGCATTGCCTCCACTTATCTTTTCTTGAATTACCGGTGCAGAATATACGTTTCCATCAAGTATTATTGCAAGTCTCTTTTTTACGTTCTTACCTGTTATATCTTCAAATATCTTTGCACCTGCTGGATTAAAGGTTATAGATACATAGGGTTCATTAAACCTCTGGTCAATATTCACCCTTGCCTCTGTAAGGAGATCCCCTGTAAGCAGTGTCTCCTTTTTTAAGAGATATGGTCTTTTGATAACAACACCTGTTTCTGGATTTATCTCCCTTTGGAAAAGTATCTCAGTGTCTTTAGGTATCCTATCTTTAAATCTATCAAGGAGTTGTTGTTCCTCTCCTGGCAATATAGATGCAGGTATTTCGGCAGCAACAGGTGATTCATCATCTACGATTTTGAATTCAAGAAGGGCGGTCATTCCTATTAGATCAATAGCCCTTTTTGGATCTTTTACTCCTGGCAGTTGCACTACTATCTCATTTTCTGCCTGTCTATGGATTATTGGTTCTGCAACTCCAAACTGGTCAATCCTGTTTCTTATGATCTCAAGCGCCTGATCAGTTGCGCTATCAATAATTCTCTTTGATTCTTCTGTTTTTAGTTTATATTTCAGAATATCGGTACCTTCGGCAAGTGTCAGAACCGGAAAAGAGTCCTCCACAGCCTTTCTAACATCCATATTATTGGGAGTAACAACGATGAATGACCCCTCTTTTTTTGCGCTTGCCTGGATATTTTTATTTTTAAAGGTTTCTGAAAGAGAGGATGCCATTCTTTCTAAGGCAACTTCTACTGCCTTTTCTCCTTCTACCTCAAAAACAATATGTATTCCTCCCTGAAGGTCAAGCCCGAGCACTATGCCTTTGTCAGGCATTGTTCTTTTCCACCAATCAGGCATTGCATTAAAAAGAGTTGTGTTAGGCAGGAAAAATATTACAGATATAACAATAGTCAGAATTATTAATATTAATCTCCAAGATACTCCCTTCATTATTTAGATCTCCTTAATTTTTAGACAGGATGATTTATTTATTAGCTAATCCTCATCTGATGCAGGCCTTAAGGCAGCAATATATCCCTTTCCTATCTTTATCTTCACATTTTCTGCTACCTTAAGGACAACAGTATTGTTCCCTACGCTCTCAATAACCCCATAAATCCCTCCGGCAGTTATTATCTTATCTCCCCTTTTAAGATTATCAATCATTGCCTTGTGTTCCTTTGCCCTTTTTTGCTGGGGTCTAATCAGAAGGAAATAAAATACAACAAATATTAATATCAAAGGAAGCAGACTTGCAATAAGTCCCTGTACTCCGCCTGCCTGGCCTTCTGGGGCAGGTCCCATTGCAAAGGCATTGGTAAATAATAAATCTAATATTGACATTTAATCCCTCCTAAGAATAAATAAGGATATTTATCTATGTTTATAGGAAGATATACTAACAGGCATACATAAAAAATCTCAAGTGTGTATTCCCCTTCCTATATAGATAAAAGAATGGTGGTGAAATATTTTGCATGAAGGGGCGTTCATAAAGACACTTGCCTAAATTGTAGGCCTTTGAATTAATAGTAAGTCCTTTTCAGAGACCTTAAGCTTAGGCAATTCATATCTTTAGAAAAACGCTACCCTATTAACAACTAACTTGATTAATTGGAGTGACGAAGGTATTGCAAAACTTTAGCTCCTAAAGCTTGCGGTGCTGAATAATAAGGCATTCTATCAAGATTAGTTATGGGATATAATCACTATTTAGACAATTAATTCGTTCTACAAGAGAAATGGAAATTTAATTCTCAATTCTGATATATTTACCTAAAGGGAATATCTATTTAAAAAAAGGAGATTTTTTATTATGGAAAAGTATAGATTTAATACAATAGAAGAGGCACTTGAAGATATATCAAAAGGCAAGATGGTAATTCTTGTAGATGATGAGGATAGGGAAAATGAGGGAGACCTTTGTATGGCAGCAGAAAAGGTTACACCTGAGGCCATTAATTTTATGGCTAAATATGGCCGTGGGCTTATCTGTCTTTCTCTTACTCCGCAGAGGGTTGAGGAATTAAAACTGCCAATGATGTGTGAAGAAAATACATCCTCTTTTGGCACAGCCTTTACAGTATCTATTGAGGCAAAAAAGGGGGTGACAACAGGCATATCTGCCCATGATAGGGCTGTCACAATACTTACTGCGATCAATCCAAATACAAAACCAGAGGATATTGCAAGGCCTGGACATGTATTTCCCCTTAAGGCAAAACCAGGGGGGGTTCTGCAGAGGGCAGGACAGACCGAAGGATCTGTTGACCTCGCAAGGCTTGCAGGACTTTATCCTGCTGGTGTTATATGCGAGATAATGAATGATGATGGAACTATGGCAAGGGTTCCACAGCTAATGGAATTTGCAAAAATACATAATATGAAGATTATCACAATCAAAGACCTAATTAAATATAGGATGAGGACAGAGAGGTTTATTAGAAGGATAGCGGCTGTTCAGATGCCTACGGATTATGGTGATTTTATAGCAATCTCATACTCTAATGATGTGGATTCAAATATTCATATAGCCCTTGTAAAGGGTGATATTAAACCTGAAGATAAGGTTCTTGTAAGGGTTCATTCTGAATGTCTAACAGGTGATGTATTTGGTTCAAGGAGATGCGATTGTGGGTATCAATTACACAGGGCAATGGAAATGATAAATAAAGAAGGCAAGGGCGTTATTCTATATATGAGACAGGAAGGAAGGGGAATAGGACTTGCTAATAAGTTAAAGGCCTATGAACTTCAGGACAAGGGACTTGATACAGTTGAGGCAAATCTGAAGCTTGGTTTTAAAGCTGACCTTAGAGATTATGGAGTGGGGGCTCAGATCCTTGTTGATTTAGGTGTAAGAAAGATGAGGCTCATGACTAATAATCCCAAAAAGATAATAGGACTTGAAGGATATGGACTTAAGGTTTTAGAAAGGGTGCCAATAGAGACAAAGCCTCATGATAAAAATATAGTTTATCTCAAGACAAAGAAAAAGAAATTAGGACATATGTTAGAAAATGTATAACGCGCCTGAGAGGATTCGAACCTCCGACCCTCGGCTCCGGAGGCCGATGCTCTAATCCACTGAGCTACAGGCGCAGAAGCATAAAAATTATACCATATCGAGATAAAAATATATTACTGCCTATAGTATTTCCATAATCAAAACATTTCATAGGCATAGCAACTGTAGCTGAAAAGCCTTTAGAGGCAGCACATACAATAAAATTATCCTGTTACTACACTATCATAACCATCTATGTTAACTTGATAAATGATCATCTATAATCTTTGTTTACATATAAATAAACACATTCTAAGGCTTTGATGCTATAACTGCTTTGGTTAATTATGGATTAGGGACTACTGACTTGTCTTTACATACCCCTGTTGGTATGTTAAAATTAAACTATGAGGATAATATCTTTCTTGTTTGCTATCTTTCTCCTCTCAACAATAATTACAATATATATCAGTCAAGATTATGATATAAAAAAAACATTAAAACTCTATGATAATTCCTATATGGATGATATAAAAATAAGACATAAAAAAGACGGCAGGGATCAGTGGATGCTTAGTGCAAAAAAGGCTGCATTTATGGATAGTCATGAAATAAGTCTTAATGACTTGAAGATAATATTTCCTGATAGGGACTTAACTCTTACATCTTCTTATGGCATATATAATAATAAAAACAGGAATCTTGAACTGAAAGGAGATATAGAGGCCTCAACAGATAAGTATAATATTAAGGCAAAGCGTTTCTTATGGGATTCATCAAAAAAAGAACTTTTTTCGGATCAAAGGGTTCAGATTATAGGAAAGGGGTTTTTTGTAGAAGGTGATATATTTACAGCAACAGAGGGCAAGGCAAGATTGGATAAAAATGTAAAGGCGGTTTTTAATGGGAAATAAAAGGGTAGCAGGGATAATATTAAAAGGAGTTTTTAAAATTGCACTAATTATTACATTAATTCTTTTCTATTCTTTTCTTTTTATTAGACAACCTCTTGCTCAGGAAAAGAAGACCGAGGGGGAACCAGTTGTTATTACATCCCAGACTCTTGTAGCAGATAATAAGGCTAAAACCGCCCTTTTTGAAGGGACCGTGATAGCAAAAAAGGGAGAAGTGACCTTATTTGCTGATAGAATGCTTGTATATTATTCAGAGGAGAAGGGAGGCAGCAATATAAAAAAGATTGAGGCTGAGGGAAATATTAAATTAGTAAGAGGCAAAAGGGTTATAACATCAAGGTTTGCAAGTTATTTTGCTGAACCTGATGAGAGGATTGTATTTACTGGAGAACCAATTGCAGCAGAGGGAGAAAATGTTGTAAAAGGGACAAAGATGATATACCTTATTAAGGAAGATAGATCAATAGTGGAAAACAGTAAGGTTTTTTTGAAGACGAAAAGTTAAGTCTTATTATGAATCATTCTCTTATTATAAAAAAACTCTCTAAGATATATGGAAATAGATATGTGGTAAAGGATATAGATATATTTATTAATACTGGAGAGATAGTAGGTCTACTTGGTCCAAATGGAGCAGGGAAAACTACCACTTTTTATATGGTGATCGGAATGATAAGGCCTGATAGCGGAGAGATATATTATGATAATGAAAATATTCAGGATCTACCAATGTATCAAAGGGCTAATAAGGGTATTGGCTATCTTCCACAGGAACCATCCATATTTAGAAAACTAACAGTCAGAGAAAATATTTTTGCTGTCCTTGAGATACTTAAATCATCTAATAATCATAAGAATGATAGTATAAATATAAAGGATGAGGTTGACAGGATTCTTGAGGAGTTTAACCTAACAAGTTTTGCAGACAGGGAAGGTTATAGGCTGTCCGGTGGAGAAAGGCGTAGGGCTGAGATTGCGCGGGCAATAGCCCTTAGACCCACATTTATGTTATTTGATGAACCCTTTGCTGGCATAGACCCTATAGCAATAATTGAATTAAAAAAGATGTTTAACTATTTAAAATCAAAAGGGATCGGTATACTTATAACTGACCATAATGTAAGAGAGACCCTTTCTATAACAGATAGGGCTTATATTATAAGTAATGGTTCAGTTTTAGCTGAAGGGTATCCTACTGAATTGGTGAATAATCTTTCTGTTAAAGAGGCCTATCTGGGGGATGAATTCAGGTTATGATTGAATGTCAAAAAACGGTAAAGTCTTTTAAATATAAAAAGGCTTAGAGCCAATCAGAAGGAAAAAAATGGCATTAGAGAACAGATTAGACTTAAAACTCTCACAAAGGCTTATACTTACACCTCAATTACAGATGGCTATCAAGCTATTGCAGATGCCCCAACTTGAACTTGCCCAAACACTAAATAATGAACTTCTGGAGAACCCTTTTCTTGAAGACCTTAATTATGATCAGACTGATTCTTTAGGGGTGCAAACTGAGGAGCCTATCTTTTCATCATCTGATGAGAAAGGATCATATATTGAAAATTTTCAAAAATTAAGCATTGATGAATATTTTGAGGAAAGAGGAAGCGATGGAAAAGACCTCGGATATTTTACACCAGGAGTTGAAGATCAGCCCTCATTTGAAGCCTTTTACATAAAAAAGCCTGATCTTTATGAACATCTCTTATGGCAATTGAGGCTGTGCCATGCAGATGATTTGGTAAGAAAGGCTGCAGAAGCAGTAATAGGCAATATAGATGAAGGGGGCTATATCAGGGCAAGCGAGGAAGATATAGCAGCATCTATTTCAGTAGATGTTGATATCGTCAGATCTGCAATAAAATTGGTTCAGGACCTTGACCCTCCTGGAGTAGGTGCAAGAGATCTTAAAGAGTGTCTCCTGCTTCAACTTAAGGCATTAAATTTAGAAGGGACACTTGTAGAAAAGATCGTAGAAAATAACTTAGAGGACCTTCAGAAAAAAAGGTATTCAAATATTGAGAAACAATATAACTGCTGTATAGAAGATGTTATAGCTGCTATAAAAATAATAGAGAGGCTTGAACCTAGGCCCGGTAACAGCTTTTCATCAACTAATGTTAATTTTGTGGCACCTGATGTGTTTATTGTTAATATTGAGGGAGAGTACCATATCCGTTTAAATGATGAGCATATACCTAAAATAGGATTAAACAGGAGGCTAATACTAACATCAGATGAAAAGGAATATCTAAAAAAGATTTTAACGGATGCAATGTCATCTGATGAAAATCAAGATAATAAAGATATATATGAAAAACTTCTTAAAAAACTTTCAGCAGACAAGGTAAACCTCGTATTTAGTATAAAAGAGGACGAAAGAAAATTGCTTAATAACGTCTTGAATAATAACATTAAAGTTCAATCTGGGCTTTCTGCTGAAGAAAAAGTTCAATTAGTAGAAAAAATACTTGAATCTGGAGAATTAAGCGTAGGTGAAAAAAATTTCTTAAAGGAAAAATTCAGGCTTGCAAATGAATTAATTGATGGGCTTGATCAAAGAAATAAGACAATATATAAAGTTACAGAAAGCATCCTGAAATTTCAAAGAGAGTTTTTTGATAAGGGGGTGAAATATTTAAAACCCCTAAATCTTACGGATGTGGCATCAGATATAAACATGCACGAAAGTACAATAAGCAGGGTAACATCAAATAAATACCTTGCCTGCGATCATGGTATATTTAGTTTTAAATTCTTTTTCAGCAGTGCCTTGAAATCTGACAATGGAAATGTATCTTCCACATCTGTGAAGGACCTGATCAAAAACATAATAGCAGAAGAGGACCCACGGAATCCTTATAGTGATCAGAAGATAGCAGAGATGCTTAATAAGCAAAATATTGTGATTGCAAGAAGGACTGTAGCAAAATATAGAGAAGAACTAAAGATCCCACCCCAAAATCAGCGGAAAAGAATTATATAATAAAGAATTATGAGGGTAACTTGTTCTTTATCCCTGAAATTAAAAATATTAGGAGGGCATTATGAATATCATTGTTAATGGTCGTCATCTTGTTATTACACCAGCATTAAAGAGTTATGCAGAGGAAAAGATTAGCAGGTTTGAGAAATATATCTCGAGCATTAGTGAGGCAGTGGTGACACTTGAAGTGGAAAAATATAGACATAAGGCAGAGGTTCTCCTGAAGGTCAACGGTGTAATGATTCAGGCAGAGAGTGTGACAGGAGAGATATACTCAGCTATTGATGAGGTTGTTGAGAAGCTTGAAAAACAGGTGGTAAAGTATAAAGAAAAATTGCATTCTTACAGAAAGGGAGAAAAAAAGACCATACCTTCCTTATCAAAGACAGAGGAAAAAGGAAGGATCATAAAACATAAGAGGTTTGATATAAAACCGATGAGTCCTGAAGAGGCAGTTGATCAGATGGAGCTTCTTGATAAAGACTTCTTTGTATTTGCAAATCATTTAAGCGGAGATATAAGTGTTGTATATAGAAGAAGGGATGGAAATTATGGTTTAATTGAACCAATGAAGTGAATAAATGGTTAACATTATAATTGTGAGTGGTCTCTCAGGTGCTGGCAAGACAGTAGCCTTAAGGGCATTTGAAGATATAGGTTATTACTGTGTTGACAATCTTCCCCTTATACTACTTGAAACTTTTTTAGAAACCATAAAAGCAGAAGAAAATATAAAAGGCATTGCTATTGGAATAGATATCAGGGAGAAGGAGTTTCTTTCAAAGGCATACCAGATATTCTCTGAAATAAAAAATAAAAATAGGATAGAGATACTTTTTCTTGAGGCAGAAAAGGATGTAATGATAAGACGTTATAAGGAGACAAGAAGGCCGCATCCAATGTTGTCTTTTGCCTCCAGCGGTCATAGCAGTACAGATATAGAATGGGCTATTGAAATGGAAAAGGCTGCCTTATCAGTTATAAGAGAAAGCGCAGACAAGATAATAGACACATCAAATTATACACCCCATCAACTCCGTAATTTGATCATGAATACATATGGAGATATGAAATCATCACAGGCAATTAATATATCACTTATATCTTTTGGTCATAAGTATGGTGTGCCAATGCATTTAGACCTACTTTTTGATGTCAGGTTTCTGCCAAATCCATATTTTGTTCCTGAACTAAAACCATTAAAAGGCACAGACCCTGTGATATCTGATTTTGTACTTAATAAAGATGAGACAAAGAACTTTTTGGAAAAGGTTATAGATATGCTCGATTTTTTATTGCCCCATTATATAAGGGAAGGAAGGTCTTATATCATAATAGGTATTGGCTGTACCGGTGGAGTGCATAGATCACCTGCTGTGGTGGAAAGAATGGCAAAAATTATAGAGGAAAGGCATGGAATAAAGCCAAATGTCATTCATAGGGATATGGAATAGAATTTTATAGGTTAAATTGACTTTAAAGGCATGAAAAAACTATAATTAACATTCAATTAATTAAGGAGGTCTTTACAGATGGGGACATATACAACATATCATCCACATAAGATAAAAAGAAAAAGGACCCATGGTTTTCTCACTCGTATGAGTACTAACGGTGGCAGGAAGGTTTTAAAAAGAAGAAGGGCAAAAGGAAGACATCGTCTAAGTATTTAAAAAGAATTTATAAAGGTGAGATTTTTATTAATCGGCATAATAAGGGTGTATAAATATATTGTATCTCCTATTTTGCCTTCGAGTTGCAGGTTTTTGCCAAGCTGTTCTGATTATTCAATAGAAGCAATAAAGAAGTATGGTGTTTTTAAAGGGATTTATATGTCTTTTAAAAGGATAATAAGGTGTAATCCCTTTCATCCTGGAGGATATGATCCTGTTAAATGACTGCTGATTGGAAGATATTAATTTAACAATGGAAATGGAAAAGAGAGCTTTAATAGCTGTAATTCTTTCTATATTGATATTGGTAGTATATCAGTATTTTTTTATGCCTGCACCTGTGCCTAAATCAGAGGTTGATAAAAGAACTACTATGGAGGCAGGCAATAAAACAAAAGAAGAAACTACACCTACTGCAATTCCTGAGATAATAAAGGAAGACATCTCTAAAATTAAAAATATAACAGTGGAAAGTGATCTCTATACCGCTATTTTCTCCTCAAGGGGTGGGACACTGAAGAGTATTACATTAAAGAAATATAAAGACAAAGGTGGAAAGCCCATAACATTAAAGGGTGATGAAAAAATCCCGCCATTTTCAATTGGAGTAGATGAGAATTTCCAATTTGGTGAGGCTAATTTTTCAGTAAAAGGCTCTGATATCAAATTAGGAGCAGAGAAGGATAAGGCAACCTTGGTTTTTGAGTACTCATCAGGAGATATGATTATTAGAAGGACCTATACTGTCTATAATGATCATTACGGGATTGATTTAAGAGATGAGGTTAATTTTCCATACATGGTAACTGTTGGAAAAGACTTTGGAATCTATGAAAAGGATGAGTCTGTGCATTATGGACCGGTTGTTTTGAGATATGCAGATAGAAGGGAATTTGTCACAGATAAATTAAAAGAACCTGCGTTGTTTAAAGAAGGTATAAAATGGATAGCACAAGAGGATAAATATTTCTTTTCAGCTATTGCACCAAGGTCTGCAGTAGAAGAGGCAAAGGTCTGGGCAAAAGAAGGAGTTGCCTTAGTGGCTTTAAAACTCAACAGCGGGGTTAATGATTATCTCATTTATGCTGGTCCTAAGGAATATGATTTGTTAAAGAAATTTGGATTAGAATTAGAACATATTGTTGATTTTGGTTTCTTCTCTTTTCTTGCAAGACCCCTTTTCTGGATATTAAAGTTATTTTATGGAATATTTCATAACTATGGCATTGCAATAATATTTCTTACTATTATTACAAGAATCCCATTTATTCCCCTCATCAATAAGGGTCAGAAGTCTATGAAAAAACTACAAGATATACAGCCAAAGATAGTAGAGATAAGAGAAAAATATAAGAAGGACCCTCAAAGAATGCAAAGGGAAATCATGGAATTATACAAAAAGAATAAAGTAAATCCTATGGGTGGCTGTTTACCATTAATATTACAAATACCTGTATTTTTTGCCCTTTATAAGATTCTCACTATTGCCATTGAACTGAGAGGCGCACCATTTGTTTTGTGGATTAATGACCTTTCAGTAAAGGACCCTTACTATATACTTCCTATAGTTATGGGTGCCACAATGGTTATACAGCAGAAAATGACACCTTCTACAATGGACCCAACCCAACAAAAGCTGATGATGCTTATGCCTGTTATCTTTACCTTTTTGTTTTTAACATTTCCCTCAGGGCTTGTGCTTTACTGGCTTGTAAATAATGTCTTAAGCATAGCCCAGCAGTGGTATATTAACAGGAAATTGCAAAAACAACCTGTCTAATAATTAATTTTTATTTAGATGTACAATTTTGATGACACAATAGCTGCTATATCAACTCCAATAGGTGAAGGTGGCATAGGTATTGTGCGTCTTTCAGGTAAGGATGCTATTAGTATAGCTGACAGGATATATTTTTCACCAAAAGGCAAAAAACTAAAGGATATTAAATCTCATAGTATCGTCTATGGTTTTGTAATAGATAACGTTCGTGGTTATAAGATTGATGAAGCCCTTTTTTCTATTATGAAAGCTCCCAAGACTTATACAAAAGAGGATGTTGTTGAGATCAATTGTCATGGTGGAATAGTCATATTAGAAACAATTCTCCAACTCCTTTTACGAGAAGGGGCCCGACTTGCCTATCCTGGGGAATTTACAAAAAGGGCATTTCTTAATGGAAGGATAGATTTATCCCAAGCAGAGGCAGTGATTGATATCATAAGGGCAAAGACAAAAGAAGCAGGAAGGATTGCCCTTCAACAGTTGGAAGGGAGACTATCTCTTAAAATAACAGAAATAAGGGATAAAATAGCAGGGCTTTGCGCCAATATAGAGGCATACATTGATTTCCCAGAAGAGGATATAGAACCTGTTACTATAGAGAGTATATTTAAATCTATAGAAAACATTAAAAAAGAACTTCAAGAACTTTCAGATGGATATTATGAGGGAAAACTTTTTAAATACGGTGTCTCTGCTGCAATTGTTGGAAAACCAAATGTTGGCAAATCGTCTCTTCTTAATGCACTTCTTCAAAGGGATAGGGCAATAGTAACAGAGATTCCAGGAACAACAAGGGATATTATTGAAGATTATATAAACATTAATGGATTGCCATTAAAGATTATAGATACTGCAGGTATAAGAGAATGCCATGACCTTGTTGAGATTGAGGGTATTAAAAGGAGTTTTAAGGCAATTGAAGAGGCAGATATTGTCTTAGCAGTGCTTGATTCAAGTTTGCCTATTGATGATAAGGATCTTGTATTAATAGAGAAGACATTGGATAAAAGGACTATATTTGTACTTAATAAAAGCGACATTGAAAGCCCAAGATTTGAAATAGATAAATTAAGGTCTTTTATTAATAGTAGAGGGCACAATATGACTAACATAGTTAAAGTGTCTGCCCTAACTGGTGATGGCATGAATTGTCTTAAAGATGAAATCTATTCTATCTGCGTCTCAAAACAGTATATAGATAAGGGGGATATAATTTTGACTAATGTAAGGCATAAGGATTTGATTGATAAATCATTAAATTCCCTTAAAGAGGCAGAGGAAATTTTAAGAAAAAATGACCCGATTGAGGTCTCGGCAATGTTTATAAGGGAGTCTCTTGATTACCTTGGAGAGATTGTAGGCATAGTAACTACTGAAGATATCCTTAATAGGATATTTAATGAGTTTTGTATAGGAAAGTAGAAATTCTATTTTGTTCTTTATATTTTAGATCGATTGTATTTGGCAAAAACAAGGGATAGTTCTTCAAACCATTTGTTTAAAAAAATCTCTTCAATTGTGGCAGGATATTTCTGTGACCAGTTAGGATATTCATTAATGGTACCTGGTAAATTGTGTTGATCAATTACGCCAATTGCGTCATCAAGACTGACTGATAGAAGCTTGCATGGCGTAGCTGCAAGATATTCATATATGGCAAGGCATAACTCCTTTGATAATTCGGATGTAATTGACTCATCAGTTATAATCCCTAAAGACCTTATTGCAGCAATAAGTAGTTTTTTATCTTTTTCCCTATCACTAATACTTTTTTTATATAAATCCTCGACTGTAATTATTCCCAGCCCTTTTTTGATCTCTATGTCTCTTTTTATCCACCATCCGTATATAGTTGGCAGGTCATGAGTTGTTACAGCGCATAATGCTGTTTCTGGATATTTATCAGGTAATAAAAAGGATTGTTCAGGGTAATTTCTTTCAAAATATAAGAGCCTATAAGAAAGCATCCTAAATTTCAAAAGGGATTCTCTTACTCCCTCTCCTATAGTGCCAAGGTCTTCAGCAATTATTAATGTTCTGTTTCTTACGCTCTCTAATGCGATTATTCTCAATAAATCCTCGGATGGATACTCAACATATGCACCTTCTGAGGCAGTCATGCCTTTAGGTATCCAGTAAAGCCTAAAGAGGCCGAGTGCATGATCTATTCTCAATGCACCAAAATATTTCATATTCTTTCTTAATGTCTGAATAAAAAAATCATAACCATTGTCTCTTAATCTCTCAGGAATTAAAGGTGGTAAACCCCAGTCCTGTCCTTTTAAGTTAAAATCATCAGGCGGCGCACCTATTGATACCTGTTTAGCAAAGAGGTCCTGTGCCATCCATTCATCACTTCCACCTCTTATAGAACCAATGGCTAGGTCATGATAAATGCCTAAGGGCATTTGGAGAGATAGGGTCTCCTTAAAAATATCATATAGCTGTTCATCTATTAACCATTGTATATATTTATAGAATGTTATCTCCTTTTCATTCTCCCTTTTAAATTCCTCAACAGCTTGACTTAAGGGATTATGATACTGTTCAGGCCAATTTTGCCATGAATAAAGTTCAGAATCTTGGATGCCTAATCTTTTAGAAATAGCCATGTAGGTTGCAAAGGTGTCGAGATACCCTCCTTCATCTTTTATATATTGTTTAAATCTATTAATTCTTTCTAATGTATTAGCATCAGTGCCCTTATCATTTTGATTATATTTTTCATAAAATAGATCAAAGCATTGTTTTAAAACCATTTTCTTTAATAAAGCTATTTTTTTATGATCAACTAAATTGCTATTTCTGATTTCATTTAACTTTGTAATAATGTATGTTTTGTCAATTAATCCCATCTTTAATAATTCTCTATACTCTTCTATGGCTTCTATATCAAGATAAATAAGGTTCTTATAAAGCTTGCTTATGGGAGAGTAAGGACTAATTCCAAAGGGTTTTTCATTAGAAATACAGTGAAGTGGATTTATACCAACAAAGCTGCCTTTTAATCCCCTTAACCAGGGAATAATCTTTTTAAGGTCAGAGAAGTCACCTATGCCCCAGTTATTGGAAGATCTCAATGAATTGAGATTAATAGATAGCCCCCATGTCTTATTGTCTTCTAATTCTTTAGGGATATAGCAGGAATCAGGGGTAATTATTAGTTTTGATATGCCTTTTATTGTCTGACCCTTAGATCTTATTGTGCATGTTATATGTATATTGTAATAACCTATATCTCTTTTATATCTGTCAGATATCTCTATTTTTAGATATCTATTGTTTTCAATCCATTTCTCATCGGATATGAGAATTTTATCAAAGGTAAAAATAAAGTCATCTCTATTTCCATTCTCATCCACTATTGTCATTGATATATATATGTCCTTTTCTTCATTTTGATTAATAGGAATATAAACAGGAATCCTTGAGGGTTGATTATTTAAAGAGATTACATATACTGGCTCTATAAATATGTTCCATGGTCTTAAACTTAACCTTTTAATCTCCTCATTAAGGTCTTCAATAGAATCAATCCTTAATCCCATTGCCCGTAAAATTGCTTTTTTTGTCTCAAAGGAGGTGAGATATCTATTTCCAAAAATATCCCAATATTCAGGGATTATTCCGCAGAGTTTTGATAGTTCATCAATAAGTTGTTCAAAGGTTTTCATTGATATTTATGTTAGGGCTAATTGATAGAGTCATTAAAGCCTTATCAAAGCATATTGAGAAGATTTATAAACAATTTAATGATTGGGAAAATAATATAACCTGTTATGTTAGTAATGATAAGCAAAATTACTATAATCATACCATAAGGCTCGATCCTTGAGAGAATTTCTGCTTGTTTATAAGGTAGGAAACCCATTAAAACCCTTCCTCCGTCAAGGGGAGGTATTGGTATCATATTGAATACTGCTAAAACAGAGTTAATTTTTATACTTGCAGTTAGCATTAATGTTAATGGTTGAATAACAGATATGGCAAATGTATTATCAGAAAGGGAAGATGCTAAGGGCATAAAGAAATATTTTAATGTCAAAGCGCTTATAACAGCAAGCAATATATTAATTGCTGGGCCACCTGCTGCTGATATAGCCATATCCCTTTTGGGATTTTTAAAATTATAAGGGTTTATTGGGACAGGTTTTGCATAGCCAAAGACAAACTGACCATTAGTAAAAATAAACAAAAGAATAGGCATTAATATAGTTCCGAATAAATCTATATGGGCTATTGGGTTTAATGTCAGTCTGCCCATCGTCCTTGCAGTAGGGTCTCCCAGTTTATTGGCTATAAATCCATGAGAGACCTCATGCATTACAATTGCCACCAATATAGGCAATGCTATAATAGCAATCTGTCTGATAATAAGTGAAAGTTCCATAATGTTTTTTATTATGTCAGATGTTATTGCTAAAAATAAACCCCAATTGACCATGATTCATGAAGAAACACTTGTATAAGCAAAGCAGTTGTGAATGCTGTGCTAACTTGATGGATGATATATTTTAATTATCTTTTTACATATAAAAAAACACCTTCTAAAGGGTTTGATGTCTGCCTGCTTGATTATAGCAATTGACAACTTTGCCGTTTTTCTGATATAAAAGAAAAATCCTGGGTAGCTCAGTCGGCAGAGCGGGTGGCTGTTAACCACTTGGTCGGGGGTTCGAGTCCCTCCCCAGGAGCCAGTTTTAATAATAGGAAATGGCTCCTCCCTCAAAGCCACTGTGAACTGTCTCTATTCGTCAGTTCCCTTTATTTCCTGCTACTCTTATAGCGTTAAAGTTTTCTACCCCACACCCTATAAGGATTTCATTTTTATCAAGATTTCTCATGGTAACCATTATAAAATGTTTAGATTTAATGAGAAATTGTTTTTTAAGAAAGGGATTGCCTTTTTTGAAAGAAAAAAGAGATAATGGTGGTTAACCAGGTCGTTGAATATTTACAAATGGACGTATATAAACATGCCTGTTCTGGTCAAATCCCTTCCATTAAAATCATTAATTGGTTTTAATCAACAGTATTTTTCCAAATAGTATTTCTGGCCACTCTCTGTCTTCAAGAAATAATACATGATTATCTAT
>CAZIMB010000004.1:0-66122 GCA_964540275.1 uncultured Nitrospirota bacterium | reverse complement strand
AACCTAAAATTTTATCTTGACAATTTATTTTTATATAAAGTATAAAAGACTGTCTCATTTTAAAAAGTAAATAGGGAGCAACTTATGAATATTGCACCTGGCAATTATATTCCTACAGAATACCTGCCTATATTAATAATCATGATAATGTCTTTTCTCGTTGGTGTAAGTGCATTGCTGATTGGGGAGATATTCAGATTAAGAAGACCTTATAAGGAAAAACTCCTTCCCTATGAATCAGGAAACCCACCTGTAAGTGAACCAAGATATAGGTTTAATATCAAGTTTTACATTATTGCTATACTGTTTGTGATATTCGATGCTGAAGTGGTCTTTATGTACCCTTGGGCAATTGTTTACGAAGAGGTTGGCTTTATTGCTCTGGTAGGCATGCTTTTATTTTTAGGAATTTTGACATTTGGTTTTATTTATGAATGGAAAAAGGGTGCATTAAAGTGGGAATAAAATCGGGAATTATAATTTACAATTAGAATGAAGGAGGTGATGGCAAGTGGTAATAGACGGAACAACTGCACTAATTGAAGTAGAAAAAGGTCTTAAAGTAATACCTGGTGCTAATACAATTATAGCTACATTAGACAAACTTATAAACTGGGGCAGATTATCATCCCTATGGCCCATGACCTTTGGACTTGCTTGATGCGCTATTGAGATGATGACGACGGGATCGTCACACTATGATTTAGACAGGTTCGGTAGTATATTTAGAGGTTCCCCAAGACAAGCAGATTTTGTGATAATAGCTGGGACAGTTACAAAAAAGATGGCTCCTATAGTCCGCAGAGTCTATGACCAGATGCCTGAGCCAAGATATGTTATAGCTATGGGGAGTTGCGCATGTTCTGGAAATATATATAACACATATAGCACAGTTCAGGGAGTAGATAATTTTTTACCTGTAGATGTATATATACCAGGTTGTCCTCCAAGGCCTGAAGCGCTTTTGCACGGCATAATAAAGCTTCAGGAAAAGATAAAGAAGGAAGAGTTTAAATGGAGTAGATGGAGATAAAAGATGGAACCAAAGGCGATAGCTGATCTTATAAAAGAGAGATTTCCCAATGAAGTTAAGGATATAACAGAATTTCGGGGCCAGGTATCGGTAATAGTAAAAAAGGACAGAATAAAAGAGATAATGAGATATCTCCACAGCACACCTGAATTGCATTTTGATTATCTTCAGGATTTATGCGGTGTAGATTATTTAGGCAAAAAAGATATTAGATTTGAGGTGGTTTATCATTTATATTCTCTTAGTCATAAACATATGATAAGGATAAGGGCAGAGGTACCAGAAGAAGACTGTAGTATTGACAGCGTCACAGATATATGGGCTGGGGCAAACTGGCATGAAAGGGAATGCTATGACTTATTTGGAATTGTCTTTAATGGGCATCCTGATTTAAGGAGAATACTCCTTCCTGAGGACTGGGAGGGTCATCCATTAAGAAAAGATTATCCATTAAAGGCAGACCTCGGTGATAAAGAATGGAAAGGATATAAAGAGCTACTCGAAATAGCTGAAAGAAACAAACAATATGATTTAAGGTAGTAAACTCTAAAAACATGAATAACCCTAAAATTAGTACAAAAGAGCTTACAATAAGCATGGGACCGCAGCATCCTGCGACCCATGGTGTTTTGAGAGTAGTCCTCGATCTTGATGGCGAGACAGTTGTAAAATGCACACCATATGTTGGTTATCTACATAGGGGAACAGAAAAACTTGCAGAACACAGGACATATCTGAATGCCTTGCCCCTAACTGACAGATTGGATTATATATCAAGCATGGCGAATAATGTGGGATATTGTGTTGCAGTAGAAAGGCTATTGGGTATTGAACCTCCTGAGAGGGCAAAATATATCAGAACTATAATGTGTGAGATGACAAGGATAAGCAGTCATATAATTGGTATTTCTACGCATGCCCTCGATATAGGGGCGATGACTCTATTTCTTTATTCCTTTAGAGACAGGGAAAGACTTTTAGATCTCTTTGAGATGGTATGCGGGGCAAGACTAACAGTAAGTTTTAGTAGAATTGGGGGAGTAAGAAACGATGTATCTCAGGAGTTTTTAGATAAATTATATGACTTTACAGAGGAGTTTCCTAAAATAATAGAGGATCAATATGAGACATTATTAGATCAAAATAGGATATGGCTCCAAAGAACAAAGGGTATAGGTGTGATAAGCGCTGAAGATGCGATAAATTGGGGGCTAACAGGACCAACCCTAAGGGGTTCTGGGGTCCCCTATGACGTAAGAAAATACGCCCCCTACGATGCGTATCCCTTTGTAGAGTTTGATGTCCCAGTAGGAAAAAACGGGGATGTATATGACAGATACAAATGCAGGATGGAGGAGTTAAAACAATCTAATAGGATTATCAAACAATGTATTGAGAAGATGCCTAAAGGCCCTATTATGACCCCTGATGCCCCTAAGTTTACGCTACCTCCAAAAGATAGGGTATTAACAGATATGGAATCCCTTATTCATCAATTTGTCTTGATAACTAAAGGACCTATTCTTGTTCCCGAAGGAGAGATATATGTAGCAACTGAGGTGCCAAAGGGTGAATTGGGATACTATATTGTAAGTGATGGAAGCGGAAGACCTTATAGGATGCGATTAAGAGCCCCTTCCTTTGTCCATGTATCTGTCTTGCCAAAGCTTTGTGAGGGAGCCCTTGTAGCAGATGTAATTGCTAATATAGGGACAATTGATATAGTTTTAGGAGAATGTGATAGATAATGATTATGGAGGTATTAATTGAGCCTTAATTTAGATTTAATCATTGACATAGTGATGATTATTATTAAGATAGCCTTGATAATTGGAATTGCTATGTTTCATGTTATGTATGCAACCTATTTTGAAAGAAAGGCTATCGGTCACATGCAGGTAAGGCTTGGACCAATGAGGACAGGATTTCATGGGATTCTTCAGCCAATAGCTGATATGATTAAGCTCTTTTTCAAAGAAGATATTATTCCTGCTGCTGCAGATAAGCCAGTATTTAAGATTGCCCCTATAATACCACTATTTGCTACCCTAAGCTCTTTAGCTGTAATACCTTTTTATGAGGGTTTTGTTATAGCAGATATTAATATAGGCTTGCTATATATACTTGCCCTGTCATCTCTCTCTGCATACGGCATAATAATGGCAGGATGGTCATCAAATTCAATGTATTCTTTTTTAGGGGGGCTAAGGTCCTCAGCTCAAGTAATTAGCTATGAAGTGGCTATGGGATTAAGCCTCGTCGGCATAATGATAATGGCAGGCTCGCTCAAGCTCACTGATATTGTAATGGCTCAACAGCAATATTGGCATGGAATGTTCATTATTCCACAATTTATAGCATATTTTGTTTTTATTATAACAGCCTTTGCAGAAACAAACAGATCTCCATTTGACCTTCCAGAGGCTGAAAGCGAGCTTGTGGCAGGTTACTTTGTTGAATACAGCGGGATGAGGTTTGCCCTTTTTTATGCAGCTGAGTATATAGGTATGTTAATAATGTCAAGCATTGCTGTCATTTGCTTCTGGGGAGGCTGGACAATTCCCCCAATAATAGCCGAAAACCTACCCTTTTTAACAGCAGTTCCAGGAATTGTATGGTTTTTAATTAAAGTATATTTCCATATGTTTTTATTTTATTGGGTAAGGGCAACTGTTCCGAGATATAGATATGACAAATTAATGGATCTCGGATGGAAGGTGCTTATACCACTGGCACTGGCAAATATTGTTTTAACATCTATAATTAAATTTATAAGTTAGAATTTAAGGAGTCATTAATGGGCATCAAGGAGATTGCAAAAAAGATCTTTCTGATTGAGATTCTAAAAGGTTTGGCACTCACATTAAAAATGATGTTTACCCATGCTGTAACGAGGCAGTATCCAGATGAAAAGAGACCACCTTTCCCGGGTTTCAGGGGGCTACATGCACTGCCAAGAAAATCAGATGGTACAGCAAGATGCGTTGGATGTGGACTCTGCGCTGCAATCTGTCCATCCCAATGTATTTATATATATACATCAGAAGGACATGATCATTCCAAGATTGTTGATAGATACGAGATAGATGTGCTGAGATGCACATTTTGTGCCCTATGTGTAGAGGCATGTCCATTTGGAGCAGTGGCACTTACAGACCATTATGAATATGCTGATTATTCAAGGGATGCCTTTTATATGGATAAAGAAAAATTATTGTCTAATTGGGATAAGTATATGTCTGGGAAAAAGGGAGAGGAATATTTTGAAAAATTCTGGAGGCCAATGAGTTCAGATTTTATATCCCATGAAGACCAGGCAGTTTTTAAGAAGAACATATAAAAACAGAGTTGCATTACATTACAACTGTATTATGTATATTTTAGATTAAGGAGTAATATGTTACCTAAACTGTTTTTTGGATATCTTGCTATTGTAACAATATTTCTCTCTTTGATAATAATAACACGAAGGAATCCTGTTCACAGTGTATTATGGATGGTCCTGTTGTTTTTCCATATAGCAGGGATTTACCTATTTTTAAATGCAGAGTTTCTTGCAGCTATCCAGATTATTCTTTATGCAGGGGCAATACTCGTCTTATTCCTTTTTGTAATAATGATGCTTAATCTCAAAGAGGAGATAACTATAGAGAGGGTTATAGGTGAGTGGCCTATAGGAGTAGCTTTAGGACTGAGCATATTGATGTTAATGTTTTTTAGCATAAGCAAAATTACACAAGGACCAACCGGGCAATACAGCATAGAGGCTATAAAAAAAGAGACACATACAAAGGCATTAGGAAAATTATTATTTTCTGAGTATTTACTTCAATTTGAGATAGTAGCATTAATATTGCTTGTAGCTATGGTAGGCGCAATATTATTAGCAAGGAAAAGGGATTGATATGCTAATTATTATGATTACGGAGGACAGATGGTACCTTTAGAATGGTATATTGGGCTTAGTGCTTGCCTATTTTCTATAGGAGCAATTGGCTTTATAATAAGAAAGAATATAATAATCATGTTTATATGCATTGAACTAATGCTCAATGCTGTAAATATAAGTCTTGTAGCATTTAGTCATTATCTTCAAGACCTAACAGGACAGGTGTTTGTATTCTTTATTATTGCAGTAGCTGCAGCAGAGGCTGCTATAGGGCTTGGAATACTTGTATCCCTATTTAGAAATAGGGAAGCAGTCCATACCGATGAAATTTTACAGATGAAGGGATAAAGAAAACAGTAGGTAGACAAATAAAGAGGAACGAATAATGGATAAATATGTCTTGATACCCCTATTACCGCTCATAGCATTTATAGTTAATATTATATTTGGTAGAAAAATCATAAGGGAGCAGGCACATCTGCCTGCAACAATTGCTGTTGCAGGCTCTTTAATTGTCTCAATCATTACATTTCTTGATGTGTTAGCTGGAAAGAGCATTAATTATGATTTATATAGCTGGATAGTATCAGGCAACTTCAAGGTCTCTATAGGATTTTTGATAGACCAACTGACTTCTATAATGCTCATTGTTGTTACAAGTGTCAGCTTTCTCGTCCATGTATATTCTATAGGGTATATGCATGGTGACCCTGGTTATTATAGATTCTTTTCATATCTAAGTCTATTTACCTTTTCAATGCTTATGCTCGTTATGGGCAACAACTTGCTTCAGCTATATTTTGGATGGGAGGCAGTTGGTCTTTGTTCATACTTCCTTATAGGGTTTTGGTATGAAAAGAGGTCTGCTGCAGATGCAGGAAAAAAGGCATTTATTGTCAATAGATTTGGTGATTTTGGTTTTGGTATCGGTGTAATAATGATATTCCTCACAATTGGTACACTTCATTATACAGATATATTTGGAAATTTGAGTTCTCTAACAGGACAGACAATTAATATACTGGGATTTAATTTTGATCTAATTACATTGATAGCCCTTCTTTTGTTTCTTGGTGCTATTGGTAAATCAGCACAGATACCCCTTCATGTATGGCTTCCTGATGCTATGGAAGGACCAACGCCTGTAAGCGCCCTTATTCATGCAGCTACAATGGTTACAGCAGGAGTTTTTATGGTAGCACGATTTAATCCCCTATTCAGCCAATCTGAAACAGCTATGATGGTAGTTGCTTTAACAGGTGCCATAACAAGTCTTTTTGCTGCTACCATTGCACTGGTACAAAATGATATTAAGAGAATAATAGCTTATTCAACTGTTAGCCAGTTGGGCTATATGTTTCTTGCCTGCGGTGTTGGTGCCTTTGGAGCTGGAATATTTCATCTATACACACATGCATATTTCAAGGCATTACTATTTTTAGGGGCTGGTAGTGTGATGCATGCTATGGCTGGGGAGTTGGATATACAGAAGATGGGCGGGCTAAAAAAATACATGCCAATAACCTACTGGACTTTCCTTATCGCATCACTAAGCATAGCAGGGATACCGGGGTTTGCTGGTTTCTTCAGCAAAGACGAGATATTATGGCTTGCTTACAATGGCGGTAATGTTGGAAGAATTGTATGGATAATAGGTACTATAGTTGCTGCATTGACAGCCTTTTATAGCTTTAGAATCATCTTTTTAGCATTTCACGGGAAATTCAGGGGAACCCATGAAGAGGAACACCACCTACATGAATCACCTAAGATTATGACTATTCCTCTTATAATACTTGCTATAGGTGCTATATCAGCAGGATGGATAGGTATACCACAGGCACTTGGCGGAAGCAACTGGATAGGACATTTACTTGAGCCTGTATTAGGACATCCCCATGTAACCGCAACCCATGAAGAAGAGTATATAGTAATGGGAATATCTGTTGCCTGTGCAGTAGGTGGTATATTACTTTCTTGGATATTATATTCCCTTAAACCCGAGATGCCATCACGACTTGCTAATCAATTTAAGTTCATTTATAAAACATTATGGAATAAATACTATATAGATGAGCTTTATGATTTCATCTTAGTAAGACCAACAAAATGGATTGCAAACAATATGCTTATTGTGGTAATAGATGGAAAGATTATAGAGGGAATAGTAAATGGTCTACCTAACGCAATAAGGGGCCTTGGAGAAAAAATAAGAAAGATCCAGAGTGGTCATTTACAGCATTATGCCATTAGCATGGCATTAGGTCTTTTTGTGATATTAACTTTGCTGCTGATAGCAGTAAATAAATAAGGAGAATAAATGCAGCAGATAGGATACCCTGTATTAAGCACTGTAATATTTTTGCCGATAATTGGTGCAATATTAATTTTATTAATAAGGCGATCTAATGAGCTATTTATAAAATGGACTGCCCTTTTAACAAGCCTTATTACATTTATCTTATCAATTCCCCTTTTTATCAATTTTGACAAAACAACAGCACAAATGCAATTTACAGAGACATACCTGTGGGTTCCTTCATGGGGAATAAAATATGCTATAGGTGTAGATGGGATAAGTGTGCTTTTTGTGCTTCTTTCTGCAATACTGACAATACTTTGTATAACAGTCTCGTGGAACAGTATAAAGGAAAAGGTTAAGGAGTTCTATTCAGCAATCCTTCTCGTAGAAGGTGCAATGATCGGAGTATTCTGCAGCCTTGACCTTTTCTTGTTTTATATATTCTGGGAGGCAATGCTAATCCCCATGTTTTTACTTATCGGTGTATGGGGAGGACCAAATAGGGTATATGCGGCAATAAAATTCTTCCTATTTACACTGGTAGGAAGCGTATTAATGCTCGTTGGAATAATAGTTCTTTATTTTTATTCTGGCAGAACATTTGATGTTTTGCATATGATGACAATTAATTACCCCTATGAGCTGCAAATCATCCTGTTTTGGGCATTCTTTGCAGCATTTGCAGTAAAGGTACCAATGTGGCCTGTACATACATGGCTTCCTGACGCACACACAGAGGCACCAACAGCAGGCAGTGTAATACTTGCAGGTATACTTATTAAGATGGGTGCTTATGGTTTTTTAAGGTTCAGTATGCCTTTGTTCCCAGATGCAGTAAAGACAATGGCACCAATAATGATGATACTCTCTGTTATAGCAATAATATATGGAGGTATTATCTGTCTTGGCCAGACAGACCTTAAAAGACTTATTGCATACAGCTCAGTAAGCCATATGGGGTTTGTCACATTAGGACTATTTGCCCTTAATATGCAAGGAATACAGGGTGGCATACTTCAGATGATTAATCATGGGATTGTTACAGGTGCCTTATTTTTAGCTGTTGGAATTATATATGACCGTACCCACACAAGACAGATAGCTGATTATGGTGGTGTAGCAACAGTGATGCCTGTATATGCAGCATTTTTTATGATATTTACCCTTGCATCAATAGGATTGCCAGGAACAAATGGATTTATTGGAGAATTTCTCATCCTTGTAGGAGGCTTTACTACATCAAAGATATTAGGTGTAATTGCAGCAACTGGAATTATTATTAGTGCAGCATATATGCTATGGCTTTATCAGAGGGTCTTTTTCCTCAAAACAAATCCGCAGATTGAAGGGCATAATGATATAGATACAAGAGAGGCATTAACTCTAATCCCTCTTATAATACTGGTAATATGGATAGGTATTTATCCCAATACCTTCCTAAGCTTTATGGATGTATCTGTGCAGAACCTCTTAGATAAGGTTAATACAGCAGGACAGTCACAAACAGCGCAAATCTTAGGGGTGATAAAATGAACACTATGAATATTCCTTTCCCAGATCTTGCACCTGCTGTACCTGAAATTATTATGCTATCCTCTGCCCTCCTTCTTCTTATATTAGAACTCTTTATAAAAAATAAGTCTATTCTTGCCTTTATTGGTGTCTTTACCACAGCAGCTATACTCTTTATTGCGCCCATGAGTTATGGAGAGGCCTTTTATGGCATGTTTGTAAGTGATGCTTACAGCACATTTTTTAAGCTTATATTTATGATAAATCTATTCCTGACAATATTGATATCCTTAAGATATATAAGAAGAGAGAATGCGGAATATGGTGAATATTATAGTCTGCTTCTCTTTGCAACTGCTGGAATGATGTTAATGGCTTCTGCAAAGGACCTAATAATTCTATATCTTGGTCTTGAACTTATGGCATTAAGTACATACATACTTGCTGGCATAAAGAAACATGACATTAAGTCCAACGAAGCAGCAATGAAGTACTTTCTTCTTGGAGCCTTTTCTTCAGCCATTCTGCTTTATGGAATATCTTTATTATATGGTCTAACAACAACAACAGATATGTATAAAATAGCAGATCTATTGAAGCAGACAGAAACATCAACAACCCTATTGCTTGCTATGACCCTCGTAATAGTAGCATTCTCCTTTAAGATCGCAGCAGCGCCATTTCATATGTGGGCGCCTGATGTATATGAAGGAGCTCCAACCTCCATAACAGCATTTATGTCAGTAGGTCCAAAGGCAGCAGGGTTCGCAGTAATCGGGAGGGTATTTTTTATTGCCTTTCAGAGCATACAGGTTGAATGGACATCCATATTAATTGGAATTTCTATACTTACAATGGCTGTAGGAAATATCCTTGCCATTGTTCAGACAAACATAAAAAGGATGTTAGCATATTCATCCATAGCGCATGCTGGATATATGCTCATTGGCGTTATTGCCGGAACAAGTGAAGGAATGAGTGCAATGATGATATATCTTCTTATATATGCCTTTATGAATATGGGTGCTTTTGCGATAATAATACTCCTTGAAAAAGGTGATGATTTAAAAGATTACGAAGGACTCTCAAAGAGCCATCCACTTGTAGCAGCAATGATGCTCGTATTTATGTTTTCTTTAACAGGTATCCCCCCAACTGCAGGTTTTATAGGAAAGTTTAATCTGTTTATGGCCGCTATAAATGCGGGATACACATGGCTTGTTATAATTGCAATATTATTTAGCTCCATATCAGCATACTATTATCTAAGGGTCGTAATGAATATGTACATGAAGGAAATGAAGGAAAAGGCTGTCATAACACCATCTCCCTCATTAGGATTGGCAATAGCTATAACACTATTCATGGTTTTCTTAATAGGAATAATGCCCTCTATAGTGATTGTTTAGCTTTAAATTATAATCAGTAGGCATGCTAAAATATTCCTTATAGGCAATATAAATTTTTTTATTTTAACGGATAAATACTAATGCATCAACTTCTGCTAATAGCCGTTGGTGGTTCACTGGGTGCCATAGCTAGATATGGTTTATCAACCATAATATATAACAATATCAATACTCTATTTCCATGGGGTACTTTGATAGTTAATTTAACAGGTTGTTTTTTTATTGGTGTGTTTATAGAGCTCTTTGAGACTACAATCATACCTGTTCAATGGCGCAGTTTTATAACCATTGGCTTTCTAAGTGCCTATACGACTTTTTCTACTTATAGTCTTGAAACCATTAACCTTCTTAGAGAAGGGGAAATAGGTCTTGCGGTTTCTAATATTTTTTGGAGCAACTTTATAGGCATTACTCTTGTATTAATAGGCATTTATTTTTCTAGGCTTATAATAAGTTTTTTTCTTAGGATTAATACATGAAACTACCAGAAGAGGCCCTTCTATTAAGGATTTTTATAGGAGAGAGTGACCATCATAAAGGGAAACCACTTTATGAACAAATAGTCTTAAAGGCGAAGGAATTAAACTTAGCAGGAGCTACTGTTTTAAGAGGCATAATGGGATATGGAGCTAATAGCCGAATTCATACAGCAAAGCTGTTAGAACTTTCTATTGACCTGCCCATTGTTATTGAGATTGTTGATACAGAGGAAAATATCAATAAGTTGATGCCCTTTATTGACGAGTGGTTCAAAGAAGGTCTTATTACATTAGAGAAAATTCGTGTCATAAAATATAGGCACAGCAAGCAAAGGTAATAATATAAATATTCGTCACTAAAAGGTTTCCCTACTTCTCTCCTCTGTTAAGATTTCTGAGGAGCTATCTATAATATCTTCATACACTGGCGGAACTATTCCTCTTTTAACCATTACATTATAGATAATCCTTGAACGGTTTTCTACATATCTGGAATTTCCAACAGGATTATATTTTCTTGGGTTGGGAAGTACAGAAGCAAGACGGGCAGATTCCATTGGTGTTAGGTCTGATGCAGCCTTTCCATAATAATATCTTGAAGCAGCCTCTATACCAAATATACCTTCTCCCCATTCGGCAACATTAAGATAGATCTCCAATATCCTTTTTTTCGAGAGATTCCTTTCAATACGCCATGTTAATATAGACTCTTTGATTTTCCTGATCGGATTTTTTGAAGGTGTAAGGTAAAGGTTTTTTGCAAGCTGTTGACTTATAGTGCTTCCTCCAGCCTTAAATCTACCATACTTTATATTTATCTCTATTGCCTTTTCTATTGCCTCAAAATCAAAGCCCTCATGGTGCCAGAACTTATCATCCTCTGCAATCAAGACAGCCTTTATAAGGTATGGCGATATATTAGATAATGGAATCCATTGATGTCTGATTTTTGCTTTCTTTTTTTCTCTTTTCCATTCCCTTTCACGGTATTCCATAAAAGAGGTCTTTTTAGGATTATTGTTTTTAAGGCTGGAGACATCCGGAAAAATAAGGTAGTAACAGATAAAAAGAAAAGGGCCTATGAAAAATAAAAGGACAACCTTTTTAAATAATCTCTTCATATATAAAATCTTTAAAGCTAATAACAAATGTGTATTTAAAAAAGATTAGTTTTTTTGATAAATTCTTATATTAATAGCAAACAGAATTTGCTAATCAAGCTTATATTTTAGATGATTTTTATAAAGGTAAATATGCCTTTGGATTTAGGTCTATTCCAGCAAGATTTCCATTTATTATATGGTGATAACCTGCTGTAGCTATCATTGCTGCATTATCAGTACAAAGATAAATAGAGGGCAAAAATATTTCTATACCCCTATCTTCTGCCATCTCCTGAACCCTTTTTCTTAATTCGCTATTTGCAGATACACCCCCTGACAGAGTTACTCTCTTAATACCTTTTTTCACAACAGCCCATTCCACCTTCCTGACAAGGACATCTACTACTGCTGACTGGAATGAGGCAGAGATATCAGCTATCATTTGTGGACTTAATCCCTCTTTTACTTTATTTCCTATCTTCTCTATCTCCAATTTCACTGCTGTCTTAAGACCACTAAAGCTAAAATCAAAGGAATCTGGCACATAAGGTCTTGGAAATGGAAATGCCTTTGGATCTCCCTCTTTTGCTAACCTATCTATTACAGGACCTCCTGGGTAGCTAAGCCCAAGCAACTTTGCGACCTTGTCATAGGCTTCACCTGATGCATCATCCCTTGTCCTTCCAAGTTCTTGATATTTGCCAAAGCCATTAACTATATATAGACAGGTGTGACCTCCTGATGCTATTAAAGATAAAAAGGGGAAATCAATTTCATATTCAAGAAAAACAGAAAAAATATGACCCTCAAGATGATTTACAGCAGAAAGGGGCTTCTTTTTAACATAGGATAAAGACTTGGCAAAACCGCATCCAACAAGTAGTGCCCCTATCAATCCTGGGCCATGACAAACAGATATACCATCAATATCATCCAAACTAATATCTGCTTTATGTAAGGCCTCATCAACTATAGGCAATATCATCTCCATATGCATTCGGGATGCAAGCTCCGGGACTATGCCTCCATATTTTTTATGGATTTCTGTCTGGGAAGAGACAATATTGGAGAGTATTTTCCTGCCATCAGCAACTACTGCAGCAGAGGTATCATCACAAGAGGTATCTATGCCTAAAATAATCATGATAGTCAGTATTGGGAATAAGAAATTAAGAGCTAATAATGAGAGTTGAATATGCTAATTCCTGATTCTCCTACTGACTTCCATAAGCATGGAGTCCGCTCAAGAGTAGATTCACACCGAGATATGTAAATATAGTACAGATAAATCCTATTACAGCAACTATAGCTATCTTATTCCCCCTCCAGCCTCTCAAGAAACGGGCATGAAGATAAAAGGCATAAACAAACCATAATATTAATGACCATGTTTCCTTAGGATCCCAGCTCCAGTATCTTCCCCAAGCCTGATCAGCCCATATAGCACCAAAAATAAGTCCTCCAAGTGTAAAGATAGGGAAACCAATAGTTATAGCCTTATATGTAAGTTCATCAAGAAGATCAGAAGATATAGAGAATGAGGAAATAATCTTTTTCAGGACAAAGCCATATCTCCATATTATAAATATAAAGGCTGCCGCACCAATATAACTAATAGCATTTACTGCTAAAGAGTCATTTCTAAATGTAGCCTTAAACATATAACTCTTAATAAATGCCTCTGGGGTCTTTGCCACAATTTTAAATACAAGAAAATCAATCACCATTGCTATGAGGATTACAAGGAAAATACCAAGGGTTACAGTCCAGAATATATATGCCCCACCTTTTTTGTCCTCCGTATTTAAGGCAAGATACATTATCCCTGTAGCAAATGCCAAAGCAAATGTTGCATAAGCAATAAAGCTCATTATTACATGAACCAAAAGCCAATTGCTCTGCAGGGCTGGAACGAGTGGTTGAATATCCTTTGACATCCCTGATATATCAATAAAAGCGAGAGCCATTCCTGCTATTGGGGTAACAAATGCCCCAAAGGAACGATTTTTATATTTCCACTCTACTATGAGATAGCCTAATATGACACACCAGATAAAGAATACAAGAGATTCATATAGATTGGTTAATGGTATTGACCGTATCATACCCATCTGGCTTAATTGGGCAAACTCACTCCACCTTAGAAAGAATGCGATTGTCTGAGTAAAAAAACCTATAACAGTCAATGTTGTTGCTATAATTCCAATAGTAGAGTTTTTATGGACGATATATGTTATATACGCTATCATTGCAAGTATATAGGCTACACTTGAAATGCCAAAAAATTGTGAACTTTCCATTTAAAACCTCCAATTTTTCATCAATAAAACAAACAGATTTCTCATTAAACTATTGATTAACTAACTTAATTAATTTATCTATTTTTTGCTCAAGGGCTGACCTATTTTTATTTGTTGAAGCTGCAATATTAATCTTAACGCTATTTTTATCCTCTTTGAGTCTCACCCATATCCTTTGATGGCTCATAAAAAATGCTGCATAAAGCCCGATTCCCATAATGAGGCATCCAAGATATACAATCCATACACCAGGATCCTTTCTTACCTGTAAACCTGTAAATTGAGAACCCCATAGGTCATGAAATTCCACAATGCCGAGATTTATATCCCTTTCATCAGTGATTTTCCATGTCTGGGGATATCTCTTCAATACCCACTGACTGTGTATTTTTCTACCATCCTCTGTAAATTCTACCAAAACAGCTGGGTTATTCATCATCTCAGCATAGGTAAATAACCTTCCTGATGGATCCATACCAAGGGCTGGGCTAAAATCTTTAACAATGCCCTTAATATTTGTACCAGGAATTGTAAATGATTCTTCAAACTTAATCTGTACGTCTTCTTTTTTGCCATCTTTTGACCTTACTGTGAATTTAAATAAGGAATCCCTTGTAGGATTAAATCCATAACTTGACTGGTAAAAAGTAATGCCTTTATATCTTAATGGCTCATTTACCTCAATCTCTTTTTTTAGAACCTCTTTGCCATTTTCTATGACCGTAAGCCAGCTTTTAAATTCCTTAGGTGTATCTGTTCCTTCATAGAATAATACTTCAAAATCATCACACCTTATAGTAAAGCCAAGTGGTATAGGTTTACCCCCCTCAACATAGGCAACACTGGATGTTGTGCCTTCAAGAAGGTTTAATCCACCATTGAATCCAAAGAATATACCAATAATTGATCCTATTAAGATTATAATTATGCTAAAATGGGTAACATAAACACCTAGCCTGCTTTCCTTCCACTTCTCAGCAAATATCTGCATACCAGCTTCATCGTTATAAACAGAAGGCTTAAACCCAATCTTTTTTAAGGCTGATTCAACTAATTCCTTCGCCTTATCAGTCTTTCCTTTTAAGGAGATTTCTTTTTTTATAGGCATTGAATTAAAAATATCAGGTGATATTGGCTTAATTGGTTCCTTTACAGCCTTCCATATCCTTGGTAGTCTGTCAATTGAGCAAAGTATAAGATTTGCAGAAAAAAGAAAAAGAAGGGCGAGAAACCACCATGAACGGTACATATCTGTAAAGCCGAGGGTATCTATAATCCTATAAGCAGTAGGAGCGCTGCTACCAAATATCTTTGAAAGAAATTCTATAGTCTTTGCAGGCTCAGCCCTTTGTTCAATTACTGTTCCTATAATTGATGTTAAGGCTATTAAAGTGAAAATAATGATAGCAAACTTTACTGATGATAGCAAATCCCATATCTTATCAGTAACATTTGAAGGTTTAGATATATCTCCTTTAGTCACCATATTCTCCTTAAGATCTTGAATTTCTTAACTAATATGCTAACAAAGGTTAGCATAAAAAAGCAATTTTAGTAAGGAATAGGAATGGTTACTATGCAGAGCAATCCCTTAGTAGGAATATTCTCAATTTCTATCTTTCCGTTAATAGACTCTACCATTTTCTTGGCATTTATCAATAATCCTTTATCACTTTCTTCTATTTGAGCTAAAAGCTCATTATCGATCTCCTTAAAAATTACCTGCTCCATTCCTGTCAATCCCTTTCCTGTATCAGAAATTGAGATCTCTAAATATTCCTTTTTATCCTTTCTTATTAAGCACAATATTACTGTTACTATTCCTGTGTCTGTATTTTTAATAGAGATATTAAGAAGGGAGGTGAGTATCTGCCATAATCTGAATATATTCAACTGAGAATCCCTTTCTAATAAATCCTTATCATATTCTAAAATCAACTCTATATCTTTTGAACCAATTAAATTATTAGCGTAGAATTCAATATCTGACAAAAACTCTTTTAAATTTATTTTTGGCTCTGATTTAGATTCTTTAATCACTTTACCAGATCTTGATGCTATAAGCCTTGACTGAATAAAAATCACGATCACCATTAATAGAGCAAAGGTTAGATATACAAAAAATAATCCTTTTTCTTTATGAACCTCTGATTCATCAATAGCAGCAATAATCCTAAAGGGGGTATTTTCTATTACCTCACTATATGAGATTAATCCCTCTTTCATTATGGCACTATCTGTTACAATACCTTCTTCGGTTAATAATATGTTTTCGTCTTTATCAATTACCATCACCTTCCCTAAATTATAAAAGCCTTTCTTAACCATTAATATTTCTGCTAACCTCTCTTCCCCTAATACCATGTATATATAAGCAGCAAGTGATCCCTCTGAATTATAAACAGGACTTAAAAATATTATCCCTTTATAAAAATCATTCTGATTAGAGAATCCTAAAGGTCTTGTCTGTTTGTTCGAAATGTTATCTTTAAAAAAATCCTTTTCAGCCCAGGACTCGCCAATAATCTCTCTCAGATTGCTATAAACTACTGTACCATCCGTTGATAAGATTGCATACATTTTAAAGTCCCTTTGCCGAATATCCTGTAAAAAATCTGATATCCTTTGCTGTGCTCCGGTTATCTTCTTAGGTATTAGTATCTGCCTTTTATCTGCATAAGCTGTTTTAAGAGTATCTACAAATTTAGGATTAGCAATAATAGTCACATCATCTCTAAAGGATCTATTGCCTGATAAAAAAGACAAAAATTGAATATATTGTTTAATTAGCGAATCCACAGCAGCCTTTTTTTCGGATAACAAACCTTCCAGACGTAGTCTATCAAGATCTTTTAATGGATATGGATAATTAAACAGATATGCTAATACTCCCACAGCAAGATAAATTATCAATAATACAATAATAGGAATTAAAAAGATTTTACCTTTACTTTTTTCGGTCCTGTCAGACATATATACCTTTCTCCTTAAACCTTCTCAAGTGTTTTTATTAATGCCTCTGCTTTTTTTAGTGTCTCAAAATACTCCTTTTCTGGATCTGAATCAGCAACAATTCCTGCTCCTGCCTGAACATAGGCTATTTTATTCTTTATTAAAAATGTCCTAATGATAATGTTAAAATCCATATTCCCAGAAAAGCTAATATATCCAAGTGAACCTGTATAAGGCCCCCTTGCAACAGGCTCAAGTTCATCAATTATTTCCATACATCTGACCTTTGGCACACCAGTAATTGTACCTCCAGGAAATGTTGCCTTGATAGCATCAAAACAGTTCTTACCCTTTTGTAAGATACCTCGGATATTAGAGACTATATGAATCACATGTGAATAATCTTCTGTAGTCATCAATTCATCCACATAAACAGTTCCATACTCAGAAACCCTTCCTAAATCATTTCTCTCAAGGTCAATTAGCATTATATGTTCGGCCCTTTCCTTTATATTAAGCAAAAGCTCTTTACGCATTTGCTCATCTTCTATTATATCTTTTCCCCTAGGTCTTGTACCTGCAATGGGCCTTGTCTCTATAATTCCATTATTTAACTTTATCAACCTCTCAGGTGATGAACTGACAATATAGTATTCATCAAAATTTAGATATGCTGCAAAGGGAGATGGATTTATTGTCCTTAAAACCTTATAAATCTCCCATGGTTCCTTATCTCCTATGTACGCAGAAATCCTTTGAGAGAGATTTGCCTGAAATATATCTCCAGCAGCAATATATTCCTTCGCCCTTTTCACAATATCTATATACTTTTCCTTAGGCATCTCATAATTAAGTTCAAGTTTTAGTGGTTTTTGTTTAGGTTTAATGAATCTGATATCTGCCAATTCTTTATCCAGTTCCTCAGCCTTGACCATTAATTCCTCTACCGACTGGTCAAAAACTATATCCCAATCTATATTTGAAATATCCCTGTATCCGAGTTCTGTATATCTCGCCCCAGGAGAGATTATGAACCATGCCTTTTTCTGCAAATGGTCAAATGCAATTATCTTATCAACCATTATAAAATGGGCATCAGGGATTAAGATATCATCAACTGCATTTTTAGGGATATTTTCTATATACCTGACAAAATCATAACTAAAAAAACCCATTGCCCCTCCCTGAAAAGGGGGCAGTTCTGGCAAGCATTTCTGTTTATATGCGGTAATAAGTTCGCTTAATCTATCAAGGGGGCTCCTGAATGAGAGAGTAGTACATTTATCTCCCCTTTTTTTGGAGCCTGCCTCTATCATAACCTCGCCATCCTTAACCTTGAATATAAGATATGGATCAAGGCCAATAAATGAATAAGAGGCTGTTTTATAAGGACCTTTTACACTTTCAAGCAGGATAGAATTCTTCTTAATGTCAAGGGATTCATAAACAAGATAAGGCTCGTTGTAATGAATCTCCCTATAAATAGGAGGAATAAATCCTGATCTAAGAGATTCTAAAAAATCAGCCTTGGTTATTGATGGGTTTGGAGGCATTATGCTGTAAGTATCTCTAAGGAAATAAGCTCTAAGGCCTTAATAGGGTCATCCTGTTTTAGAATTCCCCTGCCCATTACAATATAGTCTGCGCCATTCTTTAATGCCTCTTTTGGGGTAGCAGTCCTCATCTGATCATCAGGTGGTGTCCATGAAGGTCTAATGCCAGGTGTTACAACAAGAAAATCCCTTCCACAATGTTGTTTTATCATAGCTACCTCATGAGGGGAGGCAACTACTCCATCAAGACCTGCCTTTTTTGAAAGCAAGGCAAGGTTTTTAACATGGGTCTTGAGGCTATAATGAACCCCGATCTCATTTTTTAGAATAGCACTATCAATGCTTGTAAGGACAGTTACACCAACTATTTTAGGTCTTTGAATATTCTCTTTTAGACATATCCCTTGAACGGCATCAACGCATCTCTTCATCATCTCTAATCCACCTGATGTGTGCACATTAAACATATACACACCAAGTCTTGCTACCGCAATAGCGGCTTTTGTAACAGTATTTGGTATGTCATGAAATTTGAGATCAAGAAAGACCTTTTTGCCTTTACCTTGAATCTCTTTAACAATTTCAGGTCCTGATGAGACAAATAATTCAAACCCGATCTTAAAAACATTAGCATAATCTCCGAGCATATCAACGATATCAATAGCCCTTCTCTTATCTGATACATCAAGGGCAATTATAAGTTTTTCTTTCCAAGACATATTATATTTTAGGTAGAGTTATACCCTTTTGTGCCTGATATTTTCCTAATTTATCTTTGTAAGAGATCTCGCAGACCTCTGCTGCCTGGATAAAAAGCAGTTGTGCTATACCTTCATTAGCATATATCTTTGCAGGTAAAGGGGTTGTATTTGAGATCTCAATTGTGACATGACCCTCCCATTCAGGCTCTAAAGGGGTCACATTAACAACTATTCCGCATCTAGCATAGGTTGACTTACCAAGACATATCACTATTACATCCCTTGGTATCCTAAAGTATTCAACAGAGCTGGCAAGGGCAAAGGAATTTGGAGGGATTATACATACATCTCCCTTAAAGTCCCAAAAACTCTTTGGATCAAACCTTTTAGGATCAACAACAGTACTATTTATGTTTGTGAATATCTTAAACTCATCTGCTACTCTCATATCATAACCATATGAACTGACCCCATAAGAAATAACACCCTTTCTTACCTGTTTTTTGTTAAAAGGCTCTATCATGCCCTTTTGAGCCATCTCCCGTATCCATCTGTCGTTTTTTACCATAATTGCTCCTATCAAAATTCTAAACTAATATATATAAAATCATTTAAATTATGCTTAAATCAGAATTTTTTATGTTTCTTTTTACCATTTTTAAAACCTTTATTATTATAGGTTAGACTCAATAAAATAGCACAAATAAGGCTATACTATGCAAGCCCATTTAAAGATCATCTAAATCTACTAATCCTCCATATATAGCCTGTCCAAATGAGATCCCTCCATCATTTGGAGGGATCCTCTTGTTAGTAAATATCTGAAATTCTTCTGATAATAATTCAATGGTCTTTTTAACAAGTGGATCATTCTGAAATACCCCACCAGAAAGACATACCTTCTTAATACCTGATTTTTTTACAATGCTGTATATTATATCAGCTAAGGTGTTTATAAATCTGGAAGGGACTACCCTTTTGTCATTCTCAAGGATTATGCATTTTATAATCTCTGACCAATCAATAATATTGTCTTTAATTGTATATGGATAGGTTTCTTTTATACCTGGATTATAAAGATCCTCAATCATCATAGCTGCCTGTCCTTCATAATTAAGTTTATGTATGATTCCAATAAGTGAGGCAACACCATCAAAGATCCTTCCAGCAGATGATGTGTATGGTGAATTTATACCTCTTTGCCATGCCTCATAAAGAACCTTTAGTTCCATCTTGTCAAAGGCATTCAGTGTAGGAATAGAAAGATTAAAACATCCATCCTGAAAGATCTCAAATAGCATTGATAAAGCAATCCTTCTTGGTTCCTTTATAGCCTTTTCTCCACCTAATAATCTAATTTGTTTAAATTGGGCAATCCTTTCATATTTTGTGTAGCTACATCTTAAGAACTCCCCTCCCCATAAAGTGCCATCCTCTCCATACCCTGTGCCATCCCATGAAATACCAATGACCTCATCTAATATATTATTTTCAGCCATACATGAAATTATATGTGCATGGTGATGCTGAAGACCTATTTTTTTAACATCCCTTTGGGAGATTGCCCATTTTGTTGTCTCATATCCTAAATGAAGGTCATGAACTATCAAATCAGGCCTAAATTCATATAGGCTACAGAGTCTTGATACGGCCTCCTCAAAATAATTAATAGCCTCTAAAGTTTCCACATCCCCTATATGCTGACTGATAATAACCTTGTCATCAAATCCAATGCTAAAGGTATTTTTATAAAAACCACCTACTGCTAAAACATTTCTCTTTAACATAATTGGCAATTTTATTGGCATTGGTGCATATCCCCTTGATCTCCTGATAAATGTAGGGAAACCACCTATAATCTTTAAAACAGAATCATCACACCTATTTTGAATATCCCTATTATGGATAAGGATATAATCACTGAAATTAATAAGTGTCTTTAGTGCTATGTCATTATCTTTTATAATTGGTTCATCAGAAATATTGCCTGATGTTGCTACAATAGGAAAATTTAAAGCCCCTAATATAATATGATGAATAGGTGAGTAAGGAAGAAATGCCCCAATCCTATCTAAATTTGGCGCAACAGAGGGAGCAATAGCACAGCCTTCCCTTTTTTTTAATATCACGATGGGTCTTGTTGGAGCCAGTAATAAAGCCTCTTCAATCATAGAGACATGGGCATATTCTTTTATACTGTCTATATTTGGAAACATTACAGCAAAGGGTTTTTCTTGCCTCCTTTTTCTATTTCTTAACTCTATTACAGCTTCTTCATTTCTCGCATCACAAACAAGATGAAAACCACCAATTCCCTTAATAGCAACAATTCTTCCATTTATAATTTCATCAATTAATCTCTGAATGGCATCATCTTTTTCACTTACTAAAAAACCTTCTTTGTTATAGAGGCTTACATAGGGACCGCATACAGAACAGGCATTTGGTTGTGCATGAAATCTCCTATTATTAATATCATAATATTCTTCACTACATTTATCACACATCTTAAAAACACCCATTGTAGTATTGTCTCTGTCATATGGAAGACTTTTTAAAATGGTAAATCTTGGTCCACAATTGGTGCAGTTTATGAATGGGTAATGAAATCTCCTATCTGATGGATCAAACAATTCTGAGATACATTCACTACATGTAGCAATATCAGGCAATATTGATACGTCCCTTTTCCCTTTTTTAGAACTCTCTCTTATTTGAAAATCATCATATCCGATAGGATCACAATATGTTATCTCCAATGAAAAGATATTGCAAAGAGAGGGTTTTTCATTATAAATGCTGTGGATGAAGCTATCAATTTTATCCTGATCAGCCTCTACATCAATTATTACCCCATTCATGCTATTTGATATATATCCCTTAATATCAAGTGCCTTCGCAATCCTAAATACAAATGGTCTGAAACCAACGCCCTGAATTGCACCATTAATATTTATTATTACTCTAATCATTTTGATTTTGTTTCCTCGAGGCTTTCATTCTCTAATAAGGGACTAGAAGGATTTTTAAGAATCTCTTTATCTTAAGAATTTTGGGATTATAAATAAATTATGCTATCAACATATCCTCGGGAGCAACTCTCCCTTAGGAGGTTCCATAATCCTTGTTGTTCCCCATTCTGATTTCAAAAGCACCTTTCCCAACATTCTTTTTGTAACCCTTCCGATTATTGCTCCATTCCTTCCATCTGGGTGATTTTTGATGATATTTAGCGCTAACTCGGCATCTTTTTCTGAAACTGCAAAGACAACCTTCCCTTCACTTGCCAAATGTAGGGGATCTAATCCTAATATCTCACACAACCCTATTACCGGTTCCTTTAAGGGAATAGAGTTTTCTCTTATCTCAATACATACACCTGACTGTCTTGCCCATTCATTAAGGAGGGCAGATAATCCACCCCTTGTAGGATCTCTCATTGCATGAACCTCTATATTATTTCTTAATACATCCTCAACAAGACCCCATATTCCCTTACAATCACTATCTAGATCCATCTCTAAACCTATCCCATCCCTAATCGACATTATACAGGCACCATGATCCCCAACTGTGCCAGAGACAATAATAACATCTCCCTCTTGTAGATTAGATGCTGAAAGTCCCTTAAATATGACCTTTCCTATGCCTGATGTGTTTATGAATATTTTATCTATATCACCTTTTGGAACTACCTTAGTATCTCCTGTCACTATTTTAACATCTGCCTTTTTTGCCTCATCAGCCATACTCTTTACAATTTCCTCAAGCTCATTGTATGAAAACCCCTCTTCAATAATAAAACCTGTAGATATGTAAATTGGTTTAGCGCCCATAACTGCAAGATCATTTATAGTGCCTACAATAGAGAGTTTTCCAATATCTCCACCTTTAAAAAATGGTGGTGATACAGTAAAGGAATCAGTAGTGAATGCTATATCTGAATCCAATTGTAGTATAGCTGAATCCTCAAGAGCATCGATAAAGGGATTTGAGAAATGCCTTAAAAAGAGATTCCCTATTAGTGACCATAACTCCTCCCCACCTCCACCATGAGATAGAAGGATTTTATTCATACCACCGACTCCATAGAATATTTATAATATGCCTGACAGGCACCTTCAGATGATACCATGCATGGGCCAAATGGATTTTCTGGGGTACATGCCTTCCCAAATATAATACAATCAAAGGGTTTAATCCTTCCTCTGAGGATATCACCACACCTACATAACACATGATCATCTACTGGCTTAACATTAAGAATATCACTAAAAACAACCTCTGCATCCCACTTTGCAAATTCATCCCTTAGTTTTAGACCACTTTCTGGGATATCACCCAATCCCCTCCATCTAAAGGAATCCCTTGTTTCAAAATATTTCTTAATCAATCCCTGTGCCTTTTTGTTTCCCTCAATATTCACACCCCTTTTATATTGATTCTCCACCTCGCATCTATTTTCCTTAAATTGCCTCATAATCATTAAGACAGCCTGAAGGATATCCAGTGGCTCAAAGCCAGCTATCACAACAGGTGTTTTATATCTCTTTACTATAGGCTCATAAATCTTTGTCCCTGTTATAGCGCTTACATGACCTGGTCCTATAAATGCATCAATAGAGATATCTCCTGAACTCATAATTGCATTGATTGGAGGGGGCACAAGCACATGATTAACGTGTAAAAAAATATTTTTTATCCCTGCCTGTATTGTTAAATCAAGCAATGCAGCAGTCATAGGGGTTGTGGTCTCAAAACCAATGGCAAAATAGACAACCATTTTATCAGGATTCTTTTTAGCAATATCTATTACATCCATTGGCGAATAAATCATCCTTATATCCCTACCTTCTGCCCTTTCCTTGATGAGGCTTCCCAATGAGCCTGGTACCCTCATCATATCGCCTAATGTAGCTAATATGATATCTTCTTGCCTTGACAATAATATGGCATGGTCTATCCTTTCCTTCGGAATTATGCATACAGGACAACCTGGTCCATGTACAAAATTAATGTTGTCAGAAAGTAGCTGATTTAATCCAAATCTCATAATAGTATGTGTATGACCTCCACATATCTCCATTATATTTATTGGTCTATAGGATTCTGATTTTATGGCTCCTAATATGCCCTTAATATAAGAGGCGTCTCTGAAATCCCTTATTAAATCCATTTTTTTAATCTATCCACAGATAATTAGGGTATGCATTCTCAATACTATTTATTACTACTATTATAAGTTTAAAACAAATTTAAGGTCTACTAAGGCAGAAACTTGACAGGGAGATATTTTTATCATATAGGTTAGTAAGCACTTACATTCAATATATATTAATATGAGCAAAACAAAAGACACACCAATAACAAAAAAAAGGATACTTGAAGTTGCAATAGACCTTTTTTCAAAAAAGGGCTTTCTTGGTGTAACTCCTAAGGAGATCGCAAAAGGGGCAGATGTTGCAAAGGGTGCCTACTGGCCTACAATCTCGGTTAAAGGCATATATTCAAAAAAGATGAGAGTCCTTCCCCAGCGTTTCAAAATAAAGAAAGCACATAGGGCAAAAGAAGATGTGATAGATGCAAACACCCTTCTTTCTCACATCAAAAAAGCAGGTTTCAGAGGCAAGATATAACTACCAAATCTCCCTAATAAAACCCAAGCGACTAACAGGTGTGTTATTAACTATAACAAAATGACAAATTAGAAAATGGGACGGGAGGATGTATCTTTTATCGGCGGGGTGTAAAAATGTCCCAATACAATATAGCATCAGGGAAAGGGATTTGTCCTCTCTTGAGGCATATACAAAGCAAATTGTGAGTGAATTCTCAAAACTGCCCGGAATTGTTGATGTGGATACATCCCTCGAAGCAGGAAAACCAGAACTTAGAGTATTTATTGACAGGGACAAGGCAGCGGATTTAGGCGTTGACATTGCTGCAATTGCAGAGACAGTGAACTTCCTTTAACCGTCCTTCTCTCTATGCCCTTCTCCTTTATAGGTGCCTTTGGAGCATTTTTTTCAGCGGAAAGACCCTTAATATCTTCAGCTTCATTGGGCTTATCCTTCTCGTGGGCCTTGTGAAAAAGAATGCAATCCTACTTGTTGATTATACAAATACATTAAGGGGAATGGAAAGGAAAGAAGCAATACTTGAGACAGGCCCTGTAAGGCTCAGACCCATACTGATGACGACATTCGCAAAGGTTTTTTGAGAGTACTGATGCCCTTTAATATATAATTTCCTAGCATCCTAACCAAGATTGAATAATACCTGCTTTCATGGCCTTTAGTTATTATGGCATGATTTATTCATTTGATACTTATAATTCATGGAAACGGCAGCATTAGATCTTTGACCTTTTTAAAACTCAAGCGATGTATTGCACAAGGACCATATTTTTCTATTTTTTTTAGATGGAGTTTAGTTCCATAACCTTTATGCTTATCAAATTCATATTGGGGATAATAGGAATGATATTTCATCATTATACCATCTCTAACAACCTTGGCAATTATTGATGCAGCAGCAATAGATGCACTCTTTGAATCACCTTTTATAATTGCCATCTGTTTTATTCCAAGGGTTGGAACATAAAGTGCATCTATGAGCACTATATCAGGTTTGCAAGTGAGATTACATACTGCCCTATGCATTGCAAGTATAGTTGCTTGCCTTATATTCATTCTATCAATATCACTGACTTCTGCTATTCCCAAACCTATACTTTTAGCATTAAGGAGTATCTCCCAGAAAAGATTTTGCCGAAGTTTTTCTGAAAGTTTTTTTGAATCATTAACGCCCTTAAGAATCAATTTATCTGGCAAAATAACAGAAGCAGCTACTATAGGTCCTGCTAAAGGTCCTCTGCCTGCCTCATCAACTCCAGCAATAAGGGTAAATCCCTTTTTTCTTATATAATCATCATATTCATAGAGGGTTATTTCCATAATCTATTATTAGAAAGTATAAATTTAGCTTATCAGTGGTAGTTTATTTGCAAAGAAATAGAGCCATGCCCTTCGATAGATTATTTTGGACAAATATACTTAGATTTACCCTGTGTATTATGGTTATTTTTGCTCCTTTGATTTTTCTTTAACCTTTGCCTCTTTACCCTTTTTGCCTCTAAGATAGTATAGTTTTGCCCTTCTTATTGCTCCCTTTTTCAATACCTCTATCTTTTCAATAGATGGTGAGTGAGTGGGGAATATCCTTTCTACACCCACTCCAAAAGATACCTTTCTGACAATAAATGTCTCTCTTATACCACTACCTTTTTTTGATATAACAATACCTTCAAAAGGCTGAATCCTTTCCTTGTCACCTTCTACAACCTTAACGTGCACCCTTACAGTATCCCCTACATTAAAGACAGGGAGATCCCTTTTATAACCTTCTTCTATTACCTGAATCATATTCATGGCCTACCTCCTTGATTTCTAAAAAGTATTTATTAATTTTCTTTTTTTGAGCAAAGCTCCTTCAATATAATATTATCTTCGGGACTTAAATGTGCCTTTTCAATAAGGTCTGGTCTTTTTTTCAGTGTCATTCTCAGCGACTCCTTTCTTCTCCACCTCTGTATCTCCTGATGATTGCCAGAAAGAAGGACATCTGGTACCTTCATGCCTTCAAATTCATAAGGTCTTGTATAATGAGGATAATCAAGGATCCCCCAGCTAAAGGATTCCTCTATAATTGACCTATCATCCCCTAAAACATTAGGAATCAATCTGGCAACGCTGTCTATTATAACCAAAGCAGCCAATTCTCCTCCAGTCAATACATAATCTCCTATGGATATTTCCTCATCAATGAGATATTCCCTTACCCTCTCATCAACACCTTCATACCTACCACATATCAGTACTATCCTTCTTTTCTCCCTCGAAAATCTTTCAGCCCTTTCTTGATCATATCTCTTACCCTGAGGGCTCAAAAGAATAGTCAATCTTTCGTATCCATCAGATTTTAGAGCCTTAAGGGCATTATAAATAGGCTCTATCTTCATAACCATTCCTGATCCACCTCCATAGGGATAATCATCTACTGTCCTATGTTTATCTGTTGCAAAATCTCTTAAATTATATATCTTTACATCAACAAGATTTTTTTGAATAGCCTTTTTAAGTATACTCTCTCCAAGATATGCATAAAAAATATCCGGAAAGATGGTAATTATATCAAAACCTACAAAACTCATGCCTCTATTGCTTCTATTCCATATTCATTAAAGAAACATTTGCATAAGCAAAGTAGGTGTAACTGAAAAGCCTTTAGACTAAGCACTTGTAACAACATTAACCTATTTCCCTCATCACCTTTGCTGGTAACTTGACAAACGATATATTTATAATCCTTTGTTTACACATAAACAAACAACTTCTATAGGCTTTGATCCAATTCCTGCTTTGCATGATTAAAAATCAGAATTCCATTGGTTTTATAACCATTTTGTTTGATTCTAAATTAATATCAATAATAATATCCTTTATAGCAGGTATCATATACTCCTCAGATTTATCCTCCCCTTTTATAACATATACATCTACATCTCCAGTCTCAATGATAGACTCTATTTTCCCTAAATATTTCCCATCAAAGGTATAAACCATAAGACCTATTATCTGATAATGGTAATATACATCTTTTGGAAGTGGTGGGCTTTCTGATTTTCTAATCTTTATTAATGCACCCCTGTACCTTCTTGCGTTTTCAGGATTATTAAAACCTTCTATATTTAGAATAAGGTTTTCTTTGTGTTTTTTTACTGATTTTATTACCCTCCATTCAGGCTCACCAATAGACTGAATTGCTATATCTTTTATCTGAAAAAATCTCTGGGGATCATATGTTAAAGGTTCTACTAACACCTCGCCATTAACCCCCCACTCCTTCAGTATTTTTCCAATAATAATAAGCTCTTCTTCCATGAGCATTGTAGTATTAAAAATAAGGGGCGTTTAAAATAAACGCCCCTTATAAAAAAATATATCTAATTATTCGTTACTCTAAAATTTCCAGAACACACCTCTTGCCAAGCTTTGTACCCGCAGCTCCGAGTATTGTTCTCATAGCCCTCGCAGTCTTACCCTGCTTGCCTATAACCTTCCCCAGATCGGACTGTGCCACCCTTAATTCATAGACTGTGGTCTTCTCACCATCAATCTCAGATACTTTTACCTCTTCGGGTTTGTCAACAAGTGATTTAGCCATTGCCTCAATCAATGCCTTCATTTTCCTACCTCCAATGGATTTAGTATTAGAATATAGAAGTTTTTTATGTACTAAATTTTTGTATGAGTTTCCTTACAGTATCTGTAAGCTGGGCACCTTTGTCTATCCAAAACTTTGCCCTTTCCATATTAATCTTTACCTCTGAAGGTTCTTTCCTTGGATTATAGGTTCCTATAATCTCTATGAATCGTCCATCCCTCCTTGCCCTAGAATCGGCCACAACAATCCTGTAAAAAGGGTTCTTATGCGCCCCCATCCTTGACAATCTTATCTTTACCAACGACTCACCTCCCCTTCAGTGATTATTTCATTGAATGAAATTTTAATATATTTAATAATAATTATTCAATCTTACAAGGGCTGAATATTCTAAAATCTAAACCTTGGAAACCTGAACCCCTTCTTGCCAATACCGCTTTTAAAGATCTTCATCATCTTTTTCATCTCAAGATATTGTTTTATTAGTCTGTTAACATCCGCAACCGTTGTTCCGCTTCCAAGAGCAATCCTTTTTCTCCTGCTTCCATTTAGGATATTATGATTTTGCCTCTCCTCAGGTGTCATAGAGTTTATTATAGCCTCTATTCTTACAAATTCTTTATCATCAACCTTAATATCTTTCATTGCCTTATTCATACCTGGTATCATGCTTAAAAGGTTTTCAATAGGCCCCATGCTTCTTATCTTTTTAAGCTGATCTCTTAAATCTTCAAAGGTAAAGGTATCTTCCATTATCCTCTTTTGAAGCCTTTCTGCCTCTTTCTGGTCAAATGTCTTCTGAGCCTGTTCTATTAAGCTAAGGACATCTCCCATTCCAAGTATCCTGTTAGCAATTCTATCAGGGAAGAAAGGCTCAAGCATATCAATCTTTTCACCTGTACCAATAAATTTAATTGGTTTACCAGTAACAGATCTGATAGAAAGCGCTGCCCCACCCCTTGCATCACCATCCATCTTTGTCAAGATTATTCCATCAATTCCTATCTGTTCATTAAAGCTTTTTGCCATATTTACTGCATCCTGTCCTGTCATCGCATCTGCAACCAATAAAACCTCTTTAGGATTCGTCCTTGACTTTATATTTCTAAGCTCTATCATAAGATCTTCATCTATATGGAGCCTTCCTGCTGTGTCAAAGATCACCACATCCCTACCATCTAGTTTTGCCTGTTTTATTGCATTTTCGCAAAGGACTACAGGGTCCCTTATCTCTTTTGAATAAAAAACGGGTATATCAATTTGTTTGCCGAGGGTTATGAGCTGATCAATTGCAGCAGGTCTTTGCAGATCAGCAGCTACGAGGATGGGTCTCCTACCTTCCTTTTTAAAAAATCGGGCAAGTTTAGCTGAAGTAGTAGTCTTTCCAGAACCATGAAGACCAACCATCATTATTATAGTTGGCGGATTAGGTGATAGTTGTATCTTTGTATTTACAGAACCAAGTAAGTTACATAATTCATCATGAACAATCTTTACTACCTGTTGGCCTGGTGAAAGGCTTTCTAAAACCTCTTTGCCTATAGCCCTTTCCCTTACATGCTGAATAAAATCCTTTACTACCTTAAAGTTTACATCAGCCTCAAGAAGCGCGAGTCTAATCTCTTTTAAGGCTATATCTACATCTTCCTCTTTTAAGAGGCCTTTGCCTTTCAATTTTTTAAATATTGATTCTAATTTATCGCTTAAGCTTTCAAACATATAATTATTTTTTATTCTTGATTTACTTTAACACCATTCATTACTGCCTTAGCTGCTTAAAAGTGAATCTATCTTTGCCTTTAATTGTGATTTTGGAACAGCGCCCACAATCTGATCAACCTTTTGACCATCCTTAAAAAACATAATTGTTGGTATTCCCATTATCTTATACCTGCTTGCAATATCAGAATTCTCATCTGTGTTTAGCTTACCAACCTTTATCTTCCCTGCATACTCCTTTGCTAACTCTTCAACTGTTGGTGCTATCATACGACATGGTCCACACCATACTGCCCAAAAGTCAACCATAACAATCCCCTTTGACTCCAAAACCTCTTTATCCCATGTAGAACTTGTAATTTCAATAACGCCTTCTGCCATAAACCCTCCTGAATTTAAGATAAAAAATTATAATTTTCATAGGAATATTTTGTCAATTAAATGTAAAGGACTGTCAAGCCAAAATGAAAAAGAGGTTTAAGTGTGAGAAATATTAAGCGATTTAATTGCTTTTAAAAGTAAAAAGGGATTTACTTTCAGTTGATTATATATTAATTTTATGGAATTGATCTAATTATTTTTATTATGGCTGTAATTAATAGAACTTGCAACAATCCTATTTCTACCTCCATTTTTTGCTTCATATAATGCCTTGTCTGCTCTTTTAATAAAATCATCCTCTGACTCATCTTCATAATATTGAGACACACCAAAACTACAGGACACCTTTTTTGTACATTGAAATTCGTGCTCCTCAATACTTTTTTTAAGCTTTCCAGCAAGATGAATTGCGCCATGAATGTTTGCCTCAGGCATAAGTATAACAAACTCATCACCACCGTATCTTGCAAAAACATCCATAAGCCTTATGTTTTCCCTCACAATTTTACCTATTTCCTGAAGCACATAGTCTCCAGTCTGATGACCAAAGGAATCATTAATTTCTTTAAACCGATCTACATCAAAAATGATCATTGACAAATCATGCTTATATCTTTTACTTCTTTGAATTTCTTTATATAACTCTATATTAAATTGTCGCCTGTTTAAGGCACCTGTAAGAGGGTCTCTCATAGCCTGTCTAATTAATATATGAGTATGCATCATCTTATAAAATCTCATAAGAAATTCATTCGGGTTAAAAGGTTTATTAATGAAGTCACTCGCACCACTATCTAATGCCTCTTTTGCAGTATAATCAGCAAATCCTGTCATTACCATAATAGCAATGTCAGGATATTTTTTTAATATCTCCTTGGTCAGTGTAATACCATCCATTTCAGGCATTACTATATCTATAATCGCAGAATCAAAATTGTCTGAGGAAAGTTTTTCCAATGCCTCCTTTCCATTAGAGGCAGTAAAACATTTATGACCTTTTAAAGTAAGTAATTCTTTGATTAAATCCTTTATATTATCTTCGTCGTCAACAACAATAACTTTGTATGTATTTGGACTCATATTTCTTAATTTTATCAATGAAAATATTTAATAGATTGACTCACAGACCTAAGGTTATTTAAACTAAATAGCATAATATCATATGGTAAGGATAATTACGCAAATTCTTATTGGCTTAATGCTATTATTTGGGGTCAGCACTATTACTCCAAGAGCTTTATTTCACTTTAGAAATAAAAATTTTGCTAGGTCCTTATATCTTCTTTTAATCTCTCTCATGTGCTTATTTTTCTCTTTTATGTCATTTTTTTATGCCATTGTAGGCATATCAGAATTATAAAGGTCTGACCCCTTACTCTTTCCACCTCTGGCGGAGAGGGAGGGATTCGAACCCTCGATGGAGTTGCCCCCATAGCGATTTTCGAGACCGCCCCATTCAACCTCTCTGGCACCTCTCCAATCTACCTGAGATGCAATTAGAATAATTGCCCCTATTAATCCTTCTTTTTCACAAAAGAACCCTTGAAGGTAATAAGCCATCTTATGTGGCTCTTTTCTTCGTTAATTATCTCATCTACAGTCTCTTTCTCTTTTACAGCATCCTTTAATCCATAAAAATATAGAAGTGTCTCTTTTTCAAAATTAATAGCAAAATTTACCGCTTCCTCAATGTTTTTTACATTTTCCATAGATGGCAGTGATTTGTTTTTTCCGAGAAAGAATTCTGATTCAACAATTGCCCTCATATACTCAGAGACCTCTTCCCATCCTTCTGATTCAGTATCTCCAATTATTTCCCTTAAATCAGAAAATGTCTTTTCGTGTTTCAATTCCTTTTCTGCCAAAGTTGTGAATAGCTTATTCATATCTTCACTATCTTTTTTAAACTTCTCAGCCATCGTTGTATAAAACTGATAACCGAGCCTTTCTGTCTGAACTGCCTGTTCTATAATCTCACCTATACTAAATCTTTCCATAAATGCCTCCTTATTCTTCTAATATTAGTTTTCTTAATCTTTTGTCAGCCTTTACAATCTCATCTACATTGTCACCTGTTATATCCCATGAATAATCGCCCTTTGCATTCCTCTGCAACTTTATTCTTAAAGGCTTTTTAGGTTTTACCTGCTGGATTTCGGGTTTTTTGCTAAATTGAAAGCCTTGACTTTCAGAACCTTTTTTATCAACACTTCCATCGCATACAGGAGGAAACAAAAATAAGACTAAAGTAAAAAAAATTAAAGATTTTAAGATTACTTTTTTTCTAAAATCTTTCATATTTACCAACTCCTATATTTATTTGTAATTGGAAATCTCCTGTCCTTTCCAAATGCCCTTGTGGTTATCTTTATCCCTGGAGGCGACTGTCTCCTCTTATATTCACTTTTGTCAACCATCCTTATAACCTTCTTAACACACTCCTCTTCACACCCAAGATTAAGAATCTCTTCAAAACCCTTATCTTCTTCAATATAAGCCTTTAGTATAGGGTCAAGAATCTCATATGGAGGCAAGGTATCAGTATCTTTTTGGTTTGGTCTTAATTCTGCTGATGGTGGTTTTTCTATTACACTCTGTGGTATTAAGGCAAATCCCTCCTTTTGATTTTTCCACTTAGCTATCCTATATACAAATGTTTTAGGAATATCTTTAATAATAGCAAATCCGCCAGCCATATCTCCATAAAGGGTTGCGTATCCAACGCTCATTTCTGATTTATTACCTGTTGTGAGTACAAGCCACCCAAATTTATTAGAAAAAGCCATAAGTATGTTGCCCCTTATCCTAGCCTGAATATTCTCCTCTGTAGTATTAAAAGGCAGATCATTAAACTCAGGTTTTAGTGTCTTTAAATATTCCTCATAAATACTAAAAATAGGTACCTCTATTAATCGTATATCAAGATTTTTTGCAATCAGATAGGCATCTTCTCTACTGTCCTTTGATGTATATTGAGAAGGCATAAATAAACCTATGACATTTTCTTTGCCAATAGCATCTACTGCTATTGCTGCGACTAGAGAGGAGTCAATACCCCCGCTTAATCCAATACATACCTTCTTAAAACCATTCTTATGAACATAATCTCTCGTTCCTAAAACAAGTGCATTATAAACCTCCTCTTCTAAAGAGTTTATATGAGGCTTACAAGACAAGGAAATTTCCTGATGTCTTTTTAGGACATAATCTTTTTCTTCTAAATCCCTTATAACTATTCTTTCAAAATCCTTATCTTTAAGACTTACAATTTGCTGTCTTCTACGCGGGTCATGCAATCTTTTCGTAAATACAGCATCCAGATCTAAATCAACAACAAGCAGTTCTTCTTCAAACTGTTTTGCTGAAGATATAATTTCCCCATTCTGATTTAAGACAAGGCTATGACCATCAAAGACCAACTCATCCTGTCCACCAACTGTATTCAAATAGGCAATTATTACGCTATTGTCAGATGCCCTTGTAGAAAGCATTCTCATCCTGAAGTTAGATTTACCTATACTATATGGTGAGGCATTGATATTTATAATAAACTCAGCGCCTTTAAGGGATTGTATTGCGGCTGGTCCATCAGGATACCATATATCCTCACATATATTTATGCCAAATAAGGCATCACCTATTTGATAGACAGGATACCTTGTCCCTGCTTGAAAATACCTAAACTCATCAAATACGCCATAATTGGGTAGATAAATCTTATGATAGATATCAATTATTCTATGATTGTAAATGAGCCCAGCAGCATTATAAATATCATCTCTCTTGTCAACAAATCCAACGATAGCGACAAAATCATCTACATATTCCCTTATCTCATCTAAGGCAGACAAATTATCATTAATAAACTGGGGCTTGAATAGCAGGTCTTCAGGGGGATAACCTGTTATCACAAGCTCTGGAAAGGCAATAATATCAGGCTGATGTTTTTTTGCATCCTCAATAAACCCTATTATCTTTTTTGTATTACCCTCAATGTCGCCCACAACAGTATTAATCTGACAGAGTGCTAATCTAACCCTTTTCATCTTTATTCTACCCATTTAACTATTTCCGATATATCAATCCTTGTACTCCTATAACTGTTTGCCCTATCCTCAAGATCTGGATAGCCAATAGACATTCCCAATATAAGTCTTTCTGTTTCTGGTATCTGAAGAAATTTTTTAATAACCGATGAATAATCAATTAGAAATGCCTGAGGTACTGTGCCAAGACCATGAGCATGTGCAGCTAACATAAGGCTCTGAGCAAACATCCCTATATCAAGTATAGACCACCTTGTAAGTGATGCATCCTGATATAAAAAGATGCCGTGAGGCGCCCCATAAAATCTGAAATTTGCAATCTTTGCCTTTTTCAATACATTTGGATCTGAAAGATCTATACCAAAATATTCACTTCTTCTTTTCATGTGATCTCTTATCCTGTTATCAATGTCTGATGGCCATGATTGAGGCTCTTCAATATCAGGATCAGGGATCTCGCCTTTTTCTATTAGTTCAATAAGCATATTTGATAATTTTTCCTTTTTCTCTCCAGACACTATTGCTATCTTCCATGGCTGGCTATTTTTATATGAAGGGCTCCATCTTGCTGTGTTTAAAACATCCAAAAGTATCTCCTTTGGCACAGGATCAGGCTTGAACCTTCTGATACTCATTCTTGTCTTAATACACTCAATAGCATCCATAAATGCCTCCTATTATTCTGTTATAATAATAAGTAATGGATAATAGATTGTACTTAAGAGTTGGAGATAAGGTCAAACATATAAGATTTTTTTCCTGGGGCATAGGCGAGGTAATAGAAGAAAGGCACTCAGACCTCCCAGGAGGATTCTGTCTTGTAAGAATCCTTTTTCAAGACGGAAACGAGCGTTCCTTCATCAATGACCTGAATAATACCCAATGCTGCTATTATACCGGCATAAGACTTATTGACGACTTTAACATATGGGATACTTAATACACAATATAAAGTCGTATCTACCTATACTAAAGAGTTGCAGAACCCTTTAGGCTTATAGAAACCGAAGGTCTCACAGGGTCATTAGAATTAATCTTAAAACTGCTTGACCATTTCCCCCTAAATCTCGGACTAAAGGTAACAGTAATCTCGCAAGTGCCATTTGGCGCTATAGCCTGATTCGTACAAGTATTGCCAGTAATTGAGAATGGCGTAGAAGGGGAACTAACACGGCTAATTGTTAGATTAGATTCTCCAGTGTTTTTGACTGTAATTTTAGATGATGCTGAGGTGCCTGCTTTAATAATACCAAAGTCAACTGATGTCGGGACAACTGAAATTGTAGGCGGCAATGCACCCTTTCCAGTCAATGTTACACTTACAGAAGGGGTATCTGGGTCATTAGAAGATATTGTAATGCTTGAAGAGAAAACTCCCACGCTTGTTGGAGCAAATCTCACTGTAATCTGACAACTGCCGTTAACCGCAATTGATGACGGAGATAAAGGACAATTATTGCTTGCAATGCTAAAAGGTGAGTTAGGTCCGCTTATTGAATTAAGAATCAAGGCAGCAGTCCCAGCATTCCTGATCGTTATGCTTTGCTGGGCAGACTGTCCGCTAATAATATTTCCAAAGTTTATAGACAACGGGCTAACAGAAATATCTGGCAACGGTGGAGGAGATTGACCTTTTCCTGAAATGCCAACATTGACTGTAGGTGTATCGGGGTCATTTGAGTTTATACCAAAATTTGAAGAATACAAGACCTCAGAACTCGGTGTAAACCTTATTACGATATTACATGTTGAACCAGGTGTTAGACTCTTGCCTGAGCAACCATCACTCTGAATTGAAAATGGAGAAGATGGATTGTTTAGTGAATAAATTTTAAGATTAGCAAGGCCTGTATTTTTCACAACAAATGTCTTTTCAGCATACTGTCCAACATAAACACTGCCAAAATTATGTGGTGTTGGATTTACCTCAATGTTCGCCTCTATTGCAAGGGCTGAAAGATTTATCCTCGGCATTCCGCCGTCAGTCTCTATTATAAAGCACCTGTTATAGCTTCCTGCGCTTGCAGGCGTAAATCTCACTGTGAGTGTCAATTCTGCTGAAGGCACAAGGTCAAGCGTTGCTCCACCCCTTGCATTAAGCTCAGAAGGCAGTCCGTCAAATGAGAAAGGAGAAATATTTGATAAAATCCCTCCGCATGTATTGTCTATATAATCTATCTTAAGAACAGCGTCGCCTGTATTTCTTATCTTAAATGATTGTGTAGCAAAAAACCCTACTTCCACGCTGCCACTTCCTGCTGGATTTTCGAATCTATTTAATAAGGCTGGAGCCAGTGGTGTATTGTCCATATTGAGAAGGGTTATTGCTGAATTATCAAGGGTAAACCTCTGTCCATAGACATCAGAACCGCATGGCTGGGTGCCGCTTCCGCAGTTGCTTTTCGTTAGATTTCTTGCATCCTTCCATGCAACAAAAAATTGATTGTCTATCTCGTTAAAGGCAATAGTTGGAATGTATTGATTATATGGATTTGTATCTATTGCGTAATTGCCGCCTCTTAAAGAACCCTCTGCATCAACCTTCTGGCCATATATATCAAGGTTTTCAAGGGAAAAGGTAGAGCTTCTTCCATCCTGCCATATTACAAAATATCTCTGGTTCACTGAATCATACGATACAAAGGGCTTTGTCTGCCTTGAATTTGCCACATTTGCATCCTGCTGTCCATCTCCATTATTGTCTTGATAGCTTATTATAAAATTCTGGTTATAAAGACCGCTTCCAGAATAAATCAACTGGCCATATATCTTTGTATTTGCTCCATTTCTTGTGTCTTCCCATGCAACAAGGAATCTCTTTGTGATTGGGTCAAATCCTATAGATGGATAAAATGCGCCCGTTGCAGAGTTAGACACCCTCAAAGAACTTACAAAATTCAGAGGAATATTTTTCTCAAAAATGCCGAATATCTCTTTGTTAGTTGGACTATATTCAGTTGTTGCTGTAGAACCAACTATATCAATCCCAAAGTCCGGGATACTATCACCATTTGTATCTATTCCTCCATCGCAGACTCCATCATTCTCGCCAGATGGCACATCTGTACATTTGTCTGTTCTTGTAAATCTACCCCTTATTCCTTCCCAGACAAAAAGGCATTCAGCGCTTGTCTCATCGCATGAGATATCTACATTTGAGATGCTGTCAAAAAATTCATATACACTGACCACCTCATGGGAGCTACTACCTCTGCTCAAGAGCCTTGCCCTTGTATAGACATCTACTAATGTACTATTATCCATCCATTGCTGAATAATAGTGGGCATTGTTTCATAACTCGAAGAGGCTCCACGAATTGCAGCATATCCAACAAACTGTGTGTCGCCAAAAGACCATGCAGGTTCTGCTGGATTATAAGGAAATGGTTGAAACTTGCTCGTCTTTAAAGTAGTCCTTGATTCAACCCATGCAAGGACAAATCTGTCATTAATAAAATCATATGTAATCTTGGGAATAGTCCTCGAACTTGCAAATGATTGTATGCCTAAAGTTGCAGGGTTGTCATCTTCAAAAGCTACTTGATTAGCGTCTTCAAGACTATATCCTGCGCATGTTGCCTCATTGAAGTCAAAAGAGGAAACATCAATTACTCTGTAATATACATATCCTCCCACATTAAGAGTCCTTCTTGTGTCCTGCCATACAACCATGATTCTATCATTGTTATCGCCTATTAAACCTCCATCTCTATATGCAGCCCTCGGAACTGTCTGATTTCCAGAACCATTTGATATTACAAATTCGCTTCCGCATAAAGTGCCGTCTGCCTTTAAAAACCTGGCGTATATATCAGCCCCTGTTGTTAGTCTGTTTCTCCAGTCCTCCCAGACAACAAAATAGAGGTTTTTATCAGGCAGATAAATGACATGGGGATTTTGCTGGTCATACTGCTGTGTTGCTATCGCAATATTGCTGCCGAGCAGTTCTGCTGATGCAATATGAGGCATTAATATCAAAAATGCTATTATAAACACTAAGCCTATGGTTTTTAATTTATTCATATAGACCTCCTATTTATGCCTTGCATCTAACATATGCAAAACCTTATCTAATAAGATAATATAATGATTTTTAATCCTTTCATATATCTTTTTAGCCTGTTCTTCATTGTAAATATGGCTCGTCATATTTCTGTCATTAAGCATATCAAGCCATAATCTCCCGTCACTAATTCATGCCAGCAGTATATCTGCTAACAGCACACTGCAGCCTTTCTCTGTCCTTCTTATAGTATTTTGGCCTATCCTGAGAATTTCATTCCTAAATCCCTCAGAGATTTTGTCAAGCCATACAATATCAATTTTATGCAATGTCCTTATATCTTCAATTGCCTCTCTTATCAATCTCATCTGCCTGTCTGTAACTTCATGATCCTCAATTGCTATATCTATATCCGAATGTTCCCTTTCAAATCCCTGCGCCCTTGAGCCAAACAGGATTATCCTTTCTGGTTCTGAAAATTTCTTGATTGCATCTACAAACTCTTTTATTAGAAAATCCATCATTTCTCACTGCCTCACAATCCTCGGAGTTATAAAAATAAGCATCTCCTGAGATTCTGTTTTTTTAAGCTCTCTCTTAAAAAGCCAACCTAACAAAGGTAATTTGTTCAAGCCAGGGACCCTATCTTCTCCTTCGTCATCCCTTGTCTTTAATATACCCCCTATAACAATCGTCTCTCCATTTTTTACTAATACCTTATTTTTTGCCTCCCTCTTATCTATTGGCACATTACCTAAAATTGCCCTTTCAGGCCTGAAGTCAGGCACATCATTTGTTATCTCAAGATTTAAGAATATCATGTCATCAGGTGTAATATTTGGAGTTACAACAAGTTTTAAATTTGCATCTTTATATGTAACTGTAGGTGGATTGTCTGCAGTGCCAGGAGTAACAACAGGCACTTGTGTACCATGTGTTATTTCTGCCTTTTCATTCTCAATAGTCATAATCTTGGGACTGGATACAATCCTTGCTTTACCAATATTTTCCGCTGCAGTAAGCCTTAAATCTAATCCCAATGTCTGTGCTGCATTCAAATATCCAAACGTTACGGCACTGCCACTTGGTGTAATAGAGGCAGGTAGATTAATGGCTGTTGGGAATTGACCTCCTGGTAAAGGAGGACCTGCAGAACCTAAAACGCTATCCCGCCAGTTTGATGATAGCCACATCAATCCCCACTGCACACCTATATCCCTCGCAAAATTAGTATTCATCTCCACTATCCTCGCCTCAATAAGCACCTGTGGGGTAGCCTTATCAATACCATTTAGTAACCTCTGAACCTCCTCTAAAACAGAATGGGGACCCCTTACTAATATTGACCTTGTCCTCTTATCAAAGGTTACATTTTCCTTTTTAGCTACTGTTGATACAATTTCTGCTGCCTTTTCCACATCAGCATAATTAAGAACAAATGTCTTTGTCTCTAAAACCACCTCTTCCTTTACATACTCTACGGCTGCCAAAGCCTTTATTTCCTCTTCATAGACCTTACGTGGTATCACCCTTATAATATTTCCCTCAACTATCTTTTCAAGATTAAAGGTCTTTAAAACCACATCAAGCGCCTGCTCCCAAGGCACATTAAGGAGTCTCATCGTAATCTTTCCTTTGACATCAGGATGGACAACTATGTTATACCCACTCACTTCACCAAGAAGCCTAAAAATAGGGATAATATCAGCGTCCTGAAAATCAAGGGAGATCATATGTGAATTTGAAGCACTCGGTGATGGGTTTGTTGATTTAGCGACAGATTCTATGCGTTTATGTCTATCTCTTTTGTCCGCAGTAATATCTATTATCAGTTCATCATAGGACCTTATAAATTGTGCATCGGACCTTTCATCTATATCCATTATGAATCTAAGTTTTCCCTTTTCTGTCTTATACCTTATATTTTTAAAGGGAGATGCAATTTTTGGAATAGTAGCTAAAAGTTCTACATCAGGTATATCTATGATGAGTTTTCCTGGTATTTCATCAAATATAATAGGATCAGGCATCTCACCATTACCCTTTATAACAAGCTTAGCCCCTTTGTCTGTCTTATTAAACAGGATTTCTATAATCTCATCTGCTACATCTTCCTCTGCAAGATCATCTGATGGATTGAGAGAGAATGAATGTTCAATATTAAGCATAATAAAGTTATCCTTATATTCTGTTTTTATATCATATGGGGATTGAAGAAGTATATTAAGTCTCGTCATAAGGGGATTTTGAATCTGTGTAAGTGAAACCTCTGTTATCCCTGCCTTTACAGGAAATACCCTATCTTTTAATTTTCCCATTATTGTGTTTTCCATATCTACTACGACCATGAAAGGATCAGGCCTTGATAAATTATATGTTATGGGCCTATTAGTTATAATCTTTACAGCATAATCCATCACCTGAATATCCTCTATCTCAGCCGGCTCCTTTGCATTAGCTATGTTGTAATAAAATATTAATAATAAAAATATTAAACAGCCTATTGTAAAAATATTATCTCTAAATAAGTCCTTGCCTTTTATAATTACATCATGATGACTTTCTTTGCTATGAGCAATTTCCCCATTTAGGGCACAAAGATAATTTCTATTTACCTTATTTATCATCCTTCCTCCTCCTTGCGGAGTTTTAATATGGTATCCTTTGACACAAGAACACCTCTATAATCCCTTATATTTTCCCTTATAATAACAGAATCCTTGGTTATTTTATTTACCTTTCCACCGTGCAAACCAACCCTGATCCCCTCTCTTAAATTGTATGACTTTCCATCTGGGAGTGTAACAACTGCATAATATACCTTATTCCACAATATGCCAATGAGTTTAAATTCCAGCACATCAAAACTCTCCAGAGGTATTGCGCCTTTTTTGGGCTTTATTTCATCTCTTTTTGCTATAAGAGGCATAAAAGGATCCCTTCTACCTGAAGCAGTGTATTCATAAGAATTTAAGCCATCTTTCTTTATTTCTCCCTTTACTTTAGGTAACTGTTTTATCTCTTTTTTCCCTTTTTCAGCATATACTGGTGAGAGGCTGAAAAAAATAAACAGCAAGGAAAAAATTAGTGGGGCTAATTTTTTCATCTCTTTTGCTCTTTCTCTTTTTCTTTCTTTTCAATCTCTTTTTTCTCTTGTTCTGGTATAAGGGAATATGTCTTAGCAATAAAGCTTACATGAAGTATCTTTGCCTGTTTCTGCTGGAACTTTTCCTCTGCTGGTTTCATACTTATACCAGATATATTTACTACCCTTGGAAGCCTTGTAATCCTACTATAAAATTGCCCAAATCTATGATAACTTCCCCTCATCTCCACATCAACTGGTATCTCATAAACCTCCTTGCTCTGATGCACAATCCTCTCCTTAGGTTTCCATAAAACTACATCCAATCCTGATTTAACGCCAAGCTCAGAAACCTGCCTAAGCAACCCTGATACCTCTTTTTCTTCAGGTAGTTGTGCTTGCAACTCTAAAAGCCTTCTTGTGAGCCTCTCATTTTCAGCTACTAATGCAGGCAGTTTTGCAGCCTGTTGACGAGCTAATAGGATGTCCTGCTCCTGTTTATCTAACTCTGCTTTTAGTTTTGTCCTTTCCTCATAGGCAGGCATTATAATAAAAAAGATAAACAATGCCGTAATAATTAAAGAAGGTAGGATGATCACTAATAGCCTTCTTGATGGTGGCATGGTCTCAAAATCAATGTTAATTTTTAGTTCCATATCAGATATTCACCTTGAATGTTATCTTAAACATATAAACCCTTACCTTTTCTACCTCTGACTCCTTTGACTCAATAAGATATACATCTGTGAGATGCTTAAGTCTCTTCAGATTTTCAACATAAGAGACTATATTAAAATTGGTAAAGGCATGTCCCTCTATTTCTATGCCTTCATCTTTATAGATTAAAGAATTAAGCCATACGCCTTGAGGCAGATACATACTCACATCATTAAGAATCTTTACAGGGACGGCCTGATTTTTCTTAAGGGTTTCTATGATATTATTTCTGTAAGTTATCTCCTTATTAAGTTGTTCATATCTCTTTGCCTCATTTATTTTTCTTGAAAGTTCAGCTAAGATTAATTTATTTGATTCTATCTTAGTTTTTATGTTCGATATATCAGTTTTCAGATAATAAAATACACCGATTAGGACAAGGGTTGTAATCAATGATACAATGCCAAGCAATGTAAAATAGTATGCCTTACCTTTTAATCTCTTTTTTTTCTTTTCTGGCAGTAGATTTATTCTTATCATCTTGTATCCCTTTTATTTATCACCCTGTCTTCTTAAGGCAAGACCAACAACTACTGCTGCAATAGGAGCTATATCTTTTATATATCTGCTATCAAGCTTATCTGATAGCTTTATGTTCCTAAAGGGATCTATTACTTCAACCTTTATGCCAAGTCTCTCTTCCATACCTTCAGGAAAACCCTTTATGAGCGATGCCCCACCGCTCAGGATAATCCTATTTATATCCGCCTCTCCTATACTGCTTTTATAATATTCAAAGGATTTGTATATCTCCGCGTATATCTCGTCAGAGGCTGTAATTAATATCTCGTGTATCCTCTCAGGTGATATATCTTCAATAGAATGACCTTTTTTAATCCTTTCTGCATCCTCTCTTGATATATCTAAGGAACTCTCTAATCTTTCTGTATGAACACTGCTTCCTATTGCTATATGTCTTGTAAAAGTTGGAATCCCATTTTGAAGAATATTAATGTTTGTAATACTTGCTCCAATATTTATCAGAGCAATATTGTTTAGCTCTGAAATATCATAATTAACCTCACAGGCATTAGATAGGGCAAAGGAATCAGTATCAACAATTATTACAGAAAGACCGGCTGCCTTAACTGAATCAACATAGTCATTCATTACATCCCTTTTTACAGCAGCGATAACAACCTCCATCTGATCACTTCCTTGCCTTGGGCCAAGTATCTCAAAGTCTAGATATACTTCATTTATATCAAAGGGCATATACTGCTCTGCCTCATATTTTATAGAGGCTGCAAGCTCTTCCTCAGTCATTAGAGGTAATGATATAGTTTTGATTACTATAGAGGAATGTCCTGATACACATATTACAGCATCTTCTTTTTTTATACCTGTCTTATTAAGAAGCTCTTTGAGTGACTTGATAAGATTAGCTTTATCAACAATAACCCCTTCTGAAACAATCCCTGGTTGTAAGGGCATAATATCAAAAAGGGCAAGCTCATAGCCTGCCCTCACGTCATCAATCCTTGCAATCTTTATATAAGATGATCCAATGTCTAATCCAATTGGATTTTTTCTTTTAAATAACATATAGGTAATTGATAACAGAAAATAGTTTATTTGTCAACATCTTTGGTCTGAAGATTTTTTTACTATAAAATTACCCTATATTACTATATCGGTTTTTATATGCAATTCCTTTAGCTGCTTGTGTTCAACCATTGATGGAGCGCCGCTCATAAGACATACGGCCTTCTGGGTTTTTGGAAAGGCTATAACATCCCTTATAGATGTAGCTCCGACCATAAGCATAATAAGCCTGTCAAACCCAAGGGCTATACCTCCATGAGGAGGTGCGCCATATTCAAGGGCATCTAAAAGAAAACCAAATTTCATCCTTGCATCATTATCTGATATCCCCAATATCTCAAACATCTTTTTTTGGACAGCTTTTTTGTGGATACGGATGCTACCTCCACCTATTTCAAATCCATTAAGCACTATGTCATATGCCTTTGCCTTTAAACCAGCTAATAGGGAATAGTTAGCACTTAACAGATCAGGATTAGAGGTATCTATTGAGAGCATTTTATCTATATCCTCGTCAATAGGTGAGGTAAAGGGATGGTGCATTGCTGTGAATCTTTTGCCCTCCTCATCCCATTCTAACAAGGGATAATCATCAACCCATAGGAATTTAAAACCATCTTTTATTAGATTTAGCCTTTTACCAAGTTCAAGTCTCAATCTACTCAACACATCATGCACTACTTTCTCATTGTCAGCTACAAAGAGCATTAAATCTCCATCAGATGCCTCAAGTCTTTCAGCCATCTGCCTTAAGATATTATCAGGAAAAAACTTTGCGATAGGAGACTCAAATCCATTTTTTACCTTTATCCATGCGAGTCCTTTTGCCCCAAATGACCGGGCTTCTTCAGTAAGCATATCTATCTCTTTTCTTGAAATCCCTGCCATGCCTTTTGCATTAATTGCCTTTACCCTTCCTCCAGACTGAATTGAATCAAGAAAGACCTTGAATGATCCCTTTTCTGCTAAGTCTGCCATATCCTTCAGTTCAAGACCAAACCTCATATCTGGTTTGTCATTTCCAAACCTCTCCATTGACTCCTTAAAACTTATTCTATAAAATGGAATCTCTATATCAATATCAAGGACCTCTCTGAAGACCCTTTTTAGCATTAATTCAACAATATTAATAATATCTTCCTTATTAAAAAATGACATCTCCATATCAATCTGTGTAAACTCAGGTTGTCTGTCAGCCCTAAGATCTTCATCTCTGAAACATTTCACAATCTGGAAATACCTTTCCATTCCAGCTACCATCAATATCTGTTTAAAAAGCTGGGGTGACTGGGGAAGGGCATAAAAATGTCCTGGATTCAGCCTGCTCGGAACAAGATAGTCCCTTGCACCTTCTGGAGTTGATTTTGTTAACATAGGTGTCTCTATCTCAATGAATCCATTTTCATCAAGGAAATCCCTAACAACCTTAGCTGTCTTATGCCTTATTATTAAATTACGCTGCAGTTCTGGTCTTCTCAGGTCAAGATATCTATGCTTTAATCTCAAAGACTCATTTATATCAGATGCCTCATCTATCTGAAATGGGAGGACCGTTGACTCATTTAGCAGGGATAAGGAGTCGGCATATATCTCAATTCTTCCTGTTGGGAGATTGGGATTTTCTGTGCCTTCAGGTCTACGCCTTACCTGTCCTATTATACTAATAACATACTCGACTCTAAGTTCATGAGCAAGCTTATGAGCCTCCTTTGAGACATCAGGACTGAAAACAATCTGAACGATTCCACTCCGATCCCTAAGGTCAACAAATATTAATCCACCGTGGTCCCTTCTTCTAAATACCCAACCAGCAAGTTTTACTGTCAGGCCAATATCTGATTCGCTTATCTTTCCACACCATCTATCTCTGATCATTATAGCCTCCATTTTTGAACATGAAAATCTAGATGCTTAACTTTAAAATTCTGTTTATCTCTTCCTCCGAAAGGGGTCTCTTCTCACCTACTTTTAAATCTCCTAACCTAAGACCATCAATAGCTACCCTTTTTAGTCTTAGTACAGGGTGCCCTATCCTCTCCAGCATCCTCCTGATCTGTCTCTTTCTACCTTCGTAAATAGTTATCTCAAGCCATGAGTTATTTTCGGTCTCTCTTATCTTTTTTACCTTAGCTGGAGCGGTCATACCATCCTCGAGCTTTATGCCTTCCCTTAATTTAGCTAAATCCTTTTCCTCTATTATTCCGCTTACTTTAACTATATATGTCTTTGATATCTTTTTAGATGGATGAAGAACTGCATGGGCAAAATCACCATCATTTGTTAAAAGGAGTAACCCCTCAGAATCATAATCAAGTCTACCAACAGGAAATACCCTATATTTAATGCCCTTAAGATAATCTGCAATAGTTGTCCTTCCTTCTGGATCAGAAAGTGATGTAATAACACCTCTCGGCTTATTGAACATAAAATATACCTTTGGTTCAATCCTTGTTATGAGTTTGCCATTAACCTTTATATGATCCTTTTCAGGATCTGCCTTCATCCCAATTATTGCAGGCTTACCATTTACAGTTACCCTACCTTGCATGATAAGTTCCTCAGCCTTCCTTCTTGAGGCAATGCCTGACATTGCAAGTATCTTCTGAATCCTCATCAGCATATCTGTTCCTTTGCGTAAGCAGAGCAGGTGTGGCTGAAAAGCCCTTAGGTGAGGCCCTATAAATAAAATAACATTATCTTAAAATATATAAATAGCATTATCTTGTTTTCCATAATTACCTTAGATGGTAAATTGATGGTATTGCACTATAACTTTATCTCCACATAGGCCCTTTCTCTTAGGCTCCTTATCCAATTTTTATATTCCCTTGAGAATCTATCACTTAATAGCTTCTGTCTTACTGCCTCTCTTAATTGTTGCTCTGTCTTAAACTCTTTTTTTTCATTAAGCCTCAGGATATATATACCATTAGTGCCCCAGAATGGCTCACTTATATCTCCTTCATTCATATTAGCAATCACTCCAAGAAAATCCCTTGAAAGTTCTCTTTTCTTTATAAATCCAATGTCGCCACCATTCATTGCACTTGCATCCTCAGAATATTTTCTCGCTAAGTCCTCAAAACTCTCTCCGGCTTTCAATCTATTATATAATTCCATTGCCCTCTCCTCTGTCTGTCTTTTATCTTCTGCCCTTTTCAAAAAAATAAGGCTTAATACAAAACCCTCGCTATCCATTAAAATATTCTTATTCTCTGAAAGATACCTATCAATATCCACCTCTGATACAATTATCTTGCTCCTTACCTCCTGCTCTATAAGCCTTCCTATAATTATCTGCTCATATATCTTTTTTTTGTATTCAGATAAGGTAAAACCTTCTTTAAGCAAGGCATCCTTAAACATCTCGTCGGTCATAGAATATTTCTTCTTTATACCATCAATTGTTCTATTAACATCCTCTTCAGAGGCAGATATCCCCTTTTTTGAGGCCTCCTGAATTTGTAATTTCATATCAATCATATTTTCAAGAAAAAGACTTTCATTTTCCTTAAATATCTTCATCTTATCTGATTCTTTCATTGCCTTCACTTCAGCAGTTGCCTCAAACTCCATTGCCTTATATAGGTCACTCCATGTGATAACCTCTTTATTTACTATGGCAACGATCCTATCCAACAATATAGAGCCGCTACTCAGTGATGGGTAACTAAACAAGAATAGGAATAAAAAAAACAAAATCCTTTTAGACATTCTTACCTCCTGTTAAGCTATTATTTTAGCATATTCAGGTCTTCTATTACCTATCAATAATTGGATAAACATCAATAGGATCTGACTTTTTACCTTCCTTTCGGGGCCCAAGGGCGGTTATATAATAAATAGAATTCTCTCTTAAAATTTCATTATCAATAAAGGCAGGCACAACTGATTCCCCTAGGAGTTTAAATTCCAACTCGCTCTCCCTCTTCCTATAAATTCTGTATTTGCTTATCCATGTCTCTGGATTTTCTTCCCATAAAAGATACACACCCTTTTCAAATATCACAAATCTAATACCAGTTGGCTTCGTAGGGACAAAATCTTCGGGATCAACTGTTAACTCCTCTGAAGGAAAACCTTCATCCATAATCTCTGTATTAAGAAGAGACCTTACCAAATAATAAACAGCCTTTTCTTTATTTATAGTGTCTATAAACATTGGCTCCTTTAAAGGTGTATCATTTACAGGTATATCGTGGTACTTACCTTTTTCAAAACTTTTATAGACGTTATATAATATCGTCACAGAATCATTTTCTTGACCCTTTACAGGTTCCCATGTTATCACAATAGAATCATTAGTTATCTTATATGTCAACCTTGAAGGAGGAACAGGCAATTTTTCAGGTCTCACCCTTAAAATAGTTGAATCATCACTAATAGTACCTTTAATGCCTTCAACTTTGATCCTGTAATAATAATCTGTCCCTATTTTGAAATCTCTATCTATATAAATATTTTCGCCCTTTTCAACAAATGCTATATTCTTAAACTCTTGATTATTGCCTTCAGCCCTTAAAATATGAAAGCCCTTTATCCTTCGCCTCTCTGATAATGGATATTCCCATAGGATTTTAATTTCCCCTTCACGATGGAAAGCCTTTATAACATTTACTGGTGAAGGTTTTTCAAACAATCTCAAGGTTGGATCCCCCTTTTTCCCGCATGAGGATATTAAAAATAAACCTAAAAAAATAATTATTAATAGGCCTTTGATTTTCATCTTACCCCAATCCTATAGCAAGCATCATCATAAAGATAAAACCTGCTATCAATCCCATTGTTGATATGTCTGTATTGCCCTGTCTTTGTGATTCTGGTATTAGCTCCTCAACAACAACAAAGATCATTGCACCTGCAGCAAAACCGAGTGCATAAGGCAAGGCAGGTCTTGAAACCATAACTGCAAAAAGTCCTATAATCCCTGCAAAAGGCTCTACCATACCTGATAGCTGACCATACCAGAAACTCCTAAATCTTGAAAACCCCTCTCTCCTTAGGGGCATAGAGACTATCATCCCCTCTGGAAAATTATGAATTCCAATACCCAAGGCGAGTGCTAAGGCACCTGATAATGTTGCAGCTTGCAGTCCTGCCTCGCCTGCACCTATTGCAACACCAACTGCTAAACCTTCAGGGATATTATGAAGTGTAACTGCCATAATAAGAAGGGTTGTTCGTCTCCATGATGTCTTTATCCCTTCGGCACTATCTATAGGAAGTCCTCTGTGAAGATGTGGAAGTATTCTATCAATTATCCTCAAAAAAATTGCACCCATAAGAAAACCAATAGAAGGAGGAAACCATTCAGGCACATCCATGTGAGATGACATTTCTATAGCAGGGGCAATCAAAGAAAAATAGCTTGCTGATATCATTACGCCTGCTGCAAACCCAAGCATGCCATCAAGAAATTTTTTATTAATATCCTCTCTTATAAAAAAGACCATTGCAGCACCAAAGGCAGCACCAATCCATGTAAAACAAGTAGCAATAATCACCTGATATATGGGATGAACACCTCTCAAAAAATCAATCATAAAATATTATACATAAATATCAAATCATCTTCCTTAATGAGTAATATCCTCTTTAACTTTAATCGAGCAGATATAAATTATTGTTTGGTCAACAAAATCAAAATTATTCTTTATGTTATATAATATGTGATATAATTTGACTATATGCAAATTTTTTCTGCAGAGTCTTGCAGAAAATCCCCAAAAATCCTAAATGGAGAAAGGAGGTGATAAAATGAAGGCATTAAAGATATTAATAATTTTAATTGTAGCACTTGCGTTGATAACCCCAGTTGTATATGCAGCAAAGCACTTACCCGAAGAGCGGGGTAAGGCCCTTTTTAATGATCCTAAGTTCGCGGGAGGTACAGCAGGAAAGTCATGCAACTCCTGTCACCCAGGTGGTAAGGGATTAGAAAAATCTGCTGATAAGAAAGAGTTCAAGATCATGGGCAAGACAGTAAAGAGCCTTGAAGAGGCAGTAAATTTATGCATTGAAATGGCAAATAAGGGCAAGGCTATTGATCCAAATTCTGATCAAATGAAGGATATCGTTGCCTATATCAAGTCTTTAAAGGCTGCAACACCATCGGAAGCACCAAAGAAGAAAAAGGCTATTGAAGGTTGCTAAAAAAAGGGGAGATAAATCTCCCCTTTTTAATAAGAGATTAAAAGGCAATCTCAAAGATGAAATCAATCTCAACGGGTGCATTAAGTGGAAGGACAGCCACACCAATTGCTGATCTTGCGTGCCTGCCTGCCTCACCGAATATTTCAAATAGTAGATCGGAGGCTCCGTTAAGGACCTTTGGCTGTTCTATGAAATCATTTGATGATGCTACATATCCATTTAGCTTTATGCACCTCTTTATCCTATCAAGGCTTCCAAGATGAGACCTAATAATAGAAAGGCAATTAATAACAACTTGTCTTGCATCCTCCTGAGCTTCTTGTATTGATACAGTTTCTCCTACCCTTCCTGTTCTTATAAGCCTTCCCTCTCTTAATGGTAAAATACCACTTAAAAATAAGAGATTTCCTGTTTCTACACAGGGGATATAGGAGCCAACTGGGCGAGGTGCCTCTGGCAGGGCAATGCCCAAATCCCTTAATCTATCTTCAATTCCCATAATAGTAAACTAAAGCCCAAGTTCCTCTGGAACACCTATCCTTCCAAGCACTGCTGATGCTGCAGCAACAGCAGGATTAGAAAGATACACCTCGCTCTCTGGATGTCCCATCCTGCCAACAAAATTTCTATTTGTAGTTGCAATAGCCCTTTCACCTTTTGCAAGTATACCCATATGCCCCCCGAGGCATGGACCACAGGTTGGCGTAGAAACTACAGCCTCAGCATCTATAAAGATATCTAACAATCCCTCCTTCATCGCCTCTTTGTATATCTGCTGAGTAGCAGGAATCACAATCATCCTGACATTTGGATTTACCTTTCGCCCCTTAATTACCATTGCTGCCTCCCGAAGATCCTCAAGCCTTCCATTTGTGCATGAGCCTATGACCACTTGATCAATGGTTATTTCAAATAATTCTGTAGCAGGTCTTGTGTTTGAAGGCAAATGGGGACAAGAAACCGTTAAAGGTATCTTTGAACAATCATACTCCCTTATCTCTACATAATTTGCATCAGGATCTGATGTGTAAAATTTATAGGGTCTTTTTGCACGTCCCTTTACATATTCTTCGGTAATATCATCAGGCACTATTATTCCGTTTTTCGCCCCAGCCTCTATAGCCATATTACACATTGTAAGTCTTCCATGCATAGGGAGTTTTCTGATAGTCTCTCCCTCAAACTCCATTGCCCTGTATAAGGCACCGTCAACACCAATATCACCTATAGTATGAAGTATTAGGTCTTTACCTCCAACCCATTTATTAAGCCTTCCATAATAAATAAATTTCATTGATTCAGGCACTTTAAACCAACACTCACCAGTTGCCATAGCAGCAGCAACATCTGTAGAACCAACTCCTGTAGCAAATGCGCCGAGGGCGCCATAAGTACATGTATGACTATCAGCGCCTATGACCAGATCGCCTGGAACAACAAGCCCCTGTTCTGGCAATAATGCATGCTCTATTCCCATCCTACCAATCTCAAAGTAAAGGCCAAGATGATAATCCTTAGAAAATTCCCTTAACATCTTGCATTGTTCAGCAGCTTTTATATCCTTTTGAGGGGCAAAATGATCAGGAATAAAGGCTACCCTATCTTTATCAAATACCTCTTTTATGCCTATCTTCTTAAATTCCTGTATAACAATTGGCGCTGTTATATCATTAGCTAGGACCATGTCAACCTTTGCATTAATCAATTCCCCTGCTGACACCTCTTTTTTCCCTGCATGTACCGCGAGTATCTTTTCTGTAATTGTCATATGACCCTCCATAATAATAAATTAAACCCAAATCCCTTTAGCCTATGGCATAATTGTCTAACACTATATTAACCAAAAATATTATACTTAATTATAAAACTTGCTGACAAAGCAGGTAAAATATTTGCCAGGTATACAGGTATAAATGTATTAAATTAAGAAGAGTTTGTGCAAATGCCAAATATATTCAGTTGAAATATTATATCCTTACTGATTTAGTATTGACAATACTATAATCCGTAAAGAAACATTTGCATATACAAAACATCTTTGGCTAAAAGACATTAAACCAGAATCTGAAATGTAATTATCTTGTTTTCTGCATAACCGTCAACAAAAAATTTGTTTATTTGCATACAAACAAACATCTTCAAAGGGCTTTGAGCTATGACTTCTTTACTTGATTACGGATTAGAAATAGGATTTCGTATTAATCAAAATTTGTATTAGGTGCTTATTAAGATTTATGTGATATAATTAAGAAAAGAAAATAAAAAACAAGGAGATATTATGCGCAAAATACTATTAATCATAGCGAGTTTATTTTTAATTTTATCCCTTTCCATTAATAACTCTGATGCATCATCACTAGATATTGGTATATCTATAAGTGATGAAGGCTTACGAGGTTTTTATATTGCTATTGGAGATTATTACAGAATACCCCAGCGTGATATCATTATTATTAAAGAAAGAGGCATACCCTATTATGAAATACCTGTAGTGCTTTTTATTGCTCAAAGGGCAAGGGTATCACCTGAGGTAATAATAGATATGAGATTAAGAAATATGACTTGGATGAATATTATGCTACATTATAGACTTAGCCCTGAAATACTATATATCCCCGTTAAAAAGGTTCATGGCCCACCCTATGGAAAGGCATATGGTTATTATAAAAACAAACCAAGAAAAGAATGGAAAAGGATAGTTCTTGATGATGAAGATATAATAAATTTAGTTAATCTAAGGTTTATCTCAACCCATCATAAATATCCCCCAGAAGCTATTATAGAGATGAGGTCAAAGGGAAAGGAATTTATTGAGATTAATGAAAATATAAAAAAAGAAAAAGGCAGTGATACTGATTCAAAAAGATCTATAGAAAAAGAAATGATAAAAGAAAAGGGTAAAAATAAGGATAAAGACAAGGGAGGCAAACAAAAAGGTAAAGATTAGCCTAAATTATGCCCTTAAGAAATTGGATAGAAAGTGCAAATAATGCAATAGAAGGAATACTTCATGCTGCAAAGACAGAAAGACATCTAAGATATCATTTATACACTGCTTCTGCAGTATTAGTTTTAAGTTATCTGCTCGGTATTGATAGGATTGATTTTCTTATCATAGCAATCGCTGTTATCCTTGTCCTATTAGCAGAAATGCTGAATACTGCTGTTGAATATGTGGTTGATATGGTCTCACCTGATCGTAGTGAAAAGGCAAGGATTGCAAAGGATGTAGCTGCTGGTGCTGTTTTAATAACTGCCTTTGGCGCTGCAGTCCTCGGTTTCTTTATAATCTTTCCCTATATAACTAAGGTTTTTGAAAGGGGATTGTATATTGCAAAACAGCCTAAAGAAGGAATTGCTGTTGTCTCTCTTATAGTAGTCCTTATTCTTGTAATAATACTAAAGGCATATTCAGGAAAGGGACATCCCTTGCGTGGTGGCATGCCAAGTGGACATTCTGCGGTAGCCTTTTCTGTATGGACGGCTATAACATATATTACAGAGAGCCTCATAGCCTCAATATTAAGTTTTATACTTGCCTCGTTTATTGCACAAAGCAGGGTTACAATTAAAGTTCATACCCCATTGGAGGTTATCATTGGTGGTTTTATAGGCATAATTATTACCTTTTTACTATTCTTTATATTTAGTTGAAAGGGAGAGGATGAAACAATTTTCTTTATTTGATAAATCAAATAACTCTGCTTTTATAGAACAATCTGGAGATTATGATGCAGAACAGGCAGAAGAACCATTACTAAAACAATTTTCCTTTGATATAGAGGCAACAGGTAGAGATCCCTTATCGGATACTATTGTTGGAATATCCTTATGTTTTGAAAAGGATAGGGCTTATTATATACCAATAAGACACACTCTTGGACAAAATATAAGTGATGCACTTACCATTCTGAAGGATATTTTTGAAGACAAATCTATTTCAAAGATAGGGCATAATCTTAAATATGATATACTGATCCTCAGACAGGAAGGCATAAATGTAAAAGGCACACTTTATGATACAATGGTCTTATCTTATCTTTTAAATCCTAATAAGCCTGATCATAGCCTTGAGGATGTTGCCCTTGAATATCTCTCTCATAAAAAAAAGGGATTCAATGAGGTCCTTGGCAATAGGACATCCTTCGCTGACATTCCAATAGAAGAAGCAACCCCATATGCTGCTGAAGATGCATTGCTAGCAATGGAATTAAAAGACATTCTCTTTAAAAGATTAAAAGAGGAAAACCTTGAAAAACTTTACTTTGATATAGAAATGCCCTTAATTTATGTGCTTTCAGATATGGAAAACAGGGGAATTAAAGTTGACTCTAATAGATTACATAAGTTATCAATAGAACTGGAAAGCTACCTGAAAAACATTGAATCCAATATCTACAATATTGCAGGTGAAAGATTTAATATAAATTCCCCCAAACAACTCAGCATAATACTATTTGAAAAACTGAGATTAGAGCCAAGAAAAAAGACAAAGACAGGCTACTCAACAGGGATGGATGTATTAGAAGAACTGGCTAAAAAACATGAACTTCCAAGAGAGATCCTTAATTACAGAACTTTATATAAAATAAAAACAACATATGTTGATACGCTTCCGAAATTAATAAATAAAAGAACAGGCAGGATACACACCTCTTTCAATCAGACTGTTACAGCAACAGGCAGGTTAAGTAGCAGCGAACCAAATCTACAGAACATACCTGTGCGCGGGCAATGGGGATCAAGAATCAGAGAGGCATTTATTGCTGATAAGGGTTCTGTCCTTATCTCTGCTGATTATTCCCAGATAGAATTAAGGGTGTTGGGACATTTAAGTGGCGATAAGGGATTAATTGATGCATTTAATAAAGACATTGATATTCATTCAAGGACTGCATCAGAAATATTCGGCATACCATTAGAATCCGTGACAGAGGAGATGAGAAGGGTTGCAAAGACAGTAAACTTCGGAATAGTCTATGGCATAAGTCCATTTGGTTTATCCGAATCCCTCAACATATCACAAAAGGAAGCGGCACTTTTCATCGAGAGCTATTTTAAAAAACATCCATCTGTCAAAACATATATAGAAAAAACCGTTAAATCAGCAAAGACCCTTGGTTATGTATCTACTTTAATGGGTAGAAAAAGACAGATCCCTGAAATCAATAGTCTAAATCAGAATATACGACAGCAGGCTGAAAGACTTGCTATTAATACCCCTATTCAGGGAACAGCAGCAGACCTCATAAAGATTGCTATGATAAATGTCTGGGATAGATTAAATAAAGAGGGATTAAAAACAAAAATGGTTTTACAGATACACGATGAGCTTTTGTTCGAGGCACCAGAAGATGAGATTGAAATAGCAAAGGAAGTTATAAAGTATGAAATGGAAAATGCTATGAAATTATCAGTGCCTCTTAAGGTAAATATTGGATTGGGAAAAAGCTGGGCAGAGGTAGATATTAATGCCCAAACACTTTAATATATCATTTAATGTGGGAAACAAGATAATGTTACTTCAAGTGCTGGTCTAAAGGCTTTCACGCCATAGGTGCTTTTATAGATTATGGTTTGACCAAATATAATAAAATACTCTAAAATTTTACTAAGCGAGAGTGGCGGAACTGGCAGACGCGCTGGACTTAGGATCCAGTGGGCAACCGTAGGGGTTCAACTCCCCTCTCTCGCATTATCTTAAAGCTTATGTAATCTTATCACATTAGGTTTCCCAAGAAAAGGGGAACTTGCGGCAAGCACAATAATATCACCTTTCTTCAATAATCCATCTTCTATAAGTATTTTTTCAGCCTCTGAGATAAATTCCTCTTCAAGGATATTAACCTTAGTAATAAGGTTAGGAATGGTACCCCAAAAAATAGGTATTGACCTTAAGGCAATAGCATCAGGGGTAAAGGCGATTACAGGCACATTAGGTCTCATCTTAGATATCAGTCTTGCTGTGAAACCAGAATGGGTAAAAACTACTATTGCATTAGCCCCAAGATTAATAGATGCCCTGCAAGCTATATCAGCAATAGCCTCTGGAAAGGTATTTCCCAATTGATAGGATGATTGTATCTTATTATAAAGATTTTTCTCTGTATAACGAATTATAGTATCCATCATTTTCAATGACTCAATAGGATACCTGCCCATTGCAGTCTCTGCTGAAAGCATTAGTGCATCTGTTCCGTCAAGAACAGCATTTGCAACATCCGTGGCTTCAGCCCTTGTTGGTCTTGTGTGTTGTGTCATTGATTCAAGCATTTGTGTAGCAGTAATAACTATCTTTCCTTTTTTATTAGCAAGGTCTATTAGCATCTTCTGTATCAGTGGCACCTTTTCTGTTGCCATTTCTACCCCTAGGTCTCCCCTTGCTACCATTATTCCGTCAGAAATATCCATAATCTCCTCTATATTATCCAATGCCTCTGGTTTTTCTATCTTGGCTATTAGGGGCGGTAATTTTAGCCCCCTTTTCTTAGCCCACCTCTTTATAATATCTATATCTTGTGCCCTTCTGACAAAGGAAATAGCAACATAATCAACACCAATCTTAAGGCCAAATTCAAGGTCCTTTTTATCTTTATCCGTAAAGGCATGCAAGGTTGTCTTTGAGTCAGGCAAATTAACACCCTTTTTTGTCCTTAATATACCGCCTTCTATAACCTTTGCCTTTAATGCCTTATTTGTCCTGCCAATTACTTTTAATTTTATTAAACCATCGTCAATAAGTACTGTGTGACCCTCATATACATCTTTTAACAAGGCAGGATATGATATATAAATAGATTCATCATTACTGTCCTTTATACCTGGATAAAGAAAAACTTCCTTGCCTGTCTCTAACATTACCTGCCCACCTATAACATTTCCTATCCTTATTTTTATACCCTGCAGATCCTGGAGGATAGAGACTATCTTTTTTTGTCTTTCAGATTCCTCTCTAACAATTTGTGAAACCCTTTGATGTGTTTCATGATCCGAGTGTGAAAAGTTCAATCTCGCCACATCCATTCCATTTCTTATCAACTCACTGATAATTTTTCTATTTATTGAAGCAGGTCCCAGTGTGCAGACTATCTTTGCCTTTCTCATTTATATCACCCTCATCCATTTTTCTGTTTTTTGGATCTTAATATGCCTCTGCCAGTCATCTCCCCTATCCTTAAAATCAGACCTGTAGTGAGCACCTACACTTCCTTTTCTATGCAAAGCTGCCTCTGTAATTATAAAAGAAACTGTAAGAATATTCTTTAACTCAAGACCTTGCCTTGTATTAAAATCCATATCTAATATATAATCCCATTTTTTTAATCTCTCCTTTGCCTCATTGAGAGACTCACTACATCTTATTACACCAACCTTTTCCCACATAATCCTTCTAATATCCTTTCTTATCTCTTCCATCTCAAAGGGACTTAGGCGATAAGAATATTTATTATTAAATATCTCTTTAATCTGGGAATCTCTTGTCTCCTGCCTTACATTAATCTGATCAAGTGCTGACCTTCCTGCCCTGTATCCATAGACAAGTCCTTCAAGAAGACTGTTACTTGCAAGCCTATTTGCCCCATGAACTCCAGTGCATGCCACCTCACCAGCTGCATATAATCCTTCAATACCCGTACAGCCATATATATCGGTCTTTATACCTCCCATTATATAATGGGCTGCAGGCGATACAGGTATTAAATCCTTTGTAATGTCTATGTTGTACTTAAGACATGTAGAATATATCCTTGGAAATCTTCTTTTTGTGAACTCTTGATTTAAATGCCTGAGGTCAAGATAAACATAGCTACTTTCTGTCTTTACCATTTCTGATATGATGGCCCTTGAAACAATATCTCTCGGTGCTAATTCTGCATCATGGTGATAATTTTTCATAAAGGGTTCCTTAAATACATTTCTTAATATTGCACCCTCTCCTCTCATAGCCTCTGTCAAAAGAAACTGAGGTGCAGAGGGAGCAAAAAGGACAGTAGGATGAAACTGTACAAACTCCATATCTTCCAATATGGCACCAGCCCTGAACCCAATAGCCATGCCATCACCAGTTGCAACTGCTGGATTTGTCGTCCTTGAAAATACCTGTCCTGCCCCTCCTGTTGCCAGCAATGTAGCCTTTGCACATATGGCAAAAAAATTTGAATCCTTTAATGTATAGGCGCCATAACACCTTCCATCTTCTAAAATAAGGTCAACGGCTGTACAAAATTGCATCCTCTGAACAGTTTTTAATGTCTTGACTCTGTTTATTAGGACCCTTTCAATCTCCTTTCCAGTGGAATCACCATGTGCATGAAGTATTCTTCTCCTTGAATGAGCTGCCTCTATACCAAAAGATAGTTTTGTACCTTCCCTATCAAATTCAGCACCCCAATCTATAAGCTCTAAAATCCTTGCAGGTCCTTCTTCAACAAGGATCTTTACTGCCTCCTCCCTGCAAAGACCATCCCCTGCCTTTATTGTATCGTCAAAATGTATAGCTATCTCATCTTCATCACTTAAGGCAACAGCAACCCCTCCTTGGGCATATTCTGTGCTGCTTTCGGTAGGAATATCCTTTGTAACAACTATTACATTTCCATATTTTGCAAGCTCTATAGCAGCCCTTAGTCCTGCTACACCGCTTCCAATAACAAGAAAATCAGTTTTTATAATATCCATAATGATTATTCAGGATATATAAAAGGATTTGCCCTAAGTATATTATCAACCTTAAGGGGCATACCTTTCAGGGCAAAGATAGCCATTCCCCTTTCATCTGTTGTTTTTCCTCCCCTTTTCCATCTACCCTTCCATGAAATGTTTACATAAACCACATCCTTTTGTATCTCTACCCATGCTGGCTGAAAGGAAAGATCAGCACTGTCAAAACCCTTTAATACACTTCTAATAGACCTAAAGCCATCTTTTGTAGTATTGGCTTCTATTGTGGAAATATCATTTTTTAGATACGCCCCCTTTATTTTTTCTATGATACCTATAGCCTCTATAGCTATCCTTGAATCCTCTGAGACAGTCTTGATCTCTTTTTTGCCACATGAATTTATAAAAAACAATAGAACGCAAAATATAAGAAGGATAAGCTTATGATAAATCTTTAAGTCCCTATTCATAAAACCCTCCAGTTTTGATATGTTAGATTATACCCAATTCCTTTAACAAAAAGCGATTGGAATAAAAAGATAGGGAATTAAGGGGAATCCCCCTCTTTTTCAAAGAGGGGGATTGTAAATTTTATTTAAAGGACGGTCATGAAGATACTTGCTTTAATTAAATCTTATGCCCTATTACAAAATTTGGGATGCTTTACATTTATAATCTTACCTCTTGAGATTTACGAGCTCCTGCATTAGTTCATCTGTGGTTGTAACTATTCTTGAGTTTGCCTGAAATCCCCTCTGGGCAGTTATCATCCTTACAAATTCCTCAGCAAGATCTACATTGCTTAGTTCAAGGGAGTTTGATATTACCCTTCCAAGTCCTGAATTATTAGGTGTAGCATATAAGGCATGTCCTGATTCAAAGGATTCAGCATAAAGATTTTTGCCAAACTTTATAAGCTGGGTAGGTGCCATAAATTTTGCTATAGCAAGCTGTGCAATAGGCTTGATCTGACCATTGGTAAATATGCCGAAGATAACACCATCTTGACTCACCGAGAGCCCCTTGATTGTACCTGCAGGGAATCCATCCTGCCCCTGAAACAATGTAGCTGACTCAGAGGCAAGCTGTGTAAAGTTCTGAAAATTAATACTTATATTTTGATTTGCTGTTGCACCTCCACCAAAATTAAACAACTCACTTGTAGATGTGCCTGATACAGTTCCTGTATCGGAAGTAAGGCTAATCAGAGCGCCTGTGCTGTCAAATGTCATTGTGCCTGACGCCTGAATCTCTGTATTGCCACTTGCTGAATCATTTGCACTTACAACTGCATTCCACTGCCAGTCATAGCCTGATGTCTTTGTAAAATATATGGTTATATTCCTTGCATTGCCAAGTGAATCATATGCAGTTGTTGTGACTGAGAAATTAGATGTCCTATCTGGATTATTAATATCAAAACCAGGAGGCGATATTATAGTTGCCCTTGAATCAAGGTTTATTGATAGATCAATATTTGCTGTGGGTAATGTAGAATTATTAAACTGGGAAACATCTATATCACCCAATATACCTGTAAGCTGTCCACCTGTTGTATACTGATAACCCTGTACCCTAAGTCCGTCAGGATTTATAAGGAAACCATCCTTATTTAATGTAAATTGTCCTGCCCTTGTATAATATATGCCAGATTTATCCTTTACTATAAAAAATCCATCTCCATCAATTGCCATATCCAGTCCATTACCTGTACTTTCAAATGACCCCTGTGTAAATAATGGTGAGATATCACTCATAAATACACCCCTTCCAACCTGGGATGAACTGGTTCCGCTTGTTAATGTCTGGCTCATAACATCTCCAAAGGTCACCCTACTTGCCTTAAACCCTACGGTGTTCATGTTAGCAATATTGTCTCCTATTACGGATAGGGCTATACCATTTGCCTTCATTCCACTAATACTTGTAAAAAGTGATGTCAACATATTTAGATCCTCCTTTTGTTTTTATATTAAAATTTATCCTTTTATCTCTTTAATTTGGCTAAGGGTAGTCCTTTTCCCATCCTCAAGCATAAGATATGTTATTCCATTATCAAAGGCAATCCCTGTTACCTTAGATGTAACATTATCATGAGTCATTACGGTTCTTCCTATCAGGCTCGTGGCTATTCCATTATTAAGGGATTGTTGAAATACAATCATTCTCTCAACATTGTTATTAAGATTAAAGAGTTGCTCAAGTGAACTGAATTGAGCCATCTGTGCTGTAAATTCTGTGCTTTCAAGAGGTTTGAGCGGATCCTGGTACTTAAGTTGCGATGTAAATAGCCTTAAAAAATCATCCTTTCCAAGCACCCTCTTGTCTTTATTAACACCTGCTGAACCACTGCTTGCTACATTTAATATTTCCATTTCCAATCCTCCTTTCTATACAAATATATTGATAATACCCTGTTTTAAATAATATGCAGGGCTATCAATATCCTTAATTAAATTGTCTCTTTTAATAATCTCCTGATTGCCCCTGTTTTCACTGAACCCCTCACCCTTATGCCTTAAAGATACCGAGAATCCTCCTATATTAAGCCCCTCTCTTGTAAGGCTGTCTATAATCCTGTAGAGATTTCTTTCTATTAACTCTTTGCCAATATTATCGGTTGTATTGATATGGCCATTAATAACGCCCTTCTCTAATACAAGCTCAATATCAAGAATTCCAATATCATTTGTGTTCAGGGATATATTTATTGATGAGCTATTATTTTTTGTTGTGACAAATAGATTTTCAAATGTCTTTAATGTCTCTTTTGGTAATGTTATATCTTGAAGCGCAATTCTGGGACCCTCTACAATATTCTTGTTCATGCCTTCTAAATGTAAAGCAATGTTGTGGTTATTTGTTCTTAAACCATCAGAAGGCTTTTGAGGGTATTCAGTATCTTTTATTTGAGTTGATGCAAGCTCTGAAATCTCCTTGAAATTCAGCTCTAATTTATAGGATTGGGTATTAATCTCTTGTTGTTTAATTATTCTGGTATCCGAAATATCATTGAATATAAAATCCCCTTGATTTGATGATGTATGATTGTTGTCTATTTTAGGATTCGCTACCTTTAATACATATTTCACATCAATGATTTCCTGTTCTATATCCCCAACAAAATAATTGCTGTTTCCCAGCTTCCTGATAAATGATAAACTTATTAAATTCTCGTTTTTGATATGTCTTTGGTCCATGATTTTCTCACCATTTTGGGCTATAGCTACATTGCTTTCATTCCTCTTATTAGTCAACTCTAATACATGTTCAGATATCTTATAATGGCCCATTTCATTTTTATAAGATAAAGATGCTTGATCTAAAAATACTTCTTTGTCTCTTATTGGTATTTTTGTGATCGGCTCAAATGATTTCATTAAGCCATCTTTTCTAAACAACTTAGAATCCTTCTCTTCATTAACATAAATCAAAAAAGTGCCTTGTTGAATCTGTTCACTCATTTTATCAGGCTCTCTACTGCCTAAATCGGTATTTTCTGTCTTGTTTAAAGCAATCGGTTCTGTTAAGTGTGGATATGCCTCTTCTTGATAAAAGTTATTTAATTCTTTATTTTCATTTATTTTGTCAGGTCTTGATTTCCTATCAGAAGATTCATTAAATTCATGCCCCTGTAAAAATGCAGGATTTATCAAGTCATTATTAGCTTTGCTTGTTTGGGTACTAAAGTAATTTAATGCTATACTGGCAGTTATATCCTCAGGCAAAGATTTCGTATCAGAAGATTCACTAAATCCTTGCGCCAGTAAATCAGAAGATTCATTAAATTCATGCCCCTGTAAAAATGCAGGATTTATCAAGTCATTATTAGCTTTGCTTGTTTGGGTACTAAAGTAATTTAATGCTATACTGGCAGTTATATCCTCAGGCAAAGATTTCGTATCAGAAGATTCACTAAATCCTTGCGCCAGTAAAAACGTAGGATTTGTAGAGTCATTGTTCACATTACTTACTTGGATATTATGGGACTCGATTATCTCAAGATCTTTGGTGGTATCTGATATAAACTTTATAAGATCGGCAAAGACCATTTTATGATGGCCTGATGCCCCAAGCAATCCTTCTATTGCAAAAAGGGATTTCTTAGTTGCATTTTCCAAATTATTAGGAATCAATATATCCATGCAAAAATATTAATCAATATACATGCCAAAATCTCTCATTTCCTTTCCACGTTTACTACAAACCAAAATAATTTAATTTTAGTTAGAGTTACACTTAATATTAGGTAATAAACACCATATTAAGTATTAGGTGATTTGTAGGTATTTAAATGGGTTTAAAGGGAAGGTAAAGATTGTAAAAAATGTACTATAATTGTAAGGTTTATCTGATATTTAAATTTCATTTTTGGTTAAATGCATTGAGAGGCCTATTGGGCGTGAATTTTAAGGAAAAGATTTCACCTAATAGGAAAATTTTTCACAAAGTTTGCCATCTTCTCTGTAATTGATGCTGCCTTCCTTGGCTCCAGTGCAGCAATTATAGCAGATGCCTTTTTATCTTTCATTTTAACAAGTATGCTTACAGCAATCTTATCTTCAAGCATAGAAAGTCTGGCTGCAGCATCCTCAGGAGACATAGACTCATAGGTCTTAACAACTTTATTAAGCTTTTCGTCGTTAATCTGTTCGATCCTTTTCAATACCTCTTCTATCTGGTTTAAAAGCCTTTTGTAGTTCTCCATCTTTTCTTCAATTTCTTTTTTTAGTATATTCAGTCTTTCTTCCTCTATCTTAATCGCTTCCTCTTTCTCTCTAATTTCTTTTTGCTTGGTCTCAATAAATCTTAAAATCTCGTCCTGAGATGCCATTGCAGGAGATAAAATGAAAGGCATTGAGAGAATAAATAGAAAAAAAACATGTATCCAAAAAAAATTGATCACCTTTCTATCGTCTCCATTCTTTAAGGTATAATTCTTACCCCATAAGATTTTTCTAAGTCCTTTATTATTAGTCTTCATTAACGCAACCTTTTTAAAAGAAAGCTAAGATCCATCTCTTTTTGTTCTTTAATTAATGTATTTCTTATCTCTTCACTAAACATCTTATCTCTAAATATCTCTAAAAGTCTTTTTTCTTTATAAGCCTCTAACATTGCTGACTGCTTCTCTTCAAGATCTTCCTTTTTTTTCAAAATATTTTTCTTCTGACTCTCTATCTGGTTTTTAAGATCAGAAAGATGCGTATAAAAAAAATCAATTCTACTAATATTTAATTCCCCCTCGGTATTCATATTAGTTAATTCATAGATAGTCTCTTCCATTTTTTCTTTTAATGAACCGAGTTTTTTTTGTTCCTCATTAAGTGCATTCATTTTTTTGTTAACCTCGAGTTCAAGCTGCTCCTTTTCAATATCTTTTATATTGATAATGCGTGTTAATATTTTGTTTTGCATGTTAGCTCCTTTCATCAAATAAAAAATAAAGACCTTGTATACTGTCACCGAAATCTCTGATTTCATGCATATCCTGTCTTAAATAACCCCTTAATTTTTCAATCATTGATATAGCAAGATCGAGATCAGGATTTGTCCCATGTTTATAAGCCCCAAGATTTATCATATCCTCAAACTTCTTATATGTAGCTAACATCTCTACAAACTTTGATGCATATTCTCTATGTTTTTGATCAACTATGTCTGGCATTACTCTGCTTATGCTCTGTAAAATATCTATTGCTGGGAAATGATTTTCCATTGCAAGCTCTCTTGATAAGACAATGTGGCCGTCAAGGATAGCCCTTGAGGCATCTGCAACAGGCTCCATCATATCATCACCTTCAACAAGGATAGTATAAATGCCTGTAATGCTACCTTCTCCTTCTGAAAGTCCAACCCTTTCAAGAAGTTTTGGCAAAAGGGCAAATACTGATGGTGTATAGCCCTTTGAGGTGGGAGGCTCTCCAATAGCAAGTCCTATCTCCCTTTGCGCCTGAGCAACCCTCGTAAGGGAGTCCATCAATAAAAGAACATTCTCTCCTCTATCTCTAAAATATTCTGCAATTGATGTTGCAACCATTGCAGCTCTGACCTTTGAAAGTGGCGGTTGATCAGAAGTAGAGATAACAACAACAGATTTTTTCATACCTTCTTTGCCAAGATTCTTTTCAATAAATTCCCTCACCTCTCTTCCTCTTTCACCTATCAATGCAATAACATTAATTGATGCCTCTGTATATCTCGATATCATTCCAAGAAGCACGCTCTTACCAACCCCAGAACCTGCCATTATTCCTATTCTCTGTCCTTTACCGCATGTGAGCAGACCATTAATAGCCCTTATTCCGAGATCAATTGGTTCTGAGATCCTTTTTTTCTTTAATGGATTGGGAACCGAAGAAAATAGAGGATAATCAACTCCCCTAATCAACGGTCCACCGTCTATTGGCTCACCTTTGTCATTTAAAACTCGTCCTATAAGTTGGGGAGATACCCTTACGAATGCCCTTTTGCCAGTTGATAAGACACGACTACCCAATCTTATATCACCGATATCTCCCACAGCCATTAATAAAACCTTGCCATCCTTAAAGCCAACTACCTCAGCATCAATTATGGCTCCATTTTCAGAAAATATCCTGCATGACTCACCAATGCCTGCCTTTATACCTGTTACCTTAATAATAATTCCTGTTATCTCTGTCACCCTTCCATAAACCTTCATAGGTTCGGTGGATGATATAGCGCTTATATAGGGAGCTAAATTGATTGACCTTTCTGACATCATTGTATTGACTTTTCAGCTATTTCCCTTATTAATGCCCTTAGCTGTTCATCTATATCTGTTATTACTTCTTCAACAGGTCCCATAACAACAGAACTGAATTTTGACAAGGATGGGTCAACATCATAGATTATATCAGGATGTATATTAAGAAGTTCTGGTTTATGTTTCATAAAAAGATCATATAATAAAGGATTTATCCTTATGGTTATCGGTCCAGTTCTTTCAAGTTTCATTATAGCCTCTTTAGTAATTTCTATAATAGTCTCAGGATTTAAGGTTAATTCCTTCAGGATTATTTTTCTTGCTATACTAACAGCGACTTCTAAAATCTGGGGTTCAAGCTCCTTTATTATCATTTCTTTTGCTGTTATCAGTTCTCTGATTAGCGCTTCTACCCTATCAATCAAGACCTTTGCCTTTTCCTCTCCAAGGGAAAATCCTGCCTTTTCTCCTGACTCAAAACCTCTTTCGTAGGCCTCTCTTTCTATAGCCTCAATTTTATAAGAAATGGCTTCTTCTTGCTCCTTTCCCTCCATATCATCATTTGTTTGTTTATCTAATGTTGGTTGATCCAAAAGGGGCATATCAAATGTTTTTATATTAATA